>JANYKD010000064.1 GCA_025361735.1 Phycisphaerales bacterium
TCGCGAAAAGAACGAACCGTAAACGGCAAATCTCCTTGGTCTCAAAGTGGCTGGTTTTGAAGCGCCCACGACTGGCTGGTTTTCAGCGCCCGGTGACAGCGCGATCAATCTCCTGCAGCCTGCTCGCATCGAGATACTCCGGGAGTCGTGGCAACATGTGCTGCTCAAAGAAACGCGTGCCGGGTACGTCGAGCAACTCCACTTTCGAATGATCGATCACCTTCAGTGCCGTGTCGTAAGCCACCTCAAATGCATACTGTATCGGCGTCATCGGCTGCATCAGACGTCCCATCCCTTCTCGCTCTGCGTCGAGTACCCTGTGCCCTGTCTTCCACACCAACGTCGGGGCCATGAAACTCGACATGATTCATATCATCGCTCCCGCCGAGGCTTTCCGGGGCCGGGCACATGGCCGCAGGGTCCGCTGCAATCCCGACAATCTATGATCCGCTTCTCCGGCCATCAACAGAACCTGCGATTTGAACCATGTCCCGTTTTCCGGAGCGTTCCCTTACGAATGTCCGAATCAATGTCCGCCGAATTGCCGAACCCGCGACCAGAAGGCTTGCCATTGGATTGGGGAGGGTCGAGTCGTTGGCAATGTCGTGGGGTTATTCCGCATCCTGGGTCGGGCGGTTGCCACAAACGTTCCGTCAATTGTCCCAAATCCCGTTTGCGACATACGCTCGCTGGAGTCGAACTGCACGATACAGAAGTCACATTCCTCTCCTTGCGGCGAGGATCTCCGGGCATACAGGTAGAAGAACTGGTGGGGCGCATTGACGAAGTCCGGCGGGCCAAAGAACGTCAGGATATCCGTTTTGGAGACGATCACACCCCGCAAAGTCCCCTCGTACACTCTTGCGGCAAGCGACGTAAATTCGGGCGTGTCCTTCCCCTCTGCGCGGCGGGTCACGGCTTTCATATAAGTATCCAGCAACTCAGCCTCAATCTTGTTGCGACCCTGCCATGCGGCCAGTGCCAGCCTCGCCTCCTCTGCGGATCGCACGGTCATCAGACGCATGCCCACTATCAGAACGATGCCCAGAACCACGACAACCACAAGGATCGTCCAACGCGTCAACAATACCTTCCGAACACGGTGCTGCCGTGACACGGGCGCACTTTGCTGCAAGAGTTCGTGGCCGCATTCCGGACATCGTTGTGGCGTGGCGCGAACATCGTATCCGCACATCGGACAGCATCCCCTGGCAATACGATCAGCCTGTCGTTGTTGGAGGTGTCGCTTATACACCCAGGTGGCTAAACGATAGCCGGGAAATGCCCCTGTCACTAAGACGAGCAGCCACAGCGGCAGTTCCACGCGTCTGGCCAATGCCGGTACGAACCGCATGGAATCAGGCCGCCCATCGGACCACGCGAATGTTGTGGGTATCGCCAGAATCCCGATCCTGCTGCCGAAAGAAAGCCACTCATCGTCGTCGCGGTAAATCACCTCTTCTCTGTGCCAGGTGGCCCGCCAATCACCGCCCCGAGTTTGCTGCAATTCATCACGCTGAAAAATGATGCCCCCCTCCGCAAGCTGGAGTCCGTAAACCACGTTCGGACCCTGGAGCAGCAACACGTCCGATGTGAGCGCGCTTCTTACCCACAAAGCCAGTAGAACCATGCACAGACTAACCATCGCCTTACGGGCAACACGACCTGTGATCCAAGATCGAATCGTCAGTACCGACATCATCGATCCGTAAAATGGGACGTGATTCATATCATCGCTCCCACCGAGGCATTCCGGGGCCGGGCACATGGCCGCAGGGTTTGCTGCAATCCCAACAAGCTACGATCCCTTTCTCCAACCGTCAAACGGATGTCGCGATCCAAATCATGTTCCGTTTTCCAGATAGTTTCCGTTATTGACCCTGACCCTTCCCTCATTCCAGTTTCAATTGGTTCACGAATCGGAGTGTTGAGGTGGCCATCGGCTGCAGGGATGCTGGAACTGCAGCATCTATGCTCTGCCTCAACAATACCCAGAGAGACCTGAATGATTTGTAGTTCTCATCCGCTCCAGCAATGATGTCATCGGCGGTTCGACCGGCATTGAGAGAAACCCAGTATTTACCGTCAAACACGCGTTGGCCGCCGTGTTCCCGATACTCGTGCCACGAGTCGATTTCGAACACATGGCCGTCGTCTGTACGAAAGAATATGTGTGTGCTCGGATAACTCGGGCCACAATACGTAGTTCCATGTCGGACAAATGCGTCGACGGAATGCCTTGTCAACCGCGCGATCAAGGCACGCACCTCGTTTGGAGTAATCGCTCCTCCCGAGTACGGTTCCCCACCCTCAACCGAGTCGTGCGAGCGAACAATCCGGCCATCGTTCCAAATCGCCAAAACCAGTCTTGGCCACTCTGGATCCCATTCCGGCCAGTGCGTTGCTTCCAGGTACACAACAACAGCAGCGGGTTTGCCCGTGACCTTATCGATCACGTCGTGGAATCGGGGTCTGGTTGGCCAAGTCACCATTAGATTCGTCAGGTCACTTGCTTGCTGCGAATCACCTTGGGGAACTGCAACTGTGCTCTTGGAATCGCTGGTACGCAGACAAGAGACGGTTCCCAGCAGAACGACAAGCAGAAATACCTTGCTGAAAATGAAAAAGGGTTCGTGCAAACGGCCGGGACAGTAACACGGGACATGAATCATATCATCGCTCCCACCAAGGCTTTCCGGGGCCGCCGACATGGCCGCAGAGCCCACTACAATCCCAACACGCTACGATCCGCTTCTCCGGCCGTCAACAGACCCTGCGATTTGAATCATGCCGTCTTATCTGAACCGAAGACTTCCGCCCACCAAGGGCCACGAAGAACCACGAAGATCGCTTTCCCAAGCAGAGCAGAGAGAAGACAACCTCACGCCAAGGCGCCAAGCCGCAAAGAATTCCGCATTCTCGGCGGCTTGGCGGCTTGGCGTGAGATCTGAATGGCGGCGTTTCCGGCAGCCGAAAGAGTTGGAACCACAGAGGCCACAGAGACCGGCTCGGACGACGAACGACAGCAGGCGAATTGATCCGACAATCGGGCATACGGACATGCGTGTCGGCGTCGCGGCCGGGTCCCGAGATTCCGCCGGTGGGGACACCGGCGGCACTACATTCGATGGCCTGCGCCGGCACGAAGAGGTCGTGGCCGACGGCGTGGAACAGCGTGGCTGCACCGGAATGATCCGTCAGTTTCGAACAGTAGAGCCGACGCCCTCGTCGGCTTGGCGAGCGAACGCCGTCCGAAGAAGCCGGTGGGGGCACCGGCTCTACTTTCAAGCATGTCTGTCCTACCGATCACCGACGTGAACGGTACCGGGACGCTGTTTCAGTGTCTGCCGGTGGCGGCGCGGTGCAGGGCTTCGGCGCGGGCGGCGATGGCAACGGCACGGGGATCCCAGGGATCGGGACAGGGGGCGGTGCCGTGAGCGAGTCCGCAGCGCGTGCAACGGCCGGGTGGGAGTTTGGGGCCGGGGAGGCGGAGGTCCGTGGTTCGGGGTCCGGGGTCGGGAGCCGGGGAAGAATTGGGTTGAGGTTTGGGAGTGGGAATTTCAGATTTGAGATTTGAGATTTCAGATTTTGTGCTTGTGATTTCAGATTCGAGATTTGAAATTGGAGATTTGGGTCTTGAAATGCGTGGTTTGGGATTTGAGGGGTTGGCGGAGATGGTGGGTGGAGGTGGCTTGGGAGTTTGCGCGGGGACACCAATTGTTTCCGCCGGTGGGGACACCGGCGGCACTTTGTCGGCGAGATGGGGTGTTGAAACAGACGCTGCCGGATCGGCGGATTCCGCGGAGTGGGGCAATGCTTCATGGTCAGCGTCTTCGTCCTGGTCGGGATCGGAGGGGAGTTCGGAGAGGATTTTGGGGGCGAGTTTGATGAGGGCGAGGGCGGCGCGAAGATCGGCGGGGGTGGTTTCGGATTGGCCGGCGGTGATGGCGTGGAGGCGCTGGGCGGCGGCGGCGATGGCCAGGGCAAGATGGGTGAGGATGCGTTTGCGAAGGGTGTAGAGAGACGCGGTTGTTTGAGGCACGGGTGCGGACATGGGGACGCTCCTTTCGGGTTGTGAGGGACAGCGGATTGTGCGAATGCGATCATACGCCGTCGCGGCCACAGGTGCTGTGGATTGGTGTATGTTAGGATGTAGTGTGTTCGGTGTCAAGGCGAAAGTGGGGATTTTCCTGATGGTGGGTTTGGTGGGGGAGGAGTTTCTTCAGGTCGGGCGGAGATGCTTCGCTGCGCTCCGCATGACGTAACGTCAGGCCGAGCGACGGCGAGACAAGTGCGATTGTTCACGTGACACACCTTGTGAGTTCGACGTATTGCGCTCGAACGCAGAGATGCTTCGCCGCGCTCTGCATGACGGATGGGTCGCATCGCTCGGCATGACCGATGGGTCGCGGCGCGCGGCATGGCTGGGAATGTCATGCCGGGCAGCGGCGCTTGTGCATGTGAGATGTCTTGAGAGTTCGTCTGACGTGGTCGATGAATCGACCACGCCGCTGGCGGGCGAACCGGGGGGGGGCGTGTCGGGGGTGTCGGGGGAACCCACGGAACAAGTTCCGTGGGCGTTGAGCGTCAGGCGATTCCCAGCGATTCGAATTTCCATGTGTCCAGCGATTGGAACGGGGATGTGTCCAAATCGAAACCGACGCCGAAGGGAGCGGCGCAGACGCTCTTGGTGCTGATGCGACCGGCGCGGATGGCGACGGTGGCGAAGGGTTGGGCGGGTGAATTCCCAGGAGACGATCGAGGGGAGTTTCCGTGTTGTGGTGATCCGGAGGAAGGCACGTTCCACTCGAACAGATCGGGATGGGCGGACTGCACTTGTTGCTGCAATGCCTGCGAGTGCATGCTCAGGCCGCGGAAATAGTGCTGGCCGTTGCGCTCGATGCTGGCGATGCCGAGATTGGCGGCCACGGCGAGGTCCTGCTGCAGGGCGATCGGGCCGACATTGGAGAGATCCTCGCCGGAGAGCATCAGCTTGCGCGCTGGATCGAAACGGCGCAGCGATTCGATCAGGCAGGCGTTGGCGATGCTCTTGAAGATGCCCTTGCAGTTCTTGTGGCTGGTGCCGATGTAGCCACAGTCCAGGGCCGTGGCCAGTCCGGCCAGCGTGCCATCGGATTCGTCGATGATGAGTGGCGGGCGGTCTTTCCAGGCGAGCATTCCGGCCTTGATGGCCGGGGACAGGGCGACGTCGCGGTGCAGGGGTTGCTCGATGAAGATCAGCCGCTCGATGAACCCGCGCAGGGCGGGATCGTTGACAAGTTCCTGCCAGAGCGAGCGGAACGGGGCGAGTTCCTTGAAGTTTTCGTTGCCATCGAGCGTGAAGGCGTAGTCGCCGCCGCAGGCCGCGTCGAGAATGCCGGCGAGTTGCCGCAGACGGGCCAGGTCTTTGGGGACATCGCCGGCGAGTTTGATCTTGAAGTGGCACAGGCCGTAGACACGGATGCACTCTTCGAGAGACTGAGGCAGGCCGTCATCGAGGCGATCGGCCGGGGCGATGTCGGCATCGGTCAGCGGGTCGATGAGGCCGACGGTGTGGCGGGCGGTGACCGAGTCGAGCGGTTGGGCGGGAAGCAGATCGGCGGCCGGGCTGGCGGGCAGGAGATCGGGACGGCCGAGCAGTTCGGTGAAGTACTGGCGAAGGTCCAGGCCGAGCTGGCTTCGGCGCAGAGCCTGGGAGAAGGAGATGCCGCGGCCGCGACAGAAGGCATCGAGCATGGCGCGCTCGACGAGGGAGACGCCCAGGCCGGCCAACAGGGGCGGGTAGGTCGTAGCGGCGGCCCACCGTTTCTGGCCAAGGTAGACGCGGCGCCAGAGTTCAAAGGGCGTGGCGGCCTGGCCGGCCTGCACGGCATGCCGGCAGGCGGCGCGGATGACGTGGGTCATCTCGGCGATTTCGTCGCGATAGTGCTGGGCCGGATTCTTGGTGAACCACTTGGCGGCGAGGTGCTCGGCGGCGACGCCGCGCACGGGCTGGCCGTCGATCTCGCAGTCGGCGGAGATGAAGAGGTGCGGCAAGGCGGTGACGGTGACGATGCCGTAGCGAAAAGGGAGACGGGTCTTCAGGTTGACGACGCGGAGGTCGAAATCGCGGATGAGGAGGGACATTCTACTCCGGCAAGGGTTTGCCTTTGGTTTCGGGGGCGAACCAGATGATGACCATACCGATGACGTAAACCAGGGAAACGTAGGCGCCCATCTTCGCATAGGTGCCGCCGATGGTGCCGCCCCAGATGGCGCCGACGCCGGCGAGGATGCGGCCGAAGTTGAAGGCGATGCCCTGGGCCGTGGCGCGGACGCGCGTGGGGAACAGTTCCGGGAGATACAGCGGCAGCCAGCCGTAGAACGCGGCCGACACGCCGCCGACGATGAAGGACATGGCCAGGAAACTGTAGTTGTAGGTGGTGAACCCGAGGAAGAGTAATTCGCAGGCGGCCAGCGAGGCGAGGCAAAGCAGGAAATAGGCGGCCCGGCGGTTGAGGGCGGCGGCAATCATGGGCGCGATCAGGCAGAAGACAATGGCGCCCATCCCGGAGGCGATCTGGACCGAGCCCTTGGCGGACGCGGGCACGCCGGTCATGCCACCGACCCAGGCGGGGATGTTCTGCACCGCGCCCCATGTGCCAAGCAGGGCAACCGAGGCGAAGCAGATGGCCATCACGGCCAGCACAGTCAGGCGAGGGTTGGAGAAGAGTTCTTGCAGCGGCTTGGACGGGGCCTTCTTCTGTGACTCCTTCCACATGTGCGATTCGGGGACGAATATCTGGATCAGGAAAGTCAGCAGGGCCGGCGCCGCACCGGTGAGAACCACCCAGCGCCAACTGGTCTCGGTGACGGGAAAGATGCGGCCGATCACGCCGACCATGACGAAGCCCACGTTGGAGGCCGCGCCGATCAGGCCGGCCAGCATGGGGCGGTGTTTGGCATCCCAAACCTCCATCACAAGCGCCACGCCCAGGGCCCATTCGCCGCCCATGCCGATGGCGGCGGTGAAGCGCAGGACCGCGATCTGCATCGGGCTGTGGGCGAAGTAGAGCAGGCCCGTGAAGCCGGAATAGACCAGAATCGAGGCGGCCATCGACTTGACCCGGCCGATCTTGTCGCCCAGCCAGCCGAAGACCAGCCCGCCAAGGGCCGCGCCCCAGAGGAACATGGCATTAATGAACTGATGCCAGGATTTGATCTGATCTTCCAGGGCCGCTTTCCAGGTCTTGACCGCGGCCTGACGAACGGCGTCGGTGGTGCCGGCGGTGCGCAAAGCCGAGAGCGTGGCCTTGACGGCTTCGTCGGAGGCGTCCTTGCGCACCGATTCAAGGGCGGCTTTGGCGGCGGGGTCGGTGGTCTTGGGGATCGCGGCCGTAACGGCGGCGGCCGCGTATTTTGCGGCCGGCTCGGGGACGAGCTGGGTCATGGCCGGGCGGGCGATCTGCGGGAAGATGCCCATTTCCAGACCGTCGAACATCCAGCCAAGAAAGGCGGCGAGGAGGACGGCCCATTTGGCGCCGGCCCCGGGAGAGAATGATTTGCCTGCGTTGGGCGAAACGATTTCTGATGCCATGCGAGATGCCAACTCCTTGCCGCGGGGAATCCACGGACATACTCGTAGGCGATGCTATCCGCAGAGCGCAGTTTGCGAAAGTGAAGAAATAGTCATAGGTGTTGCCGGTTTCGGCGGTCGTGGTGTCGTTGTATAATGCCAGCCCGCGGCAAGGCTTGGAGTCGGCGAAACTGGGCCGATGCCGCGCCGGGTCGGATTCTGTCGCTGTACGAAGATGCCGGTGAGGGCACCGGCGCTACCTGGAGATCGGGATCATGGCAATGCGAGTCGGAGTGGTATTGAGCGGATGCGGGGTGTTCGATGGATCGGAGATCCACGAGGCCGTCAGCGTGTTGATTGCGCTGGACAAGCAAGGGGCGCAGGTCGTGTGCATGGCGCCCAATGTGGTGCAGGCCGAGGTGATCAACCATGCGACGCGGAAGCCGGCCAGTGGCGGGCGCAATGTGCTGGAAGAGTCGGCGCGGATTGCGCGGGGGCAAATCCGGGACATGGCGACGGTTAACGCCGAGCAGCTCGACGCGCTGGTCTTTCCGGGCGGGTTCGGCGCGGTGAAGAATCTGTCGACATTTGCGAAAGACGGGGCGGGGATGAAGGTGAATCCGGAAGTGGCCCGGCTGGTTGGAGAGATGGTCAAGGCGAAGAAGCCGATCGGGCTGGCGTGCATCGCACCGGTGCTGGCGGCCGGGATTCTCGGGGCGATGGGGCTGAAGCCCAGGGTGACAATTGGCACGGACAACGGGACGGCACAGGCGATCGGCGCGATGAAAGCCACGCATGTGGAGGCCGGCCCGACGGATGTTTGCGTGGACGAAGTCAACCGGATCGTGACCACGCCCTGCTATATGACCGCAGGCGGGCCGTGGCAGGTATACCAAGGCGCGGAGAAGATGGTGGCCGAGGTGCTGCGGATGGCGGGTATAAAGTGAGAGGGTGAAAAAGCCGAGGCAGGAAGTGAAAAAGAGAACCGGAGCCGGCGAGAATTGACGGAATTCGTCCCAAGGTGAGGGAATTGATGCTAAAGGCGATACTTTTTGATCTGGGTGACACCCTCTTCGACACCGTGCCCGCGCGATTGTGGGAGGTGTTCGAGGAAGGCGGCCGGGCGGCACACACGTACCTGGCGGGCCTGGGACACAGGCTGCCACGGTTTCCGCGGTACTTTACGATGCACAAGCAGGCCGTGCAGCTGTCGTTCATCTGGTCGCGGATCACGGGCGGCGAAGTGAACTGCGAACGGATTCTGCGCACGAACGCGATCAAGCTGGGGCTGGAACTGGATGAAGCCGTGTTCCGGGAGATGACCTGGCTCTGGTATGCGCCGACGGTGCGACACAGCAAAGTGGCGCCGGATGTGATCCCGACGCTCACGCGCTTCCGGAACCGCGGGCTCAAGCTGGCGATCGTTTCCAACACGTTTGTCCCGGGATTCGTGCTGGACAGGCATCTGGAGATCGAACACCTGCTGGAGTTCTTTCCCCACCGGGTGTACTCGAGCGCGCTGAACGTGCGAAAGCCCGATCGCCGGGTGTTCGAGCATGCGCTTCGACTCGTGGACGTCGGGCCAGACGAGGCGATATTCGTGGGCGACAATGTGCGCAACGACATCGTCGGGGCCAAGAGGGCGGGAATGATTGCGATCCTGAAGCGGCCGAGATCGGAAACGCGTACGCACGGAAAGGCGGACCATCTCGTGCGGACGATGAGGGAACTGGACCAGATCCTGCCACTCGTGGGCGCGATGACGGAATTCGAGATGTCGGCGGCGGCGGCGGGAATGACGTGGGGGGCGTAGTTCTGGGGTTCAGGGTTCAGGGTT
>JANYKD010000069.1 GCA_025361735.1 Phycisphaerales bacterium
CCACAGCGACCGTCCAGTCCTCGACAATGCAGAATACCCGCTGAAGCGGTTCCGCCTGAAGGCGAAGGTTTCTAACCGTTAAGATGGAACAATGAACTGGATGATGCCGGCGGTGAGCATCCCCAGGGCCACCGGCACCCACAGCGCAATTGTGAACAGGTGAATGAGCAGGATGACAAACAGCACGGCGATGCTGCCCGCCGACAGAAAACCAGCCGCGCTCTGCACGAACCCCGGCAGATTCTTGGCGACGCCGCTGGCGTAGTTGAGCGTTGTCGGCACGACGGGAATGGCGACCACCGGGCCGCTTGCCTCGCGCTTGATGTCCAGCGGCACCATCAGTTCCCCGGTCACCGGATCATACTTCGGCGCGGCCGGGATCAACCCATCCTTGGACCCGATCGGAATCTCCTCGACGCCGGCGTTTTGAATCTGCTCGAAGGTGGCGCGCAGGTCGATTTCGTCGCCATCGGCGTCCCGGCGGCTGGGGCGATAGATGCGCTGCAGTTCCTTGATGCGCTCGGGCTCGGACTTGCGCTCAAACTTCTCGACCTTGATGGTTCCGTCGGGATTCTGGCTCTCCAGGTCCGACAGCAGCGGCACGTCAACCAGGCCGTGACATTGCGGGCACTGCAACGGCGTTCCTGACAGTTCCTGTGGAACCGAGAACAGGTAGCCGCATCGGCACGGGAAGTCGATCATAGCTGGCGTCCATTTCGTTCTCTACGCTTAAGGATAGCCGGAACTACACCCCAAGGGCAAGGAAAACCAGCATGCGTTCACTGTTCAACGTGGCAATCGCATGGAGTGCCGCCGGTGTCCTCACCGGCGGAATCCCCAGACACGCGTGCCGCGCCGCACACCGCCAACCAGGACGCTGCTGTTCCTGCCATCCTACTCGCCAAACCTGAACCTGATCAAACGGCTCTGGAAATTCACCAAGAAGGCCGTGTTGAACTCGCGACACCAGTAGTGTTTCGGCGTCTTCCGGCAAGAGATCGACAAATGCCTCGACGAATTGGGCACACGGCATCGGGCAGATATCGATAGCTTGATGACGCTCAACTTTCAGTCATTCGACAATGTATCAATGCTGGGAACGTAGAGTATAGTTGCCAGTGAAGAACGCGGGAGACGAAAATGGTGCAAATTTGCGCGGTACCGGGCGGTGGTGTCGTTCGCAAGTTGTTTATTGGCAATTGTTTACGAATCGATCGCTGCGGGCCGGGGGCGAAAGAATTGACATAAAACTGACCGAATACTCGACAGGACAGAAAATGGACGGGAATTGACCTGAAACGAATGAACCAGTCGGATCGTGATGGAAATCCGGCTGTTGACCATGGCCTGGTTGGTTGTGTCAACGGCCCCCCTGGATCAGTGACTGGATGATCGCATCACCGCCCGCGGCGTCCCTGGCCGATCGGGTGTAGACGACCATCACGTCAATGACGGTCGGGTTGCCCGCCAGATAGCGGCGGGACTCCAAGCTCTGGCAAGCGACGAGACGCAACGTCGGGTTTCGTCCAGGGCCGATCTTCTTTCGGTACGAATCACCGTGCGGCATGGATGAATCCTCCAGACTCCAGACGGCCGCCGATCCGGCCGTCGCTGTGCCAGGATTCATATTTCAGCAGCCCTTAGTGAGAGTCCAGAAGACCGGTGAATATCTACTTAAGGCAATAAGTTGGTCGCGGGCGTGAGTGTCAGGAGCAACGCCAGAGTAGGAGCGGTGACGGCAGCACCTTCGGCTACGGTGAAGGCGACCGAGGTGGCACTTCGATAACCGGTGGCGTACGCCTGGACGACGTAACTACCTGCCAGGAGATTGCCAAAGCTGTAGTGCCCATTGGCATCGGTCTTGGCCAAAGTCCCGGACGCGGTGGAGTTGGCGCTTCCGGCGAGCAGGAGGATAACCGAGGCATTGGCCAGCGGCACCCCGGCCGCATCGGTGATTGTGCCATTGACGGTGCTATAGGCGACCAAGGCCACGGTCGGCGCGGTGACGGTGGCACCCTGGGCGACGGTGAAGGCGGCCGACGTGCCGGCTTGATAACCCGTGGCAGAGGCGCGGACAACATAGCTGCCGGCCATCAGGTTAATGAAGGTGTACTGGCCGTTGGCATCGGTCTTGGCCGGAGCCACAGTAGTAGCCTGCGTGCTGCCGATTGCGCTCGCCAGCAGCAGGCTCACAGAAGCGCCAGCGAGCGGCTTGCCGGTGCTGTCGGTCACCAAGCCACTGATGGTGCTGTAGGCGGTGAGGGCTAATATCGGAGCAATGACAGTTGCGCCCTGGGCGACGGTGAAGGCAGCCGAGGTGGCGGCCAGGTAACCCGTGGCAGAAGCGCGGACGATGTAGCTGCCGGCCATCAGGTTGACGAAAGTGTATTGGCCGTTGGCGTCGCTCTTGGCCGAGGCCACGGTAGTAGCCTGTGTGTTGCCTGATGTGCTCGCCAGCAGCAGACTGACGGAGGCATTGGCCAGCGGCTTGCCGGCGCTGTCGGTCACCAGGCCGCTGACGGTGCTGTAGGCAGTGAGAGCCAACGTGGGCGCAGTGACGGTGGCGCCTTGGGCGACGACGAACACGGCAGACGTGCCGGTTTGGTAACCCGTGGCAGAAGCACGCACGACATAGCTGCCGGCCATCAGGTTCATGATAGTGTACTGACCATTGGCGTCGGTCTTGGCCGAAGTCACGGCGGTGGTGGACGAGCCAGGCGTTGTGCTCGCCAGCAACAGGCTGACGGAGGCGCCAACCAGCGGCTTGCCGGCGCTGTCGGTCACCAGACCGCTGACGGTGCTGTAGGCGACCAAGGCCACGGTCGGGGCAGTGACCGTCGCGCCTTGGGCGACGGTGAACGCGGCCGACGTGCCGGCTTGGTAGCCCGTGGCAGAGGCTCGAACGACGTAGCTGCCGGCCAGCAGGTTGACGAAACTGTACTGACCGTTGGCGTCGGTCTTGGCCGAAGCCACGGTGGTGGTGGACGAGCCAGCGGCGGTGCTCGCCAGCAGCAGGCTGACCGAGGCACCAGCCAGTGGTTTGCCGGCGCTGTCGGTCACCAGGCCGCTGACGGTGCTGTAGGCGACCAAGGCCACGGTCGGCGCGGTGACCGTGGCGCCCTGCGCGACGGTGAACGCGGCCGACGTGCCGGTTTGGTAGCCTGGGGCAGAGGCTCGAACGACGTAGCTGCCAGCCATCAGATTGATGAAAGTGTACTGGCCATTCGCGTCAGTCTTGGCTGAGGCTGCGATAATCGCCGGCACGTTGCCAGTTGCGCTCGCCAGCAGCAGGCTGACAGAAGCGCCCGCGAGCGGCTTACCGACGTTGTCGGTCACCAGGCCGCTGACGCTGCTGTAGGCGACCAAGGCCAGGGTCGGGGCGGTGACTGCAGCGTCTTGGATGACGATAAAGGCGGCCGACGTGCCGGTTTGGTAGCCCGTGGCAGAGGCGCGAACGACATAACTGCCGCCGGGCACGCTGGCGAAGCTGTACTGGCCATTGGCGTCGGTCCTGGCCGAAGCCACCGACGCGGTTGAGTTGGAACTGGCAGCCAGCAGCAGCATGACCGAGGCATTGGCCAGCGGCTTACCCGCCACGTCGGTGATCGTGCCGTTGACGCTGCTGTAGGCGACCAAGGCCACAGTCGGCGCGGTGACCGTGACACCCTGTGCGACAGTGAACACGGCGGAGCTACCGGCTTGATAGCCCGTGGCAGAGGCACTGACGACATAACTGCCGGCCATCAGGTTGATGTAAGTGTACTGGCCGTTGGCATCGGTCTTGGCCGAAGCCGCGATGGTTGTGGGCGCGCTGCCGGTTGCGCTCGCCAGCAGCAGGCTGACCGAAGCACCAGCCAGCGGTTTGCCCGCGCTGTCGGTCACCAAGCCACTAACGGTGCTGTAGGCGACTAAGGCCACAGTCGGTGCGGTGACCGTGACACCCTGTGCGACCGTGAACACGGCGGAGCTACCGGCTTGGTAGCCCGTGGCAAAGGCACGGGCGAAGTAGCTGCCGGCCATCAGGTTGACGAAAGTGTACTGACCGTTTGCATCGGTCTTGGCCGAAGCCGTGGTGGTGGTAGACGAGCCAGCGATTGTGTTCGCCAGCAACAGGCTGACGGAGGCGCCAGCCAGCGGCTTGCCCGTGCTGTCGGTCACCAGGCCACTGACGGTGCTGTAGGCGACCAAGGCCACAGTCGGCGCGGTGACCGTAGTGCCTTGGGCGACAGCGAAGGCGGCCGAGGTGCCGGTTTGGTAGCCCGTGGCAGAGGCTCGGACGACGTAGCTGCCGGCGGGCACGTTGGCGAAGTTGTATTGGCCATTGGCATCGGTCTTGGCTGAAGCCACAGATGCAGTGGAGTTGGTGCCGCCAGCCAACAGCAAGATCACCGAGGCATTGGCCAGCGGCTTACCTGCCACGTCTGTGATCGTGCCATTGACGGTGCTGTAGGCGACTAACGCCAATGTGGGAGCGGTGACAGTGGCGCCTTGGACGACAGCGAAAGCGGCCGAGGTGGCGGCTTGGTAGCCCGTGGCTGAGGCCCGCACAACATAGCTACCGGCCATCAGGTTGCTGAAGGTATATTGACCGTTGACGTCGGTCTTGGCCGAAGCCACGGTAGCCACCTGCGTGGTGGGAGTTGTGCTTGCCAGCAGAAGGCTGACGTATGCGCCAGCCAGCGGCTTGCCGGCGCTGTCGGTCACCATGCCACTCACTGTGCTGTAGGCAACCAAGGCTAATGTCGGAGCGGTGACGGTTGCGCCCTGGGCAACGGTGAACGCGGCCGTGGTGCCGGCTTGGTAGCCCGTGGCAGAAGCGCGAACGACGTAACTGCCCGCCATCACGTTGGCCAGCGCGTACTGGCCATTGGCATCCGTCTTGGCTGAAGCCCCTGAAGCGGTGGCATTGGTGCCGGCAGCAGCCACGAGGATCACCGAAGCGTTGGCCAGCGGATTGCCCGCGCTATCGGTGATGGTGCCATTGACGCTGCTGTAGGCGGCCAAGGCGAGCGTTGGGGCTGGGGTAGCACTGCCTTGCGTCACGGTAATGGGCGCGGAGGTAGCGCTTTGGTACCCGCTGGCATAGGCTCGAACGGCCCACGTGCCAACCGGCACGTTGCTCAGGTTGTATTGGCCGAGAGCGTCGGTCCTGACTGCTGTGGTCGATGGTGATTGCGCGGAACCCGCCGGCGAGACGACGACCACCGCGGCACCCGCCAGCGGATTGCCGGCGGTATCGGTGACCAGGCCGTTGATCGAGCCATAAGCCACAGGCGCCATGGGCTGGACGACTGTCGCCGTGCCCGCAGTTGGTGTCCCCACGGCCAGCGGTGCCGCAATAGAAAGTAGTTGCCTGAGCTCCAGCGGCTCAATTGTGCTTCGTCGATTCCCCAGACCGGATTGGCTGGTATGCTTGCTGGATGCCTTACGCGAACGTCTGGAACCGTTGAATTGCATGACGCACTCCTTCCGCCAAGGCGGAACCTAAGTGTGTTACGAAGAAGGTGCTGGCCGTTCCACCCTCCGCCAGAGAAGAGTGGGGCACTTCAATATAAGTATACCAAGTCCAGCGAATTGACCAAGAAAAAAGGATTGAGAACGGCGATTTCGCGTGATGTCTCAGGGCATGGCGAAGAGGGATCTGTCAGGCCGTTTTCATTTTTCCGCCACTTCCCGCCGCACGTTCTATTGGTAGAATCCCCCACCTTGTGACTCAAGACGTGCCAACCTATTTCAATTTCTCCCACGACGTTGTTGAGCGACTGGCGGCCGAGCGTCCGGACGCTCTGGCTCTCTGGTGGATCGACGAAACGGGACTTGTCGAGCAGAAGATCACCTTCTCCGACATGGCATCCAGACTCCGCCGGGCTGCCAGCTTGTTCGCCTCTCTGGGCATCCGCCGTGGTGATCGCGTGCTGATCATCCTGCCTCGCGTGCCACAGTGGTGGATCGCCATGCTGGGGCTGATCCGCCTCGGCGCAATCCCCATTCCCGGAACCCCCCTTCTCACTCGCAAGGACATCTCCTACCGGCTGGACATCGCGTCCGCGCATGCGGTCATCACAGATGCGGCCGGCGCAAGAAAAGTCGACCAGTTTGCTGGAATCCGCATCGGCGTAGGCCAGACCGAGGCAGGCTGGATAGACTTTGACGACGGAGTCGGCCAGGTAGCGGCCGACTGCGCCTACGAACCCTCAAAAAGCACGGACCCCGGCATCATCTACTTCACCAGCGGAACGGCCGGTGAAGCGAAGATGGTTTTGCACACGCAGGCCGGCTACGGACTCGGACACCGCATCACCGGAAAGTATTGGCTCGATCTCGGGCCCACCGACACCATCTGGGCACTGGCCGACACCGGCTGGGGCAAGACCGCATGGTCCAGTTTCTTCGGCCCGTGGCTGCAGGGGGCGACCGTGTTCACCCTGAACATGCCGGGCAAATTCGACGCTGGCCTGATCCTCAAGACCCTGGCGCACTATCCCATCAGCGTATTCTGCTGCCCGGCCACCGCGCTGCGGCTCATCATCCGCAAGGACCTCTCCGCATATCAGTTCCCGCACCTGCGCCACTGTGTCAGCGCCGGAGAGTCGCTCAACCCGCCCATCCTCGATTTCTGGAGAAAGGCCACCGGCCTGACCATCTACGAGGCCTACGGCCAGACGGAGACGGTCTGCCTCATCGGCAATTTCCGCTGTCTGGGGCAACCGGTCAGACCCGGTTCAATGGGCCAACCGGCCCCGGGCTTCAACGTCGCCGTGATCGATGAAGATGGACGAGAACTGCCGCCGGGTGCCGTGGGCCAGATTGCCGTACGCGTAAAGCCCGAACGGCCTGTGGCAATGTTTGAGGGATACTGGCGCAACCCCGAGGAAACCCGCAAGCGCTACCTGGGCGACTGGTATCTGACTGGCGACACCGCCTACCGTGACGCCGATGGCTACTTCTATTTCGTTGGACGCGCCGACGATGTGATCAACTCATCGAGCTATCGCATCGGCCCATCCGAGGTGGAGAGCGCTTTGCTCGAACATTCCGCCGTATTGGAGGCCGGTGCCGTCGGCGTTCCCGATGAACTTCGCGGCGAGATTGTCAGGGCCTATGTCGTACTGCGGGATGGCTTTGCTCCCAGCGAACACCTCAAGCACGAACTCCAGTCTCACTGCAAGCGAGTCACCGCCCCGTACAAGTATCCGCGGCAGATCGAATTCATCGATGAGTTGCCCAAGACAATCAGCGGCAAGATCCGCCGCGTGGAATTGCGAGCCCGCGCAGCTGCGGCTGCAGCAGGAAAGGCGGACGCGGCCGCATTGCTGTCCGATCCGCGCTAGCGGTCCGGCCGTCCGTGCCCATTCCCTTACTTCCCGACCCCATAGCACCACAGCACATCATGATCCCGGATGTACAGCCGGCCATCGCAAACAACCGGGTAGGCCCAGGCCTTCTCCATGCCGCTGATCCGCTTGGGTGAATTTGGCGGCGTAAACCGGCCGTGCTCGCGGTACCCATCCGGCGTTGCGTCCACCAGCGCGACTTCGCCATTCTCGCCGTGGAGATACAGCTTGCCATCAGCGAAGCAGAGCGACCCCGGCGCCGCGCTGCGATCGGCCCACTTGATCTGCCCCGTCTTGAAATCCGCGCACACCAGCACCTGGGCCGAGCAGCCATACAGATAGCCGCCCACCAACACGGAACCGCCGATCGCTGTCGGCAGCTTGGGATCAAAATAGACCTGCTCGGCTTCCACGCCGCCTCCCTTGGCGATCGGCCGCACCGCACCGCCGCCACTGCCGGAGCCGGCCGAGTATACCAGACCATCGCCGACGACGGGCGACGGAATCGTGGCACCGTACGTGCTCATGGTCTTGCCATATCGCCAAAGGAATTTGCCGGTCTTGGCCTCCACACCGACGAGTCCCTTCTGCACCACCTGGACGTATTGCCGCACGCCCGCGGCGTCGATGATCACCGCCGAGGTGTAGGCCGCATCATCCGCTTCCGGCAGGGCACATTTCCAAATCACCTCGCCGGTTTTCTTGTTCAGCGCCACCAGCGTCGCCTGGGCACCGCCAGGCGCGCAGAGGAGCGTATCGCCATCGATCAGCGGCGACTCCGCGTATGCCCAGGTGCCCGGTTTGCCGCCAAAATCGCTGCGAAGGCTCTTCTGCCAGCGGATCTTACCCGTGGCCAATTCGATGCAAGCGAGATCGCCGTCCGAGCCCAGGGCGTAGAGCGCATCGCCGTCGACGGTCGGCGTGGAACGGGCGGCCGGAAAACTGGGTTTCTGCTGAGGATTGCCGACCTTGCCGATGCGCGTCGACCAGATGGGCTTGCCATTCTTGACATCAAGTGCCTTGACGAACTCATCCTCCACGCCTTGGCTGGCCATCACGTAGATCCGCCCGCCCACAACCGCCGGCGTTGAGAATGCGCGGCCAAGATCACTGACCTGCCAGAGCAGCTTCGGGCCTTCTGCGGGCCATTGCGTGAGCAGCCCCGTTTCCTGCGAGATGCCGTCCCGATTGGGTCCGCGCCACTGTGGCCAGTCGGCCGCCCCGGCGCAGGTTGCGGTGATCAGAACAGACAGTGCCACGCTCGCGGCGAAACCTCGATAGCTTCTCATGACGCTGCTCCTTGGGGTAAGGCGTGAAATGTCGGGGGTCGGTGGACCGCTATATTGTAGGGAATTTGCCCCCGTGGACCAGATGCCCACGGACCAACTGGCCAAGCGCTATCGCAAGTTGCGCCACCAGCCCCACCGCACGCGCCAGTGTCCACCGCCGCATCGGCTCACCCGAACGTCACTGGCGGCAGCCCGAGCACGTCGAGAATCTTCTGGGCAGTCTCCTCGACGCCCTGATAGGTCACGTCGAGCACCGGCCATCCCTGCTGGATGAACAGGCTCTTGCTCCAGCCGACCTCGCGGGCGACAACTTCCGGATCGCGGTATCGGCTGTCGCTGATCTTCCACTGGATCGTCCGGTGCGTGCGAATCTGCACGAGCTGCTCGGAGTCGATCACCAGGCCGATCACCTTGCGCGGCGACAGGGCCATGAGCTGCCGCGGCGGATCCACGCCATAGGAAAGCGATACGTTGCCCACGCAGTAGCCCTGCTGCGCCAGGTACATCGTCGTCGGTGTCTTGCTCGTTCGCGACACGCCCGCCACGACAATGTCGGCCGCGTCCAGCGAATCCAGCCCCAGGCCTTCGTCGTGCTGCAGCGCAAACTCCAGGGCGCGAATGCGTCGCTGATACTGCTCGTCAACATGATGCAGCCGCCGATGATCTTCGGTCGCCTTGATCCCCGACTGCTGAGCAAGAAAACTCACAAAGTCGCCCGTGAGATCGCGATCCGGGGCGCCGATGGCCGCACAACGTGATCGCACCGCGGCCTTGGCGTCGGTCGACACCAGTGCATGGAGCACGATTCCGGGCTCGGCGGAGATTTCGTCAAGGGCGTTTTCGAGCCGGGCGCGATCGTTAAGGAAAGTCATCGCCCGCATTTCAAAGGCGCGTGGGGGGAACTGCGTCAGGAAGGCGGTCAGCATGTGGCGGGCAAGATTGCCCGTGGAATCAGACAGCAAATAGATGATCCGGCTGGCCGATGCCGGCGGAAGGGGCGCTCGTTTCTTCTTTGCGGAAGGTCTCATCGATTTGCTCATGGCCGGCATCTCCCGGAAAACGGATCTGTAAAAAGACATAGTTATCCGATTTAGGGGCCTGTGGCAAGGGGCTTCTTCATTTGCGACGGGTTTCCTGCCTCCCCGGCGGCTCCCCGTGCGTCAACCCACAATCGAATCCCGCCAAGTTTTGTGTGCCGCCGCACTTGCAACAACAGGCGGTTCCATGGTTTACTACGGGGATAGGCTCGGCGCGGCAGAAACCGCGCGGGTTTGGCCGTACTACCATAGAGGAGTTAACTATGCGCTTGATGCGTTGGGCTGCGATGTCGATGCTGGGGGCTGTAACGCTGGCGGGATGCACGAAGCAGGCCGAACCGCCCGCCGGTCCGTTCGTACCCCCACCGGGTGTCTCGCAGGATGTGCGCGAGCGAATGCTCAAGCTCCACCCCGACGTGTTGTTCGGATCGGTTGCCGCGGTGCGCCCGCAGGACCGGCTCGCCGCCGTCACGGGAATTCCCGTCGACCAGTGCAGACCGGCCGACACGGTCGTGTTCTACGCCGGCGACCAGATCGTCGATGCCGGCGAAATCGAACGCATTGTCAACGGTAATCTGCATATCAAGTACAATACCCCCGGCGCCGGCGAGCGCGCCCCGCAAGTCGGCGATGTCGCGGTCACCTTCAAGCCCGCCAAGAACTGACGACGCCACACCGATGACCATGCCCCCTTCCAATGGAAGCCAACCGCCACCCGGCGACGCCAGCGGCAGCCGCCCGCTGCCGTCGCCGGGCCGGTTGATTCTCGCCAGCGCATCCCCGCGCCGCCAGCAACTGCTGCGCGAGTGGGGATTTGATTTCGTCGTTCAGCCGGCCGACATCGACGAGGAATCCGCTCCCGCCACCATTCTTCCCTCCGATCTGGCCGTGCGTCTGGCCCTGGCCAAGGCGCAGAAGATCGCCAGGGACTTCCCCGCCGACGTCGTGCTCGGTGCCGACACCGTCGTGGCCTTTGGCGACAAAGCCATGAGCAAGCCCAGCGATGCCGACGATGCCCGGCGGATGCTCACGCTCCTGGCCGGCACAACGCACATCGTCATCACCGGGCTGGCCGTCATCTGGAAACAGCAGAACCTCGAGCGCGTCCGGCATATCATGTCTGCCGTACGCATGCGACAGTTGACCGTCGCCGAAATCGAAGCCTATATTGCCGGCGGACAATGGGAAGGCAAGGCGGGCGCCTACGGCATTCAGGATGACGATCCGTTCGTCACCAACATGGCCGGAAGCCATACGAACATCGTCGGGCTGCCCATGGAGACCACGAGCGAGATGCTGGCCGAGGTCGGGATTGTGCCCAAATGACGAACACGCAACGCATGCTGATGATCATCGCCATTGTGGCACTCGTGCTCCTGGCGGCAATCCAGCCGCAGTTGTCGTGCCGCAGCATCCCCATCGGCGAGCGTCCGCAAAGCGGCCTGCCGGTCGTCACCATGAAGCTCGCCGGCAAACCATTCACGCTCGAAGTCGCTAACACGGAGCAGGCCCGGCAGACCGGCCTGATGTATCGCGATTCGATGCCGGCCGACCACGGCATGATCTTCGTTTTCGCGGGAAACGAGCAGACCGGCTTCTGGATGAAGCACACGCTGATTCCGCTGGACATCGTCTACGTCGACGACGGACAACGCATCGTGTCCATCCACCAGATGATCCCCCACGACACCCGCAGCGTTTACGCGGACGGCCCGTACAAGTGGGCGATCGAACTGAACGACGGCACCGCGGCCAGGTTGAACCTGCACAAAGGTGATCAACTCACCATCCCGCCGGAAGCGGTCGAACCCGTGGACCAGCAACCGCGCCAGAAATAACTCCCCAATTTCCGATACACGCCATCCTGGGATCGCTCAGTATCCGCGAGGGATCAACTGTCCGGATCCCGGGTGTCACGGCTTGTCTACTGCAAGCCGTGCCTGCGCGACCGCGAAGCACGGCTTTCAGTAGACAAACCGTGGCACCCGAAAAGGGAAACCCGACAGTCGTTTCCTTGCCGATCTTCAGGCACGCACGCCTGTCCTTGCGACCCAATCCACACACCGCGCGGCTTACCGCTGCCACGGCGGCTTGCCGTTGTGTGTTCGGATATGGTCCATGACTCGCTTGCTCCACTTCTCGAACGTGGCCTTGTCCCGCTGGCCACGCAGCACCGCAAGTTGTGCCTCGTCGAACAAATTTGGCGTCTGATCCGACGCAAACGCCATGTCCGCCCTGAGCATCTCATCGATGCTCTGCACGCGGAACTTCAGGTTCTCGATATCCTTCTCAAGGGTCTTGATGAACTCCGAATCGGGCTTTTCGTCCAGGAGATCGGACTTCTTCTTTTCGGTTTCCGCCTGACACTCCTTCTTGTCGTCCATCAGTTTCTTGACGCGTTCCCACCACAAGCGGTCGAGCGAAGCCTCAATGTCCTTTTTCAATTCCTCTTCAAACTGCCCCGGGTGCCGCCGGATGTACTCGTCGAAAACCCAGATGGCACCCGCCGTGTCCAGGCTGCTCCGCATCTGCTCAATGTTTTGCCACTCGTCCGTCTGCTTCAACGGATCGGTCTGTACGGGCTTGGCGACGGCGTCCCCGTCCGCATTCGAAGTCGCCGCCATCGCCTGCGACGCTTGCCCATCCGGATTCGCAGCCGGCCTGGTCTTGGGAGCATCGAAGATGTTGGCTCTGGGCTTCTTCGTCGGACCAAGGTCAATCGTGGGCATTACCACAGGCGCCGGCTTCACAATCGTTGGCTGGCGCTCGTCTTTACTATCCTGCTTGGTCACCATGTAGATCACCAGCACCCCGACCACGAGCACGGCCACGACCAGGCCCGCCACCAGCCCGGCATTGCTCTGGTTGTTGACCCGCCGGCGGGGCCTGTGACGCGGCGCCAGCGCACCGGCGGCTGCCTGAAGGTTGATGTACTCGTCCGCATCCGAACCCTCACCCTGCCCTTGCCATGCTTCTGCTGGATCGGCACCGGCAGCCTGTCCCGGAGTCCAGCCACCATTGCTCGATGGCTCATAGGCCGGAACCGCTTCTGAACCGCGTTCGGAGGGCGCGCTCGGACGCGAACTCGGCGGAGGAGCCGACGTTGCCGCCTGCCGTGCCGCCCCGACCGGATCCACCTCGATCACCGCCGCCGATGGACCCGTACCCAGCGAGATCCGGTCGCCGAATTCGAGGAACTGGGGCTCGGCAATCTCCTGGCCATTAACAAAGACTGCCGGCCCGGCCGACGCAACGATCCAATGCCCCTCGTGCATGTATAACAGGCAATGCACGGGACCGACCTGCCCCGAAGGGATCGGCACATCGCAAGAAGCATCGCGGCCGACTCGAATGGGGTTATCCCCCCCTCTGCCGGGAATCTCAATCATCCTGGCACCGAGCGCATGTCGAATCCGAAGTTGCAGGCCCATGGTGTGTACCTCTACTATCGAGTCAGCCCATTGTACCAGCGACAGGCCAGTGTCCCAAACCCTCCGGCAGGCAAGTCTGCAAATCTCGCTATTTTTCTGGGGAATTGGACGGCGGAATCGGGTAAAAGTATGCACCCTGATAACATAAGGAGA
>JANYKD010000070.1 GCA_025361735.1 Phycisphaerales bacterium
AATCCGTCATGTGTGTCGACAACGCGGAAAACCGCCGGTGAGGACACCGGCGGCACTACACCCACTCGCCACCCAAAAACTGTGCTGACGCGAGGACGCCCTTGACTCACCGCTAGTTAGTGTGTATATTACACTAAGTAAAGGAGGCACCGATGATGGCGCCGCTTACGGGAATGTATCGTCACAGCCTGCTGCTTCTGACCGATCTGTATCAACTCACCATGGCCTGCGGCTACTGGCGGACCGGCCGGGCGGAGGAGGAGGCGGTCTTCCACCTCTACTTCCGCAAGGCACCGTTCAACAGCGGGTACACGGTCTGTTGCGGGCTGGAGTATGTTGTGGACTATTTGCGCAATCTCCGGCTGGAAAGCGGCGACCGCGCGTACCTGGCAAGCCTGATGGGCAACGATGGCCGGCCGATCTTTGATCCGGGCTTCCTCAATGAGCTTGAACATCTCAGGTTCACCTGCGACGCCGATGCGATTCCGGAAGGCACGGTCGTCTTCCCGGACGAGCCACTGGTCCGCGTGCGCGGGCCGATCTGGCAGTGCCAGATTGTCGAGACGCTGCTGCTGAACATCGTGAACTTCCAGACGCTCATCGCCACCAAGGCCACGCGCATCTGCTCGGCCGCGCGCGGCGAGCCGGTGCTGGAATTCGGATTGCGGCGAGCGCAGGGGATCGACGGCGCCATGGCCGCCTCGCGGGCGGCGTACATCGGCGGATGTGAGGCCACGTCCAACGTGTTGGCCGGGAAAGTCTTCGGGATTCCCGTCAAAGGTACGCACGCCCACAGTTGGGTGATGAGCTTCGACGACGAGCCGGCCGCGTTCGAGGCGTACGCCAGTGCGCTGCCAAACAACGCGGTCTTCCTGGTCGACACCTACGACACCATTGAGGGGATACGCCATGCGATCGAGGCCGGACGAAAGCTGCGGGAAATGGGCCACGAGATGATCGGCATCCGGCTCGACTCCGGCGACCTGGCGTACCTGAGCATCGAGGCCAGGCGCATGCTCGACGAGGCTGGCTTCGAGAAGGCGGCCATCGTCGCCTCGAATGATCTCGACGAACAGATCATCGACAGCCTCCAGCAACAGGGGGCTCGCATTAACGTCTGGGGTGTGGGCACACGACTGGTTACTGCGTACGACCAGCCGGCGCTCGGCGGCGTGTACAAGCTCGGCGCGGTTCGGCCGTCCGCCGGGCAGGCGTGGCAACTGAAAGTGAAAGTATCCGAACAGATCGCCAAGACCACGACGCCCGGTATGTTGCAGGTGCGCCGGTTCGTCAGCCCCGAGGGCTTCGCCGGCGACATGATCTACGACCAGGCGGTGTTGGGCGCTCCGAGCGGCGAAGCCCGGATTATCGACCCGAAGGACCTGACACGACAAAAGCGATTCGCCCAGGCCGCCCTGCATGAGGATCTGCTGGTGCCGATCTTCCGGACCGGCCAGTGTGTGTACGAATGTCCGCCGATGCAGGACGTGCGGCGGCGCGTGCAGGCACAATTGGTCGGTCTGCACGCGGGCGTCAAGCGGTTTCTGAATCCGCACGAGTATCCCGTCGGGCTGGAGAGCCGCCTGCATGAACTCAAGACGCAACTGGTTCTCGAGGCTCGCGAACGCAAGGGCGCCGCGGCTACTGGAGGTGTGCCATGAAACTGATCAAGGTTGCCGCCGCTGTTCTCAATCAGACGCCGCTGGACTGGGATGGCAACAAGGCAAATATCCTGGCCGCCATTGAAGGTGCGCGGGTCGCCGGCGTCAGCGTGGTGTGCTTGCCGGAACTCTGCATATGCGGCTACGGCTGTGAAGACGCGTTCCACTCGGCCGGCCTGCGGCGGACGGCGCGGCAAGTGCTGGCGGAGATTCTCCCGGCCACGCGCGGCATGATGGTCGCACTGGGTCTGCCGGTGCTGTACCACAACGGGTTGTTCAACGCCGCCTGCGTCGTGGTTGATGGCCGGATTGCGGGGTTTGTCGCCAAGCGACACCTCGCTGGCGAGGGGCTGCACTACGAACCGCGCTGGTTCAAGCCCTGGCCCGACGGCGTGCGGGTGGAGGTCGAGCTTGAAGGACAGACATATCCCATCGGCGACCTCTATTTGGACGTCGGCGGTGTCCGCATTGGCTTTGAGATCTGTGAGGATGCGTGGGTGGCCCAGCGGCCGGGTGGGGCACTGTCGCGACACGGCGTGGATGTGATCCTCAACCCAAGCGCCAGCCATTTCGCATTCGGCAAGCTCGACGTGCGTAAACGATTCGTCAGCGAAGGTTCGCGGGCGTTCGGCGTGACGTATGTGTACAGCAACTTCCTCGGCAACGAGGCCGGCCGGGCCATTTATGACGGCGGGGCGATCATCGCCAGCGGCGGCCAGATCGTGGCAATCGGCCCGCGATTCGGCTTTGAACTGGCCGGTGTCACCGGGGCCGTCGTGGACATCGACGCCACCCGCATGGGCCAGGCACGTACGGGCAGTTTCGTCCCGGCGATGGACCACGATGAGATGTGCGTGCGTGTCCCGTTTGAATATCCGCCGTGCAAACTGGAGCGGCAGCCCGTGCGGCAGGAGGCTTGGGAGAACGGGCCAAACGTCAAGGAAGAGGAGTTCGCCCGCGCCGAGATGCTCGCGCTGTTTGACTATATGCGGAAGAGCCGCAGTCGCGGGTTCGTGGTGTCTCTAAGCGGCGGCGCCGATTCATCGGCTGTCGCTTGCCTGTGTGCGATGATGGTCCGGCACGTTTGCGCATCGATCGGCGTTCCGGCATTTCGCGAACGACTGGCGTATTTGCGAGACAAGCTGGGCGACGATGTCCCGCAGATGATCCGGTCCCTCCTGGCGTGCGTCTATCAGGCCACCGAGAACAGTTCGAAGACGACGCTGGATGCCGCCCGACGCGTGGCCGAGGCGGTCGGCGCCGAGTTCATGGTGTTCGACGTTGATCGCCAGGTGAAGGAGTACATCCGCATCGTCGAGCAGGGTGTCGGCCGGAAACTCGACTGGAAAACCGACGACATCGCCCTGCAGAACATCCAGGCCCGCACGCGTGCCCCTGGCGTGTGGATGCTGACCAACTTGCGGAATGCGCTCTTGCTGGCCACCAGCAATCGCTCCGAAGCGGCCGTCGGCTACGCCACCATGGACGGCGACACCTGCGGCGGCCTCAGCCCCATCGCCGGAATCGACAAGGCATTCCTGCGTCAGTGGCTCCGTTGGCTCGAATCCATCGGCCCCGAAGGTCTCGGCCCGATTCCCGCGCTGCACTTGGTCAACCAGCAGCAACCGACCGCCGAATTGCGCCCCACCACTTCGCACCAGACCGACGAGGAGGATCTCATGCCCTACGACCTGCTCGATGCCATCGAAGATCAGGCCATCGGCGGCAAAAAGACACCGGTCGAGGTCTTCCAGGTCATGCGCGTTGAGTTTCCACAGCACACGCCGGCGCAACTGGGCGCCTGGGTCGAGCGGTTTTTCAAGCTCTGGTGCCGCAGTCAGTGGAAGCGAGAGCGTTACGCCCCGGCGTTCCACGTCGATGACAAGAACCTCGACCCGCGAAGTTGGTGTCGCTTCCCGATTCTGTCCGGCGGATTCGAGCGCGAGCTGACTGAGCTACGCGAACTGGTGCGAAAGGAGGCGGGCATATGCTGAAAGGGACCTACACATACGAATATCCACGACCCAGCGTCACGGTCGACTGCGTCGTGTTTGGTCTTGACGAGCAAGACCTGAAGGTGCTCCTCATCGAGCGTGGTCTGCCGCCTTTCGCGGGCTGCTGGGCTTTGCCCGGCGGGTTCGTGCTGATGGATGAGACGCTCGAACAGGCCGCCCGTCGCGAGTTGGAGGAAGAGGCCGGCGCGAAGCGCGTCTTTCTCGAGCAGCTCTACACCTTCGGCGATCCCGGCCGCGACCCGCGTGGCCGGACCATCACCGTCGCCTACTACGCGCTGGTGAAGTTGAGCGACCACAAGCTGCACGCCGCCACGGACGCCCGCGCGGCCGGGTGGTTCCCGGTGGACCGATTGCCGAAACTGGCGTTCGACCACGAGCGCATCGTCGAGGTGGCTCGCCGGCGGCTGTGCGGCAAGGTGCGATACCAGCCGATTGGCTTTGAACTGCTGCCGCCCAAGTTCACGCTCCGGCAACTCCAGCGGCTCTACGAGGTCGTCCTCGGCCGCGTGCTCGATAAGCGAAACTTCCGCAAGAAGATCCTCGCCATGGGGATCATCGAGGAACTGGACGAGATGGAAGAGGCGGTGGCCCATCGCGCCGCGCGGCTGTATCGGTTTGATAAGCGGAAGTACGACGGGATGACGAAACAGGGGTTCAATTTTGAGATTTGATGGGAAGGAGATTGATATGGATGACAAAGTAAAGGTAACGGATGGATTCGTGTTCTTCTGGGGCGGCTGGCCATCCCAGTGGCACAAGAGCCGCTTCGTGATTGATGGTGTGCCGTACAACTGTGCCGAGCAGTTCATGATGGCGGAGAAGGCCCGTGTCTTCGGCGACGGCGTGGCCTTGGCGGAGATTCTCGCATCGTCAAACCCGCGAGAACAAAAGACCATCGGCCGTCGAGTACGCGGTTTTGATGAGCCAACCTGGGTCAGTGTCTGCCGTGGCATCGTTTACCGCGCGAATCTGGCCAAGTACGAGCAGAATTCAGAACTGTGCGAACTTCTGCTCGCGACGAAGCAGCGCGTCATTGTCGAGGCCCGCCCGAAGGACGCCGTCTGGGGGATCGGGCTGTCGCAGTCAGATCCAAGGTCGATGGACCCTGCCCAGTGGCCCGGTACTAACTGGCTCGGTATTGCCATTATGCAGGCCCGCGATGAGATCCGCCGTCGTCGCGGCCAGCCGGCGCCGGCATTTGATGCGGAACTACAGGCACAAATTGAGAGACGCGCGGAGATCACCCAGAAGGAGGCGCAATCATGAACGCCCTCATTCTCGTCGACATCCAGAACGACTTTCTTCCCGGTGGCGCATTGCCGGTTCCCCGGGGCCATGAAGTGATCGAGATCGCCAACCACCTCATGTCGCAGTACCCGCTGGTGGTGGCGACACAGGACTGGCACCCGCTGGACCACGGCTCATTCGCCAGCCAACACACCGGCAAAAAGCCGGGCGACATGATCACGCTGGCCGGCCTTCCGCAGATTCTTTGGCCGGACCATTGCGTGCAGAACACGGGCGGCGCTCTGTTCGCCACGGGCTTGAACACACGCGCCATTCACCGCGTGTTTCCCAAGGGCCAGGATCCGACGATCGACAGCTATTCCGGCTTCTTCGACAACGGCCATCGCCGTTCCACCGGCCTGGCCGACTTCCTGCGCGGCAGGGGCGTCAGAGAGGTCCAGGTCATGGGCCTGGCGACGGATTACTGTGTCAAGTTCACCGCGTTGGATGCAGTCAAGGATGGCTTGGCCGTAACCCTGATCCAATCCGGCTGTCGCGGCGTCGACCTGAACCCCGGTGACTGCACCCGTGCCATCGAGGAAATGCGTGCGGCCGGCGTAACGATTGCCTAATTGCGTAGGGTGTGCTTCACCACACCATCGCAGGGCAAGGAGTCAGTGATGATCAATCTCGACACCATTCGTGGTGGCATATTTGGCGTCTGCGTTGGCGACGCGCTCGGCGTTCCCGTTGAATTCCGGCCGCGTTCCGTGCTCAAGGAACACCCTGTTACCACGATGACCGGCCACGGCATGCACAACCAGCCGCTGGGCACATGGTCGGACGACTCGTCGTTGACCCTCTGTCTGGTTGACAGCCTCTGCGGCGGTTTCAACACTCGCGACATTGCCGACAAATTCGAAGCGTGGCTTGGAAAAGGGCTTTGGACGGCCCATGGAAGCGTCTTTGATATCGGTAGCACGACCTTCCAAGCGATATGCGATTTCACGCGAGTATCAGACCCAACATTGGCCGGCCCGACGCATGAGAGATCAAATGGCAATGGCTCGCTCATGCGGATTCTGCCGATGGCACTGGCATTTGCTGAAATGGCACCGGAACTGCGCATGGAGCGAGCATGCCAGGTCTCTCGGATTACGCACGGCCATGTGCGGTCACAGATCGGTTGCGCGATCTATGTCGAAACAGCAGTGCAACTGCTGACAGGCGTCGCGCCGGCCGAGGCCATCGCTGTGGCAAGCAATGTCGTGTTGTCGTCACGGGCCGCAGCCACGGCCGCGTGGCGCGCGGAACTGGCCGAGTATAGCAGAGTGCTCAATGGGCAACTTGCACGGATGACTGAAGACGAGGTGCATTCTTCCGGTTACGTGGTTCATACGCTTGAAGCAGCATTGTGGTGCCTGCTCACCAGTGACAGTTATGCCGAGACGGTCCTCAAGGCCGTCAATCTGGGCGACGACACAGATACCACTGGCGCTGTCGCTGGCGGTCTGGCGGGAATCGTCTACGGGCCACAGGCTATACCGCAAGACTGGCTGGACGCCCTGGCTCGCCGCAAAGACATCGAAACCCTGTGCCGGAGTTTCGCCGGCAGTATTGAGAAACGAGGTTCGCAACCATGAGTAATCACAACACACAAACGAGCAAATACCTCAGTTACATTCTCCGTCATCGTCCCGACGAGATCGGCCTCGAACTCGACGCTTCCGGCTGGGCCGACGTGGATTCGCTGCTGGTCTGCGCGGCCGAACACGGGCACGAAATGTCGATGGAATTGCTGGAGGAAGTCGTTGCCACCAACGACAAGCAGCGGTTCGAATTCAGTGAAGACCATGCCACGATCCGAGCCCGACAAGGGCACTCGATCAAAGTCGAACTCGGATATCAGCCGACAGTCCCTCCGGACGTGCTGTATCACGGGACGGCCGACCGGAATATCGAATCGATCAAGCAGCAGGGACTGGTGAAGGGCCAGCGGCATCATGTGCATCTTTCGGGAAGCCAGGAGACGGCGATGAAAGTCGGCAAACGCTACGGCAAGCCGGTGCTGCTGACCATCGCATCCGGCCGGATGCATGCCGAGGGGCTTGTGTTCTATCGCACAGGCAACAATGTCTGGCTGACGGATCGCGTGCCGGCAGAGTACATCGCCCGGCCCGAGGAGGCATAGTGATGCCACAATACGTAGACGCAATCGAAGGCGTCCTTCTCGGCACGGCCGTCGGCGATTCCATTGGCTTGCCGCGAGAGGCGTTGTCCCGTCGACGGGCAATGCGATTGTTCGGTGGAGCGCCGCTCGAACATCGCCTGCTTCCCGGCCACGGCATGGTCAGCGATGACACCGAGCACACCTGCATGGCCGCTCAATCGCTCGTTTCGTCGGAAGGCAACCCGGATCGTTGTTCCCGGGATCTCGCCCGGCGTCTGCGCTGGTGGCTGCTCGCCATTCCGGCCGGGATCGGGCTGGCGACAGTCAAGTCCATCGTGAAACTCTGGCTCGGCTTTTCGCCTTCCCGCAGTGGCGTGTGTTCGGCCGGGAACGGGCCAGCCATGCGAGCGGCCGTGCTCGGGGTCTTCGCACGAGACAATCCGGAGGAACTCCGGCGACTGGTTATTGCGTCGACGCGTATCACCCATACCGATCCGCGTGCCGAGCAGGGCGCCATGGTCATCGCGATGGCCGCGGGCTATGGCTCGCGCGCCGGTTCCACGGCAATTGAGGTCGATGATTGCTTCCAACAACTTTCGGCCGTCGTCGTCGACGAGGAACTCGCCCGCAATTTACGGCTCTGCCGCGAGCATCTGGATCGCGATTCCTCGGTCGAGGAATTCTGTGCGGCCATCGGGCAGGATCGCGGCGTGAGCGGCTTCATCAACCACACCGTTCCCGTCGCCATCTTCTGTTGGCTGCGACATCGCGATGGCTTCCGTTCGGCCGTCGAATCGGCCATTCTCTGTGGCGGCGATTCCGATACCGTGGGCGCGATCGTCGGGGCACTGGCCGGTGCGACATTGGGTGCCCAGGCGATTCCAGCCTCGTGGCTGGCTGGGATCATTGAGTATCCGTGGTCGGTGCCTCGTATGCGGCGATTGGCGCGGAGTCTCGCGGGTGACGCGTCGGCCGGGCGTGTTCGCGTCTTCTGGCCGGGAATGCTGGCCCGCAACCTCGCACTGGCGACGGTGGTTATCGTCCATGCGCTGCGGAGGCTGCTGCCGCCGTACTAAATCGCCATGGCTTCGCGGCCTTCACTTCACCGTCACCGGAATTCTGATCGTCCCGATGTCCTTGTCATCGACGCGATACCAGAGGATCCGGTTGTTGAGACTGTCCTCGCCAAACACGTCGATGATGCCGTCGCGCGGGTCGCGGTTGACGGTCAGGGCGGAGGTGTTGTCCATCCAGCCGGTAGATTTGTCACAGGCTTCGCCAACCTGCATCTGGCCGATCAACAGGCCGTCCGGCGTGTAATGGTAGATCACGCCTTTCTCGTACCACCCCAGCATCACGCCAGCGGGTGTGTTGCCGATGCGGCCAGGGATCACATCCATGCCGACGCAGACCTGCGGGAGCCGGGTTGTGAATAGGACGTTGCCCTTGGCATCGAAGCCGCGGAGCACCCAGCCACCCATCCAGGCGCCGCGGTTCTTTGGCGATTTCCACAGGCCGGTCTTATCCGTGAAACCGCTGCGGCCGAAGGCGTACACCACGCCGTTGTTGCTACGCGTAGCCATCAGCGGGAAAAACTCCAGCGGTGTAGCGTCCTTCAGGGAAAATTGCCTGGCCTTGGACCAGTCGTAAACCGGGTTGCCGTTGGCGTCGAGCTTGTCCAGCGGTAATTCCCAGATGGCCCGCGTGTGGTGTTCGCAGTAAAGCAGATTTCCCTTGCTGTCGATATTGATGCCAAATGTCACGTAGCGGACATCCGCACCGCGTCCCAGCTTGTGGACGTCCACCTCGGTTGCCTGCATCTTCCCGTCGCCGTTGCTGTCGGTCCACGACCAGAGGGCCGGCGCATTGGATCGGTCGGCTTTGGGCAATTTGTCGTTGTACTTGCCGTCGGGGCGGGGATTGCGGCCCGCGATGATGCACGCTGGCCGCAGCGAATCGCCAGCTCTTCGCAGCAGCATCATTCCGTCGCCGTACGACTGGCAGAAGAACTCGTTCTCGCCGAGCCGGATGATCTTGGGCACACCGTGGTTCTCGCGAAACAACTCCTCATCCCCATTCAGCAGTGTGCCGCGGTATTCCGATTCGCCCTTCTCGCGATCCTTGAGCAGGAGGCGGTTGAAGCGGGTGTCGATGAACTCATCCGGATGACTCTGGGAGTAGTTTCCGATCGAGCAAAACTCGAGCCCCAGATGGTCCCAGAGACACCGGCCATCGAGCGCGAAGCGAGAGATCCTCGCTCCGCCGGTGCTGGTCCGGCTGCCGACAACCATGCTGCCAGCGGCATCCACGGCCACGCACGAGAGCTTGTAGAACCGATCCGGAGCCCAGTCTCCGGGCCGGACCCTGGTCCCAAAGGTGCGCACAAGCGTCGCAAGATTGCCGCGTACATCGTAGATCTTCACCTGCGACGCGCCACGATCCGCGACGTGGAGCTGGCCATTCCGTGAAAACGTGAGCGAAGGCACGTCGTTCAGTTGTTCCAGCGGCGTGGCGATCATCCGTCCATCCAGGTCCACGATGCTGACTTTGGATGCTTCATGGGCCACCCACAGCCGTCCGGCGGCGTCGCCGGACAGCGCGGTGGGCTGTTTGACGCCGAACTCGCCGGCGGCAGCGCCTGTGTCCTTATCGAACTTGAGAATCCGGTCGCCACGCTGGTCGGCGATGAGCAGCACTTTGCCGACGATGGCCAGGGCCTTGAGCGGCTCGCTGAAATTGACTTCCCGGCCGGCCGTGTAGACGCGGATGTTTCCGAAATTGTCCCCGGCGCTCAGCGGCGCCGGATCGCCGGTGTTGCGGTTAAAGCGGCGCACCACATGGCCGCCCCAGAGCGTGGTCTTCTCATCGAGTTTGTCCCGGGTGATGACCGAGAGATAGAGATATTGTCCCGAGATCGCGATCGCATAGGGAAAACCGTTGGGTGTTCCGTTGCGGACGCGGAAATTGGCGTGCAGCAGCGTGTTGCCATTGCGATCGAGCTTGTTGAAATCCTGTCCGGCTTCCTCCCAACGGTTGGCGCAGTAGATGCCCCCCTCGTCGTCGATGGCGATCCCGGCGATCGCCGTCTGCACTGTTGGCACTCGCTTGGTGTTGCCCAGGGCGCCCACATTGCGATAGACACTCGGGTTGGTCACGACGCGGACTTCGTATGCACTCGCCGCGACGGCCGTTGCGGACTCGTCGCAGCCGTCCCACTCCGCGGTGTGCTTGCCCGGGTCCATCGGCCGCATGGTCCATAGCGTGCGGAGCAACCGGCCCTGACGGTCGTATACGCCGGCGCTGGTGCTGACGGGTTTGTCGATGGCAAAGTCGAAGGGCACGGGCTGCGCGGTCGGCTGCGTTGTGGGCTGGGCCACGAGCGATTGGCAGGCGGAGATGGCAACGACAGCGGCCAGCAGTTGCACGATTCGCATAGAAGACCTCGGTTGGGTCAACGCTGCCTTAAGGATGTCTCAACAGTGTAGTCGCAGAGTCCTGCGATAATAGCCACATGCGCCCCTCTATGCGCCGTGCTTCCACGATGCCTCGATTTCCTCAAGCGTCCGGCCCTTGGTTTCGGGCAGGAAAAGGAGCACGAAGATCATGCTTGCCAGCGAGCAGATGCCGTAGATCCAGAACGTCCGTGCGCCACCCAGCGACTTGTTCAGCACTGGAAACGTAAACGCCACCACGCAGTCGGCCGCCCAGATCGTGAACACACCCACCGACGACGCCCGGCCGCGGATACGGCCCGGGAATATCTCCGAGATCATGATCCATGGAATGGGCCCCATTGCCATCGCAAACGCCGCGATGAAGGCCATGAGGCAGATCAGCACGCCCGGTCCTTTGTGTCCGATGTGGAACATCAGGCCGGCCGCGGCCAGGGACAGCGCCTGGATCGCGGTGCCGATTATGAGCAAGAGCTTGCGGCCGGCCCGGTCGACGCAGGCGATGGCAACGAACGTAAACAGCAGGTTGATTCCGCCGATATACACCGTCGAGGCAAAGGCGCTATCCACGCTGCCGCCCGCGCTCTTGAAGATCTCGGGTGCGTAATAGATGACGGAGTTGATGCCGCTGAATTGCGCGAAGATCGCCAGGGCCACTGCGATCAGGAGCGGCCGCTGGTATGCCGGAGTGAACAGTTCCCCAAAGTGTCCTTCCTCCTCGGCGGCGGCGGCAAGAACCTGTGAAAGCTCCTTCTCCGCGGCCGCTGCGCTCGTGAATTTCGTGAGGATGCGCCGGGCCAGGTCCATTTGTCCGTTCACGGCCAGCCAGCGCGGGCTTTCGGGCACGGCGAGCAGCAAGACGAGAAAGACGGCCGACGGCAGCGAGATCGACCCCAGCATCCAGCGCCAGCCCCAGAGCGTGTTCCACGTGGTGTCGCCCATGCGCTGGATCAGCAGGTTTGTGAAGAACACGACAAAGATGCCGATGACGATTCCAAGTTGAAACAAGGCACACAGCCGGCCGCGGTGTTTCTCCGGTGAGATCTCGGCGATGTAGACCGGGCAGATCATGGATGAGGCCCCGACTCCCAGTCCGCCGAAAAACCTGGCCATGAGCAACTGCGAGAACGTCTGCGGAATTGCCGAGGCCACGCCCGACACGATGTAGATGACGGCGCAAAGGATCAATACGGTTTTACGTCCGAAGCGGTCGCTGAGGAATCCGGCGCACATTGCGCCCGGAACGCACCCGAGAATCACGCTGGCTCCGGCCCAGCCGGTTTGCGTGGAAGTGAGACTGAAATGCGTCTCCAGGAATCCCACAGCGCCTGAAATCACGGCCGTGTCGTAGCCAAATAGCAGCCCACCGATGGCCGTGATCGAGGTGATGAAAACGATGAGCCCGAGGTTCGTTTTGGAGCCTGTTTCGTAGTCGATCGGATGTGCCGGTATCGGTGATCGGGTTGGAGCATCCATGCCGGTGACTATACCCCGCTGGTTTTATTTGGACAAACCCTGACACCAGGCAAGCGTCGCGACTGCGAGACCGCCGTGGTCAATCCTCACTGCCCAATTCTGAGGGTTCTGATACGATCACCGCCTTGTTCGGTGCCACGTTTAGAGGAACGCTCCACATGCACGATTCAAACCGTACTTCGTATCGCATCCTGGCCTCCTGCTGGCTCCTCCTGTTCTCGGCGAGCGCCCTCGCCGAGCACAAGGTCGTCGCCTACGTTCCCAACTGGGTGGATCTCAAGTCACTTTCGGAGACCATTGATTACGCCAGGATCACCCACATCAACATTGCGTTCGAGAATCCCAGCAATGACGATGGCGACCTGTCCTTCAACCGAATGAACGAAGTCCTCCTGGCCAAAGCCCATGCAAACCACGTGAAGGTGCTGATCTCCATTGGTGGCGGATCCGCTTCGGGCAACAAGACGCTGCTTGCCCGATACTTCCTGCTCATCAGCGATGCCAGGCGTGCCGCGTTCGTCGCAAAGTTGGCTGAGTATGTGGTAAAGCACAATTTCGATGGCCTTGATGTGGACATCGAAGGCCCATCGATCAACAAGGACTATGGGGTATTCATCCAGGATCTCGCCAAGGCCATGAGGCCCAGTGGCAAGCTGCTGACGGCGGCTCTCTCCAAGGGCTATGGGGGCAGCAAAGTCCCCGACTCGGTATTTGAGCACTTCGAGTTTGTCAACATCATGGCGTACGACGGGGCCGGTTACTGGGAACCCAACGCGCCCGGCCAGCACTCGTCCCTCGACTTCGCCAGGGACAACGTGACCTATTGGTTGGCCCGGGGACTTCCTAAATCCAAAGCCGTCCTGGGCGTGCCGTTCTATGGCTATGGCTTTGGGGATGCCTTCCGCAAGCGAGACTATCCTTACTCGGCGATTATCGCCGCCTATCCCGGTGCCGAGAATACCGATCAGGTGGGCAACATCATCTGGTACAACGGCATCCCCACAATCAAGGCCAAGAGCAAGTACGTTGTCGATCAGGGCCTCGCCGGTGTCATGATCTGGTCACTCGACTACGACGTCAAAGGCGCCCGCTCGCTGCTCTCCGCCATCCATGAAACCCTCACGGCCGGCGCACCAACGTCCGCAATGGACAAGCCGTGATGATTGGTACAACCGGCTACGCACAGGATCGAGCAACGAGCAAGCTGCTGGTGGCAATAATGAAGAAAACCCCTGAACAACAGGGGCTCTTAAACGGAGGAGGAGGGATTCGAACCCCCGGTACCCTTTCGGGCACGCCGGTTTTCAAAGCCGGTCCCGCAAATTCACAACCACTTACAATAGCACCACTTACAGAATCGGCGAAGAATCGCTTGTCACCTGACTTGTATCCTGGCTTGTCGGAATACCCGGAACTGGCCGACGTGCTCCGAGCTTGGCCGAAGCTGTCATCTGCCCTTGCTTTCCGCAGCGTCAATCGGACGAGCATTCGGTTCCCCGGCGGTCGCCTCGCTCACGGGGATGGCCTGCTGCGGCGAGTCTGGTTCAACGGTACGCGTGCCATCGACAAAGACCCACACCAAGCCGTAGCCCAAAGGACAGATGATGATCGCCAGAAGAGCGCTGGCAGGAGCAATGTAGTCCCAGGTGGTTATCTCCGACTCACCCATCGGTGGCCCTTGGAGCACCGTAAGCACAAAGACAGCGGCACACAGGAGATGGAAGACACCGATGCAAACAATCGCCTTGGACCGGCGTGACGCGGGACGGGGCGATTCATTTGGTGCGTAGTAATCAAGCGTGCCCATGGCCGGCATTATACCTTCAGCCGGTTCGCAGAAAGCAACGGCGGGACCGTGAAGAACACGAGGATTTGCAGATGAAGATCATCATCCCCTCCAAAGGTCGAGCCAACGCCATTGGCGACAAGGCCCTCCGCCTCTTCCCCGACGCCACCGTCTGTGTTGGCGAGGATGAGCAGGACGCCTACGCCAAGGTCAGCCAGAACCTGCTGGTACACCCCGCCGGCGTCATCGGCATCGGTCCGCTACGGCAGTGGGTGCTGGACCACGTCGAGGATCCGTGCGTGGTCATGGTCGATGACGACGTGACGCACGCCTACAGCCAAGTCGGATTCCACAAGCGTCGCATTGAGGATGCCGACACTGTCCGGGCCATTGTCGAACGGATGGCGATCCTAACCACGGACGCGGGTGTGAGGGTCTTCGGCTTCACCCAGGCGGCCCGGCCGATGTCATATGCGAACTTCCGGCCATTCGGCCTCAACACCTGGGTGGGCGGGTTGGTCGGCATCATCGGTCGCGAGTTGCGCTACGACACGACGCTGCTGCTGCGTGCCGATATCGACTTCTGCCTCCAGTCGCTGCTGCATGACCGGATCGTGCTGGTGGACGCCCGGTACAGTTTCATCCACACCCGGTTCGGGGAAGCAGGCGGAAGCGCACGGCAGAGATCGTCGGAGCCTCACGAGCAGGCGATTCGCTACCTCCGCCGCAAATGGGGGCCGTACCTGGACCATGTGCCGGCGAAGGGGACGATACGGCTTGTGGTGAGGGTGGAGAGGTGAACGCTCAAGTTGAGTCAGTTCAAATCCTGTTACGCCGGAGATTCCATACTCCTTGCGTGGCAAGGGTGTTTCGTTGGGGTGTGACGGAATTTGGCCTTTCCGCTAAAATCAGCGTGAAAACGGACTCTCTACGAGCGGTCGCATCACTTCACGGTAGCGTTTGGACTTGAGCGTGGAGGGATAGAATTGCGATGTCCACAGTGACGCACAAACGTGTGCAAGGATGCAGCCGATCATATGGATAACCACGCTTCAAACGATCAGAGTCCTTCCCATCTACATCCTGATCCGGAGTCAAGAGGATCCTGGCTGGCTACGTCCCTTCGAATCATTCAATGGATCCTTCTCACTGTCGGATTTCAATGTGCAGTCCGAGCTGACTGGGCGCTTATTGAACGAACGCTCGCTCCTGGCGGTTGGGCCCTGCAGTACGCCATCTCTCTCGCCGCCTTCGCCGCAGCCTTGTTCTTAGCCAGCCGCATTCTCGCGTTCTGCCCGCGTTCCTTCTGGCCGAGTGCGTCTTGGCGCGCGGCCATCGTGGGAAAGCTACTCTACGTCAATGCTGTGCATACCCTGACGTTGGCGCCTGCCGAACTCCTCACGCATGGCCCTACTCCACTTTTTGGCTGGGCCGCGGCGGCTGCAGTCATTTCCATCATAGTCGCGCTCGTCGCGGGGCGTGCTATCGCGATGGCGAAACAGAAGAGAAGGAACACCTTCGCCCTACGTATTGCGAAGGGGCAAATCATAACGGATTTTGTCCTGTTCTTACGCCCATTCTCTCAGGAGAGGTTGGTTCGCATCTCTGAACGGGCCTCATGGTTGGAGATGCTTGCGCGCTCTGCCGATCCGGTATCCTTCGGACTCGGCCAAGACGAATACCTCGAGACGTCTCTTGCATCAGCATTCGATGGCATTCCCACGCTCGCCCTTGGCTGGCATGAGGACTATGTTGGAGCCGGAAGGATTGAAACCACAGATAACAACTGGGACAAGGCTTTTCAGGACCTCGCCCAACGCGCCAAACGCATAGTCTTCTTTCCCCACACCAGCAAGGGGACGATGCAGGAACTTTCTTTTCTGGCAAGTGCCGCGGCATTGCTTGACAAGACAACGTTCGTCTGCCCACCCTGCCAGGCCTTCGACGACCAATGGAGCAGGACCAGGGCTGCCGCAGAAGCGTTCGGCCTACAGTTTCCTCCATTTAAGTCTCAAGGCCTCATGTTTCGCTTCAAATCGGGTGCTGGTTCAGCCTGCGAACGGTGGCCTATGGAGCATTGGTCAGCAAGTGAGATACGCAAGCTGGTCCTCGGGTCGTCGCCGCTCGTTTGGAACGTGCCCAAATCTGTGGCAATCACGCAATACATGCGGACGAGTCGCTTTGGGGCAACGTCTCAGGAACCCGGAGACTCCACAAAATGGGAACTTCCGCTCGTTGATCAGAAATGGGAGCACCTCCTGACATCTCGCATTTCGGGCGATCTCTGCCGCGTTCTCGGTCCGAATCCGGATCCTTCAGAGCGTAATCCACTTCATTTTGTCCGACTCGCTGTTGTCGGCCGGTTGGTCACATCGGCGACGTTTCTGGTCTTGTTGTCTAAGCTTCCCTTCCTCAGCGCGACCGGGCTCGCTTTCACGGAGATTTCGATCTGGCTGGCAGTCCCGATCGTGCTTAGTGTTTGGCTGACCACGTTGGGTCTGTGCTCGGCGCTCAGAGACCGGTCTCTGCAAGGTATTATTGAATGGTGGGAAAATCGTGCCCACCTGATTGCTTGCAGGGAGACGGTCGATGCCGTCGTTCGCAGCGGCCTCTGGTCGGGCTTCACGACGATAGCTCTTGTCATCGCCTCAAAGCTCGCCTGGGCAGGCGTGCTATGGCTCGCATACCTTCGATGGGGCTGGACCGGGGCAGTCGCCAACTTCGTCCTGCTATTTCTCTTTACACCCCCTTGGAAACACGACATGTTGACGCGCTTTCAAAGAATAGCCCCAGATTACACCGCCTCAGTTTGCGATTCGCCAGCGCCCGAAGCTTCCCATTCGGATCGCGAAACCGAGCGTTGCGAATCGGCCACGCCCCAATATAGAGACGAGGGAAGCGGAATATGAAACAGAAACCGTCTCGATTGTCTTTCATTCAGCTAAGTCAGCTCACCGGGGGCATAGAGTGCTGAAGGGCCGCCGGTATCCCCCCCTGAACGGTCACGCGACGTCCGATAGCCAGTGGTCCACTGGAGGTTCGACACCGCCCCGCTGGTTGCACGCGGGACTCATGTAAGCAGGTCCGGAGCGATTTGGCGAATGGTGGCTTGGATCTGTTCTTCGGTGCGGCCCATCGCCTCAAGGATACCGGCGTAATTGGCCCTGACTTTCCGCGTGCTTGGATGCTGCGGCCCGAGGCTTCGCAGGAAGATCCGCAAGGCCCGTCTCATCAGCGGCTCGGCCTCGCTCAGGCGGTTGGTGTCCTGGAGCAACTGGGCCAGGTTGTTCAGGCGGATGGCGACGTTGGGATGCTCCGGTCCGTAGCTCTTTTCGTCGATGGCCAAGGCCCGATTCATCAGCGGCTCGGCCTCGCTCAGGCGGTTGGTGGCCTGGAGCAACGCGGCCAGGTTGCTCAGGGCACTGGCGACGTTGGGATGGTCCGGCCCGTAGCTCTTCTCGAAAATGGTCACCACCCGCTTCATCAGCGGCTCGGCCTCGCTCAGGCGGTTGGTGTCCTGGAGCAACTGGGCCAGGTTGTTCAGGGCTCTGGCGACGTCGGGATGCTCCGATCCGTAGCTCTTCTCGTTGATGGCCAAGGCCCGCATCAGCAGCGGCTCGGCCAGCGACCATTCGGCCAAAGAATACCATCGATTACCAACGGAGTTGCACAGCCAGGACGCACGCTCGTGGCCCGTGTCCGCCCACAGTTCAGCGACACCATGCAACGGCTCAACCTCCCAGCGGGCTTCCTGCCAGTGGGTTTCCTTCTTCAGAGCCTCTGCTCGCTGGATGATGAATTGGCTGACCGCCAACTGCCGGTTGGCCAGATTGGCCTGGCCGCAGTCCGTGCGGACCAGTTCTTGCACCAGCCGGTGAACTCGCACCACCCGGCCATCGGAGGCCGTGGTCTCCGGCGAGGCATCGTCATCGCGCGCATCCTCGTCCCGCCGGCGTACCAGAAGGGCCAGACTCCAAAGCTGCCGCAGCAGGGCATCCCAGACGCTCTCGCGGATGCTCTGGGCTGGCTGGGCCACTTCGGGATAGTCGGCGCAGACCAATTCCTTCAGCCAGGGTAGTGCCACCAGATCGGCCGGCAGGAGCGCGGCGTATTCCATGGCTCGTCGGCCGGCCGGGGTCAGTGATTGCAGCGTCGGCAGCAGGACCGCCTCCAGCCGCTTCTGGTGGTTGTGACGCACTAGTTCGGTGTCGGCATCGCCGGCCGCTTTTTCGAGATCGGCAAGCTGCACATCGCGGAAGGCGGCGCAGGAGACAGCCGGGTGGGCGGCCAGATAGGCCGCGACCAGTTCCACGGCCAGGGCGAAGCCGCCTAGGCGGCGGACGATCTGGTGGGCGGCAAGTTTCTCCGGCTCGTCGGCGAAGGCGCGATACTTTTCCAGAATGGCCAAGGCATCGTCTTCGGGCAGTTCGCCCAGGGTGAGCCACTTGATTCCCCCGGCCTTGCCGCCCGGCGGTAGGCGCGTGGTGGCCAGCAGATGCAGTTGCGGGCCGATGGCCGTGAGAGGGTCGGTCTGCTCGCGGGTCAGCAGGTCGGCGCTGCTGACGTTGTCGAGCACGAGCAGAATGGCGCCTTTGTCTTGGATGCGCTGGCGCAGGCAGCGGACGACGGCGGGGAAATAGCGGTCGATGGTTTTGCGCTCTTCCTCGCTGATGGCCGGGCCGAAGAAATCGCCCAATTTCAGCACGGCCTGACGCAGGTCGGTCTGGTGTTCACAGGGGATCAGGAAACGCCCGCCGGGATAGACGCCGGCGAAGGCGTGGGCATAGGTGAAGGCCAGTTCGGTCTTGCCCACGCCCCCGAGACTATGAATCCCGGTGATCACGCCGGCGCGGTTGTCCTGGAGCTTCTGGCGGAGGTCGAGCAGTTCCTCGACGCGGCCGGAGAAGTAGCGGTTGTAAGGGGGAACGGTGTTGACGCTGCGATTGCCGACTTCGGCAAGCTGGCAGGCCTCGTCCAGCTCGTGGGCCAGCTTGTCCAGTACCTTGGCGATGTCGGCCTTCTGCAAGGCTTCGAGTCCGGCGTTGTAGAACGGCCGGACGGCGTTGATCTGGCGCTGGCGAATCTGCCGCACGACGGTGGCGGTTTCGGCGAACATTTCTTGCGGCAGGGCGCATAGCTTGGCGACTTCTCTGGCCACCGCGTGTTCGTCGAGCATCGGTTTGTCGGCCAGCCCAGGCACTTCGACGATGTAGATAGGCGCCGCGCTGCCGGAGAGCGTGTGCGCCGCGATCTCATGGTCGATCCACGTCCGCCACTCGCGGCGGCACCACTCGCTGGCGAAATAGCCGGGGGAGAGAAAAGCGAGAAAGACATGGCTGTGGGTGATGCCATCGAGGATCCGCAAGCGCCGGTCATGCAGCCCGCCGATGCTCTGCTTGTCAAAGAACACGCGCAGCCGGCGCTCGCCCGCAAAGGTGGCGTGTTGCGCTACCAGGGCGTCCACAAACGCATTGATCCAGCCGGACTGGTTGTCATCGCGGGCATAGGAGATGAAGAGATCCCACTGCTCTGGTGCGTTGGCCGGCTTGTCTGACTCACCCATCAGAACTCCTGTTGCAGGTGCTGCATCATGCACGGACAAAGCGGATATGGGAAGAGCTCGACCGGCGACGCCATACTCTGATAGTTCCCACTGATGGGTCGCATAATCGCAAATGCCCTGTCCCGGTGGCCGATTTTCAATAACGCGTGCCGAAAGCTATCATCGAACCGAACCTGAAGGAGCCTCGCAAATGAGAACTCGACGCGCGAAAGCCACTGACGCCAAGAGGATCGTGAAAATCTGGTTGCAGGGTGCCGGGCAAGCGATTGCCCGAGTGCCTACAGATCTCAGCGAGCGTAAGCTCACTCGTTTCTTCCGTCGCGAAATGCGGCTGGCGCGTCCTCCCTTCGGGATGTGGGTCGCGGAGCTGAACGGCGAGGTCTGTGCCTTTTGTGCGGTCTTGCCGTACGACAACAACCCGGCAACGCGTCCATACAACGGCGAAGCGATGCTATACGTTGCGAGGCGGTATCGGCGGCGTGGTTTGGGCCAACTCCTGACGCGGCATCTGATGGCAGCTGCGAGCGGCCTTCACTACGTCATTGGGTTCGTTGCCGAGAGCAATGTGGCCAGCATCCGCCTGCTGAAGAAATGTGGGTGGACGAGAGTGGGAATGCTGCCACAACGTGCCAAGGAACCCGGAGCAGGCCGGGGCATGGTCGTCGCGTTTGTTCCCGCCGAGAAATGAACGCGGCGAAGCCAAACGGCGTAAGCCCATGGTGTCGCGAGCCAAGCAACGCGCGGTTCGTTGCTGGGCGAGTGAAACGGTGTCGGGGTCAGTTGTCTGCATAATGGCAGATCACGGCCCTTGCCGGATCATCCCGCCGTGCCTACGACCGCCACCCACGTCTGAACCGAGTTCAAACCAACCGCGGATATCCCGGATCACGCGGATTCATTCCAGCTCCATCCAAACCATTCGCCCTTGAGCGGTTGAACCCTTGACCTCTTGAACCCTTGAGCTCTTGAACCCTTGAACTCTTGAGCCATCCTCCATTTTCGAAACGCAATCACCGTTATATAAACACGTTACGTCGAATCACGCCCACCGCCATCGAACCAAATAAAACCCGCACCAATGCTATTGACATACAGCAAACACGGATATATTGTCATGGTTATGTTCGCAGCGAATCCATCCTCCCCGTCCGCCTCATTCTGCATTCATCGCTCATCGCTCATCCTTCATCGTTCTGCCCGCCCGCGCCTCTGCGCCAGCATCCGCCATTTTGCACTTTTCATTTTGCATTTTGCACTGCCCGCCTCCGCATTCCACTGGCAACTGGCAACCAACAACCAGCAACTTCGCAATGCCATGTTAGGGGTCTCTTTGGGGTCGTTTGGGGGAGCATTCGGGGTTGGTTTGGGGGCGCTTTGGGGATGCTTTTGGGTTGGTTTGGGTTGCTTTAGGATCGCTTTTTCCGACCCGTCGCCCGCCCATAGAGTCCACAACTGCTTTCAGGTAAACATCTTACATCCGCTGTGGTCCGCACGCCCACGCCGAATTGCGCCATTTTTCATGCTTCCCCGTCGTCCCACCCTGCGGCCAATCCCTCCGCCGAGACAGGCAGCCGATGCCCGATCAATAGGCGCACTTGCTGACGGCCAGCAGGATCCAGGCGCCTCGAGCGCCGTTGAGAGGGCGGCGAAGGAGTGAGCTTGGGGAACGGCGGGCGGACGGCATCATGCGTAGGCGTTAAGTTGACGTGTTGACCTGGTCGGCCCACTCGCTCGCATCCGTTCCACGCTCGCTACACATCCGCCGGCGCGACCCATGACCAGCGGTCTGGCCTTTGCGCAACCACGATTTTCCCTCCCTCTCCGGCCAATCCGGGCGCCTATCATCACGCGAACCCAACCGCGGCATTGCCTATGAATGACGCGAATCTGCTCCTGCACATCCCGATGTTTCAGGGCCTGGGCGCTGATGCCCTGGACTATCTGTTCTCCATGATGTCCGCCCGCGCTGTCGATCCGCTGGAAACAATCTTCTGGGTCGGCGATGGCGGCAAGGAGATGTTCATCATCCAGTCCGGATACATCGAGATCTGCATTCCCGACCAGGGCGGCAAGGATATCCGCCTCGCGGTCCTCGGTCCGGGTGAATTCTTCGGCGAGATCTCCCTGCTTGACCACGGCCCGCGCACGGCCACCGCGCGGGCCATCGAGCACTCCTCGCTGCTGGTCCTGGGAATGGACGCTTTTCATCGCTGCATGATCGATTTTCCAACGGTTGCCGTCAGTGTGGTCACGGCGCTCGGCCGGCGGCAACGGAGCGTGGTCGAAAAGCTGCGGGGCATCCGCAATCTCAACGAGGTCATTGCAGAGCGGCTGACCCCGTGGCAGAAACTCGCGAACGCCATCGCCACCATGGCCGCCAGCCAGCGCTTCCTGATGACCCACGCCGTCTGCTTTATGTCATGGATAGCCATCAACCTGTTGCTGCGGCAACGGGCCATCGACCCGTTTCCCTTTCCGTTCCTCTGCTTCTGGGCGTCAGTCGAGGCCATCTTTCTCTCGCTGTTTATCCTCATCAGCCAGGCGATGCAGGGCCAGAAGGATCGCGTGCGCAACGAGGTCGAGTACCAGGTCGCGATGAAGATGCAGTTGGAATTGATGCAACTGCACCAGAAGATGGACCTGCTGGTTACCGGGCGAGAACGCGATCCGGCGGAGATGGAGAATCCACAGCGGAAGAACCCGGAGACGGCGCGGACCTGATGCCATGATCGTAGTTTGTAGTGGATAGTGGGTAGTAGATAGTGGGTGGTTGAATTCACAAGCGACGTTTGGCGACCGACTATCAACCAGCTTCGGCCTTCATCCGCGCTATCTGGAATATCCGCAGTTTGTCGAATGCTTGCGCATCTTAGTGGCTCCTGGCGGTTGAGGCATTCGCGGCTGAGGCCGGAATTTCGGGTGAGACGTCCGTGCCACGATGGGTCTGGTTTGCCAGGCCGGATTTGCGCCGCGGTGCTCCGCGGCCGCGGGCTGGCGTCCGCCGATTCTGTCACGTCCCGGCTCGGGGCCGCGGCGGCCCGCTGGCGTTCTTTCCTTGCAGAACCTCTCTCGCCAAATACAATGGAATCCTCGATGTACCTGACCATAACCCGAAAGGACTCCACTCGCCGGGTCCCTCTCTTGACTGAGGGCCAGCCGTACATCATTGGCCGGGCCGCCGGTGATTTCGTGCCCGACATCGACCTCGCCCCCAACCCAAGCGTCTCGCGGCGGCATGCGCGGCTTTGGCGCGAGAACGGCACGTACTGGATCGAGGATATGGGAAGCTGCGTTGGCACACTGGTCGGCGGCGTGCAGATCAAAGGCACCGGTCGCCATCCCCTGTCGCCCGGGGTTGCGGTCGTCATCGGACGGACCACCTTCCAGCTCGACGAGGGTGGGCTCAGTTCCGACGCGCTGCCGGGGCCCGACGCCGTCTCCGATCAGTCCATCGACGGGACCCCGGCCGAGACCGAGCACGTCTCCTGCTCCACCGAGTCACTCGGCGAGATACTCCCGCCGGAATCTCCCGAAGTGGCGATGCGGCTGCTGGGCGTGATCCAGCAGCTCACGACCATGTTTGTGCGGCAGGGTCCGTCCGAACAGATTGCCAGGACGCTCATGCTCCGTCTGCGCGACCTGGTCCCGGCCGCCGATCATGTCGCCTTGCTCCTGTTCGATGAGCGCACTTCCGACCTGGCCCTGGCGGCGCATGAACCCGAAGGCGATCCGCGCGGCAGTTCCACTCTGGCTCACCTGGCCATCGAACGTGGCCGGGCCATGGTCTGGGTGCGGGAGAAAGACGGCGCGCCCGATCATCCGGGCCCCAGCATCGCCGACCAGCAGCTCGAAAGCGTCCTCTGCGCGCCGCTGGCCTGTCAGGGCAAGTCGCTCGGCGCACTTTGGCTGAGCAGTTCTCGAACCTCGGGATTCTCGGAAACAGACCTTCGTGTGGCCGCGGCCTTGGCGCAGCACGCGGCCATCGCGGTGTCCGGCCAGCGTGTGTGGGAGGACCTTGTTCGCAGCGGCGTGATCCTGAAGCGGATCATGGCGCATTTCTCGCCGCACGTCGCCGCGCGACTTCTGGATCAGGCCAGCCGGGGCCGATTGCGTCCCGGCGGCGTCACTTCTCCTGTTACGATCCTCTGCTGCGACCTCCGCGGCTTCACGCGCACGACGGCCGACATGGCCGCCGACGATATTGTCGACATGCTGAACGAGTACTTTGCCGAGTTGGCGGCCATACTGCTCCGACACAATGGCACTGTCGACAAGTTCATCGGAGATGCGATTCTTGCCGTCTTCGGGAGTCCCGAACCCGATCCCAACCAGTACGGGAATGCCGTGGATGCCGCCTGCGAAATGCAGCGGTCGATGGAAAAGATCAACGCCGGGAGAGCGACGCGGGGCGTGCCTGCCCTGAAACTGGGGATCGGCATCCACTGTGGCGTGGTGCTGCACGGATTCATTGGCTCGGAAGAGCGACTCGAGTTCACGGTCATCGGAGACGCGGTGAACAAGGCCTCGCGCCTGACCGAAGGCGCTGGCCCGGGCCAGATCATCATCAGCAACGAACTTCATCAGGTTGTCTGGAAGAGTGTGAAGGCACGGCGTACCCAGATCCGCACAAAACACGAGGGCGAGCTGACAGCATTCATTCTCGAGGAGGAATGAGCGGTCGGAGTGCTTCCTACTGAGCGGGCGCAGCCATCTCCCTTTCAACTGCCTTGCGGCAGAGCAGGATGTACTGCTCCGGTGCCTCCTTCTGCGCGGCCGCCCGCTCGAATTCCCGTCGGGCTTCGGGCATCCTGCCCAGCTTCCAGCAGCAGCGTGCGGAAGCAAGGGCCGAGACATTCCCGCCCTTGGCGCGGACTCTGTCGAACAGTTCGACAGCCCGCTCATCGAAACCGCGAAGGGCCCACCAGTCGCCCAGAATCCTCAGAGCGGCCGGGTCCTCAGCGTTCTTTTCCAACTGCTGGCGCGCTTTGGGCAGGGATTGCTCAAATTCACGGTGACGCTCTACGCGAGAAAAATCCCAGAGCATCATCATTTGGCCCTGAGTCGAAGACGCGACGCTGCGGCCATCGGGAGCGAAGGCGATGGCCGTAACAGTATCTCCATGCTCGCCAAGGACGCGGAGCTCCTTGCGGCCGGCCACATCCCAGAGCCTCATCGTACTGTCGGCGCCGCCGGACAGGATGGTGCTGCCGTCGGGGGAAATGGCAATGCACACGGCCGGAGCGATGTGTCCGTCGAAGACGTGAATCCCTTCCCCGGTGGCGGCATCCCAAAGCCTCACCTTGTTATCCCGGCCGCCGGAGGCGATCCATCGGCCGTCGGGAGCGAATGCGACGCTGTACACCTCGCCCGCGTGCCCGGTGAGATCGTGAGCCAGTTTGCCGCTGGCGACGTCCCAAAGTTTCACCTTCCCGTCCTGACTCGCGGAAGCGACGTATCGGCGGTCGGGTGAAAAGGCTACGGAGCGTACCTCGCCTGAATGCCCGGAAAACGTGCAGATCTCCTTTCCAGCTGCGAGATCCCACAGCTTTGCCGTCTTGTCTTCACCGCCGGAAATCGCGCTCCGTCCGTCGGATGAGAAGGCCACGGAGCGGACAATCCCTGTGTGGCCGGAGAATGAGCGAATCTCGCTGCCATTGAATGCGTCCCACAATCTCACAATCTTGTCCGAACCGCCTGACAGCGCGCTTCCGCCGTCCGGAGAGAAAGCTACGCACGCGACTCCGCCTGCGCTCCCGGCAAAGCTGAGGATGTCCTTCTGCGTGGCCACATCCAGCAGCTTCAGCATCCGTTTGCTGTCGCAGTAGAGGACGGTTCGGCCGTCGGGAGAAAACGCCAGGGCTCCGCAGGTGCGCCCGGGGAAGCGCCGTATCTCCTTGCCGTTCGCCACATCCCAGAGCTTCAGGGTCTTGTCGTCGCTGCCGGAGAGGATACATCGGTCGTCTGGTGAGAATCCCGCCGAACGGACACTTTCCAGGTGCCGGAGAAACATGCGAATCTCGTCGCCACTGGCCACATCCGAAAGGCGCAACGTCTGGTCGGAGCGGCCGCTGATGGCTTTTCGGCCGTCGGAGGAAAATGCGGCGGAGAGGATCGAGCCCCTTCCGGAAAAGATCCGAATCTCCCTGCCGGTCCCCGCATCCCACAGCCGCACGGTGCCGTCGAGGCCTCCGGAGAGGATAAATCGGCCATCGGGCGAGAACGTCACCACATAGACCCGCGCGCCATGCCCGGTGAACTGGCGAATCTCCTTGCCGCTTGACGTACCCCACAGCCTCAGCGTGTGATCGTCGCCTCCGGAAATGATGCTTTGGCCGTCGGGGGAAAAAGCCACGGAAAAGACCGCGCCGGTGTGACCCGAGAAGCTGCGGATCTCGCGGCCGGACAGATCCCACAGCTTCAAGGTCTTGTCACTGCTGCCGGACAGAGCGTTTCGGCCATCAGGCGAGAGGGCAATCGAATAGACGGCGCCCCGGTGTCCGGAAAAGCTGCGCAGCTCCGTGCCGCTGGCGATATCCCAAAGCTTGAGCTTCCCATCGAAGCTTCCCGACAGCGCGCTGCGGCCATCGGGAAGGAAGAGGGCGCAGTGGACCGATGCGGTATGGCCGGTGAACCTGCGAATCTCCCGGCCGCTGGCCACATCCCAGAGTCTCAGCGTCTTGTCCATTCCCCCGGAGAGGGCATTTCGGCCATCGGGAGAGAAGGCCGCACGAAAGACATATGCCGTGTGCCCCGAGAAACCCCCGATGGTCTGCCGCACGCCATCATCACCCATCAGAGGCGGCGCGTCCGAGTCGTAGCTCTGCAACAGGGCCGCAAGCATGCTCAGATCCGGCTTGCCCAGCTTTCGCGACAGATCCAGGGCGGTGAAATAGCTCTCGCGGGCGCGGCTCGGCTCACCGCTTCTCATTTGGCCGTCGCCGGCAAACAAAAGGCCATCGGCCAACCGGATTTCGGCCAGCCTCTCGTTCTTCTGTGCGAGCGTCAGGTTGTCTTGAGCTTCGCGGGCCTTGGCGTCAGCCCGTTTCTCGTTCTCCCGGGCGAGCGTCAGGTTGTCCTGAGCTTCGCGGGCCTTGGCGTCGGCCCGTATCTCGTTCTCCCGGGCAAGCGTCAGGTTGGCTTGAGCTTCGCGGGCCTTCGCGTCGGCGCGGTCGCGCTGCTGATTGGCGCGGTCACGTTCGCGGAGCGCGGCGCGTTCGGCCTCCGCTGTCTCGTGCAGCGAGGCCGACAGAACGACGACGGCCAGGATCAGCAGCACTACGAATGCCGCCGCCACCGCGGCCGCACTCCGGTAGCGCCACACGGCTTTCTTCAGCAGGTAGACGACGCTGTCCCTCTTGGCCTCGATCGGCTCGTTTGCCAGGTAGTGGCGGATGTCTTTCGCCAGCTCGCCGGCACTCTGATAGCGACGTTCCCGTTCCTTGGAAAGCGCCTTGAGCGCTATCGTTTCCACCTCGTTGTTGATCGGGCACCCCGAGCGGGTTCGCCCCGACCCGGAGATGCCCTTGCCCTCCGCCCAGTTACTGCTCAGCGACCTGGGCTCAGTGGTGGTGATATGTTTTAGCACCTCCGCCATCTCGCCGACGACGGGGTACGGATAGGCTCCGGTGAGCAGCTCATAGAGCACGACGCCCAGCGCGTAGACATCGGTGCGAATGTCCACCAGTTCCGGGGTGCCCCGGGTTTGCTCCGGGCTCATGTAGGGGAGCGTGCCCACCATGCCGTGCCCGGTTACGGATACCTCATCGTCGGCGCCCGTCACGACCTTGGCCAGCCCGAAATCCAGGATTCGCAGGCTGCCCTCGCGGTCCACCAGGATGTTCCCGGGCTTGAGGTCGCGGTGGATGACCCCTTTCTGGTGCGCGTAATTGACCGCGTCACAGGCGGTGGCGAAGAGTTCCAGAACCTGCTCCAGCCGCAGCTTGTTGTCTCTGATGTAGTGCGTGATGGGCACTCCGTCCACGTAGTCCATGACGTAGAAGAGGTGGCCATCGTTCGTCGTACCGCCGTCAAAAACGACGATGATGTGCGGGTGCTTGAGGCCGGCTGCCACGTCCACCTCGCGTTCGAATCGCTTGCGGGCGTTCCTGGAGGCAAAAGGCCCTTCCATGAGCACTTTGATCGCCACGTTGCGGTGGGTCGATTTCTGCAGGGCCTGGTAAACCACACCCTGCCCCCCGCGGCTGATCTCCCGGATAATCTCGTAACCCTCGACGGCGATCAGCGACTTGCGGTCCTGGAAGAAGCCTCCACCTTTGCCGTGAGCGGACCTTGACGGGGCGATGGGCTTCGGCCGATGAGCCGGAGAGGGAACGCCGGGAGTCGGCCCGCCGGGGCCCTGCCCTTCCGTGCGTCGGTGCGGTCCGTCCTGTGATTCATCCGCGGACATGGCGTTTCCCTCGGACCACAAACCCACTCAGCACGTGACCAGGCGATATCGCTGGCGAATATCGATCCGTATCGCACGACAATAGCATCGCGGGCGGAAATTGCCAGAACAGAACGGAGCACGGCGCCTGCGGTCGATCATGCCGCAAGCCGGAGCGAGACGGCCGAGGGTGCATCTGCGATTTGGCTGAAATTTCTCGTTGCGCGGCCATTGTGAAGACTTGTTGGAGTACCGACACGCATGGGCGAGACGCCCATGCCATGAGCTTCTGATGACCGGAGGCGGCCGCGGCGATGGAATTGGTGATCCCATGGCTGATACCCATGATGCAACCCAGCGCGGCCGCGTGTAGACTGCCGATACGTGCCGAGACCGGCGCCCAAGACTCTATGAACACAACCGCTCCAAGCCCATCCACAGCCCTTCCAGAAACCGGCCGGCGGTTCCCGGCGTTGCTGGCGCTCTTTGTCGGCAGCGGCTGTGCCGCGCTGATCTACGAGATAGTCTGGTTCCAGTTGCTGCAACTCGTGATCGGCTCCTCGGCCGACTCGCTCGGTGTGTTGCTCGGCACGTTTATGGGCGGCATGTGCCTGGGAAGTCTGCTGGCGCCGCGTCTGGTGTCGGCCGGGCGTCATCCGCTGCGGGTTTACGCTGTGCTCGAACTGGGCATCGGCGTCATCGGCCTGCTCATCCTGGTGGCCATGCCGTACGTCGATCATGTGTACATTACCGGGGTCGGACATGGGCAGGGCAGCATTCGCCTGCGCGGGCTTGTGTGCGCGGTTTTGCTGCTGCCGCCAACGGTTCTCATGGGCGCGACCCTGCCGGTGATGGCCCGCTGGGTGGAGACGTCCGCGCGCGGTGTGTCGTGGCTGGGGCTGTTCTATGGCGGGAATATCGCCGGTGCCGTCTTTGGCTGCCTGCTGGCGGGGTTCTATCTGCTCCGCATTCACGATCTGACGATCGCCACGTTTGTGGCCGCCGGCATCAATCTCGCCGTGGCGACGGTTGCCCTTGTCCTGGCCGGCCGCGGGCCGTGGCGGGCACCGGCCGCGATCGCTTCGGCAGACCTGTCGCCGCAGACATCCGGCGCGTGGTGCGTTTACGTTGGCATCGGGCTGTCCGGTTTGTGCGCCCTGGGGGCCGAGGTGGTGTGGACCCGCCTGTTGTCGCTGATGCTCGGGGCCACGGTGTATACATTCTCGCTGATCCTCGCCGTCTTTCTCGTGGGTCTGGGGATCGGCAGCAGCCTGGGGGCGATGTTGTGCCGGCGTGCCGGGGCCCGGGTGGTTCTGGGAACGTGTCAGTTTCTACTGGCTGCGGCGGTGGCGTGGTCTGCCTACATGATGGCAGTCTGCCTGCCCTACTGGCCGATCCAGCCGTCGCTGGCCCACAGCCCGTGGCTGCATCTGCAGGTTGACATCTCGCGATGCGTCTGGGCTGTGCTGCCGGCCGCACTGCTTTGGGGCGCGAGTTTTCCCGCGGCGGTGGCTTCCCTCGCCTGGCGCGGGAAGGATCTGGGCCGGGTTGTCGGAGGCATCTACGCCGCCAATACCGTCGGCGCGATCATCGGCTCGCTTGCCTTCAGTCTGCTGGTGATCCCGCACATGGGAACGCACCAGGCCCAGCGTCTGTTGATTGGCCTGTCGGCCCTGTCGGCCTTGATCGTGCTCATGCCGCTCCTCCGGCAAACCAGTAGCGCCCCCACGTCGCCGGCTGGCCGACCTCGCCGGCGAATCGCGCCACTAGCATCACTTCTGGTCTCAGCGGCGATTTGCGCCGTCCTCGCCTGGCGGATTCCGCCCGTGCCGTGGGGGCTGATTGCTTACGGACGCCTGCTCCCGATGACCCCGTGGCCAGCCACACTCGTCTACATCGGCGAAGGAATGAACTCATCCGTGGCCGTGACCGATACCGGCGGCGAACGCTACTTCCACGTCAGCGGCAAGATCGAAGCCTCCAGCGAATGGCAGGACATGCGGCTGCAGCGAATGCTGGGGCACATTCCCGCGCTGATTCATGGCAAGCCTCGTTCGGTGCTGGTGGTCGGCTGCGGCGCCGGGGTTACGGCCGGCAGCTTCGTCGTACACCCGAGCGTCGAGCGCATCGTCATTTGCGAGATCGAGCCGCTCATCCCGCAGGTTGTCGCCAGGCATTTTGCCTACGAAAACCACGCGGTGCTGAAAGACCCGCGCGTGCAGGTGATCTACGACGATGCGCGGCACTACGTACTCACCACGCACGATCGCTTCGACATCATCACGTCGGACCCGATCCACCCGTGGGTCAAAGGTGCCGCCACGCTCTACACGCGCGAATACTTCGAGATGTGCAAAGAGCACCTCAATCCCGGCGGCGTGGTGACCCAATGGGTTCCGCTCTATGAAAGCAACATGGAGGCGGTCAAGAGCGAGATGCGCACGTTCTTTGAGGTGTTCCCCAACGGCACCATCTGGAGCAACGACAAGAACGGCAAGGGTTACGATCTGGTGCTGCTGGGCCAGGTGGAGTCGACGCAGATCCCCGTGGATTTCCTGCAGGAACGCCTCGCCCGCAGGGATCACAAAGACGCGGCCGATTCGCTTGCGGACGTGGGCTTCGATTCAGTCCCTGAGCTATTGGCCACGTACGCCGGCCGGGGCGGCGACCTGGAGCCGTGGCTGCGCTACGCCGAGGTCAACCGCGATCGCAACCTGCGCCTGCAATACCTCGCCGGTATGGGACTGGACGCGGACCAGAGCGAGCAGATCCACGACGAGATCCTCACCTATCGCCGCTTCTCGGAGGAACTGTTTGTTGCTTCCGATTCTGTCCGCCAGGCTCTGAAGATGGAAATGGCGAAATCGAGCTTGCGCCGGGCCGCGCGTTGACATGGCGCAGAAGTGCGCGTCCGATTCTCTCGGTCGCGACGCGCGAGGTTGTGGCGCTAAAACAATGTGGCGCCCGTCAAGCCGCCGTTTGCGCTTCCCGGTTTCGTGGACCAGAATCGTCGCGCCAGTTTGGATCCGGAGCATGATCAGCCTTCTTGGGCCGCAGGTGCCGGCGATTGTGCCGCGGTCCGACCAAATGGGTTCGGGCATCCGCCACCACCACATCAGCCCGGCGAGCGGCGGCGACGCGTGTCGTGTCAACCCCGCTCGCGACGGACGTGGCGACGGTGCCGGCGACAACTGCCGGAGCAGAACGCAGGTCCAGCGGCAAATGTCCCAGGCCGATCACGGCGGATTCGCCTGATATGACGGCCCTTTCCATCACATTGTGTAGTTCCCGCAGGTTGCCCGGCCAGGAATATTCCTGCAGCGCATCCATCGCTTCCGGGGCCAGAGTACCAGCTTTGCGGTCGGCCTCGTGTGCATAGAACTTCAGGTATGCGTTGGCAAGTGGGATGATGTCCTCGCGGCGTTCTCGCAGCGGGGGCAGGTCGATCCGGATCGATTCGAGCGTTGCCATCAGTTCCGGACACAACAGTCCGCGTTTGACCACCTCCGCAAGGTCAATGCTGCTGGTGGCGATGATGCGGACATCGGCTTGGCGCATACGCCAATCGCCGCGTCGTTCATACTCCTGACTGCGCAGGAGCTGCAGCAGTCGGGGTTGCAAGCTCTTGGGCAGCAGCCCCACTTCTTCAAGAAGCAGCGTGCCGTGCTCGCACAGGGCAACGAATCCGCTGAGTTCCGCGGAAGTTCCAGAGGGACTGTCGCCGCCGCCGAACAACTCTGCCTCAAACAAGTCGGGAGATTCCGTCCGGCAGTGCATGGCGACAAACGGTCCGTCTGCGCGCGGGCTCCAATCGTGGATCATCCGCCCCAGGCATCGCTTGCCCGTTCCCGGTTCGCCGCAGAGGAGCACGGACGCCCGGGACGAAGCCAGTTGCTTCGCCAGATCGATGGCCTGTTGTGCCGCGGGACTGCCGCTGACCCAGCTCGAGGGGGTTCGGCGATCCATCGTCACCCGCATGGCCTCGGTATTGCGGCGCAGTCTCAGTCTTCCGGCTGCGGTGCGGACGATGAACTCCGCCTGGGGACGCGTGATCGGCCGCATGACCAGCTCGGCATCGCCGGAGCCGATGGCGTCTGTTGTCGCCTGCATCGAGTCAATGCTTGGGCAGACGATGACGATCTGCGTCCACGGGCTTTCCCGTCTAAGATGCTTGACCACCTCAAGCTGCTGTGCCGACCCCAATCGCCAGCACAGGATAACAATATCAAAGGCGTGGGTGACTGCCTCTTCAAGAGCTTGCGGGATCGTGGTTTTGAGGACCGCACAATGTCCGTGAGGCGTCAACCACTGCTGGATGACCTCTCCTTCACGGGCATTCGGGTCGAGAACCAGAATGCGCAAGGCGACTATTGGCCGGTATTCCGCGCCCATATCAACCACCTGCGGTCGTTGATGGCCCGCGTCCAGAAGACAATCTGCATGACTGTGTTTCCTGATCCCGGCGGCGAGCCTGGATCAGCGACGAAGAGGTGACAAAAGTGGCCGCTGTTTCAGACGGCCGCGAAGCCTCTCGCCCCAAGCCACGCCGGCGTAGTTGCCGACTTCCATGGCAAGCGCCGTCAGCAGTGCCGCGGGCCAATTGCCGGTTCGAATGCAGATCAACGTTACCACTGCGGCAACGAGGATCTGTACCGGGACGAAGGTCTTTTTCATCTGTTGCCACATGTTCAGTGCTCCGGTTTGCGGTGTCATTATGAGTTGTCCGTGGAGGTATGCCACGCGGCAACTCGCCGTTGGAGGATGTGCAACGGCCGTGCCAGGATCGGTTGATTATCGTTTCGCGAGACGCTGGGAAGGCTATTCGCGGAGTCGCGAGTTCATCGTATCGTCATTGACGACATGCACTTGGCGATGATTCCGCATGCTCAATTATTGACGTTGGTGGCGATGACAGTCTGTGGTTAGCATCGGATTGGTGTACTATTAGTGATAGGTGATTACCTGATACTGCCCAAAATATCAGCAGGCCCGTGTTTCAGGGGTATCGCTGCCCAGTTTTGCCGTGTACGTACAACCGCGTGGGAAATGCTGTAGGCATCGCCTGGAACCGCCGGGAAAATTGTGACACCGCCCGTGCCGGCGCTGGCCATAGGTGAACCACTGATATACCATAGGTTAGTGGAGTATGGGTGTGAGCCTGTGAAACAGAGTCGCTTTCGGGTGCCCGTGGGACCCAGCCCGCGCATCGATCCAAGCGAACCGCTGGAGTATACTGCAAGCTTCGAGCCGGTAGCCTGTTGAGACAGCGCCGGCGTGGCGGCCGGCCCGTGATATCGCTGGCGCCACTGGAGATCGGACGCGGAGTCGTGATGCGAATGAAGCACGGTCATGCCATGGTGCGATACGCGATCGGCATTGCGGCCGTCGCCGTGGCCCTGATCCTCAAATTCGCCCTGGTTCCGCTGGTGACCCAGGAGACGCCGTTCCTGCTGTTCTTCACGGCGGTGATGGTCGCCGCGTGGTGCGGCGGGTTTGGCCCGGGCCTGCTCGTGACCGCGTTTTCAGCCCTCTTGAGCGACTACTTCTTCATGACCCCTTTCTACAAGTTCGAGGTTCTGAACCGCGTGGAATGGTCCAAACTCGCGATGTTCGTATGCGAAGGGACGCTCATCAGTATGTTGTGCGCGATGGTCCGATCGGCCCGGGAACGGGCGGAAGTCAACGCGGAGCAAGTCCGGATCCTTCAGGAAAGGATCATTGACGTCCGGGAGCGCGAGGAACAGAGGATCGGGCGCGACCTGCACGATGGCCTGGGGCAACACCTGACCGGGATTGCCTTCCTCAGCCGGTTACTGTCGCAGCGGCTGACCGGAAAATCGCTGCCCGAAGCGGCCGAGGCCACGAAGATCGAGGAACTTGTCAACGATGCGACGCGGCAGGCCCGGGAACTCGCCAGCGGCCTTTCGCCGGTGGCGGTGGATGCGGGCGGACTGGCATCGGGGCTCCAGGCGTTGGCGGGCGAGACGCAGGACATCTTCCACATCGTCTGCGCCTTCGCCTGCGAGACACCGGTCGAGATCAAGGACGCGTCGGTGGCCACGAGCCTGTACCGCATCGCCCAAGAGGCCGTGACCAACGCCCTGAAACACGGCAAGGCCAGGCAGATCAGAATAGAACTCTCCGTCGTTGGCGGATCGTTGCGGATGCTCGTGGAAGACAATGGAACAGGGTTCTCCGGGTTATCGCCCGCTGGCGAGGGGATGGGTTTGCAGAGTATGCGGTATCGGGCCCGGATGATCGGCGCGTCCCTGGATATCGGTCCTGGCGAGCGCGGCGGAACCAGCGTGACGTGCGTATTGCTGAACTACCTTCGGTCGGAGGCTTGAGGAACACATGGCAACCAAGACACAAGCGGTCAATACGAAGTCGCGCATTCTGCTGGTGGAAGATCACCCCATCCTGCGGCACGGCATCCGCCAACTGATCGACGAAGAGCCGGACCTGGTCGTTTGCGGCGAGGCGGAAGACGCCGCGCAAGCCGTCGTCGCAGTCGCCTCTCTCAATCCCGATCTGGTGGTGCTGGATATCCGGCTGAAGGACGCGAACGGTTTGGACCTCATCAAAGACCTGCGCGCCAAGCAGCCTCGCCTGCCGGTTCTCGTGCTCTCAATGTACAAGGAGTCGCTCTACGCGGAACGGGCCATGCGGGCCGGAGCCCGCGGGTACATCATGAAGCAGGAGGCCACGGACAAGATCATGGTTGCCATTCGGCAAGTACTGGCCGGCAACATCTACCTCAGCGAACGCATGGCGCTGCAGATGGCACAGAAACTGGTCGGGAGTGATCGGAAGAGCAAGGAGCCGTCTCTCGAGGATCTGTCCGATCGCGAGTTCGAAGTCTTCACGATGATCGGCCAGGGCCTGGGGCCTTCGGAGATGGCGATGAAACTGGGGCTGAGCGTAAAGACCGTTGAGACTCATCGCGAGCATATCAAAGAGAAGCTCAAGCTGCGCACCGCGGCCGAACTCGTTCGATATGCGGTTCAGCATGCCTTGGGTGAAGATATCCGCATGCGTGAATGACATATGTCTTGTCGACCGAACATTCATAGGTGAATCACTGATGCGCCATCGGTGTCATGATGCGAAGCGGACGTAATCGTTTGCGCCGCTGGCACACGCTTTTCATATGCATTTCGGCCCAACCGGCTAATCCAGAAAACGGAGGTTCGAAATGGTACGGTGTAAGCACGATGGTCGATGGCGGCGCCTTATGCTCGGCGTTGTACTGCTGCTGGGAATGATCACACTCCCTGCGGTAGTGCGGGCTGATGATCCGGTCCCCGACCGGACTGGCGCGTTCATGACAGTACCCACTACACAGCCGTCGGGATCGGTTCCGGGCTACATCAAGCCCGATCCTGATAAGACGTCTCTTAAGGAGGTGGCGGCATCCCTTGATGCCGTTGCTCAGTCCACTTCCCGCAATTTCTATGCGGTCAACATGACCTGGACGCTGGTCGCCGGCTTTCTCGTCATGTTCATGCAGGCCGGCTTTGCTCTGGTTGAAACCGGCTTATGTCGCGGCAAGAACGCCGGGCACACCATGTCCATGAACTTCATGGTATACGCGCTGGGCATGTTCGGATTCATGGCCTGCGGATTTGCCCTGATGTGCGGCGGCGCCAACGCGACGCTTGGCGGGCCCGCGGCTCTCGGCGGAGCCACGACGCTTGACGGCATGTTTACCGTGGGCGATGGCTGGGGCCTCTTCGGCACCAAGGGCTTCTTCCTGACAGGAAAGACCTATGACGTCTCGGCCCTGGTGTGGTTCCTGTTCATGATGGTCTTCATGGACACCACGGCAACCATTCCCACGGGTGCTCTGGCCGAACGCTGGAATTTCAAGAGTTTCTTCATCTTCAGCATCTTCATCGGTGCGTTCACGTATCCGATCTATGGCTGCTGGGTCTGGGGCGGTGGTTGGCTCGCTCAGCTCGGCACCAAGGCGGGAATCGCTCATGGCGTGGTGGATTACGCGGGTTCGTCTGTCGTGCATCTGCAAGGTGGTTCTCTCGCCCTGATTACCGCAATCCTGCTTGGGCCACGTATCGGCAAGTATGACGAGAATGGCAAGCCCAAGCCAATCCTTGGCCACCATATACCCATGGTCATGCTCGGCACGTTCATCCTCGCCTTCGGATGGTTCGGTTTCAACGCCGGCTCGTCTCTGGCGGCCACCGATGGCCGGACTCCGATCGTCGCCGTTAACACCATGATCGCCGGCATGTCCGCAACCGTGTTCGGCGTCGTCTATATGTGGATGCGCTACGGCAAGCCGGATCCGTCGATGATGTGCAACAGCATGCTGGCGGGCCTGGTGGCCATCACGACGCCCTGTGCGTTCGTGACCCCGATGGGCGCCTTCTGGATCGGTGCCATAGCCGGCGTGCTGGTCGTCTTCAGCGTGTTCTTCTGGGAGAAGCTGGGCATTGACGATCCGGTCGGTGCCATCAGCGTCCACGGCGTCAACGGCGCCTGGGGCGTGTTGTCCCTCGGTCTGTTCGCCGATGGCACCTACGGTGATGGATACAACGGCGTGGCCGGCGGCGTCGGCGGCCTGCTCTATGGCTTTGGCGCCAAACAGCTCGCCGCTCAGGGTATTGCCGTGGTGGTCTGTGCCACCTGGAACATTGTAGCCGGCGGGCTGATCTTCTGGGTCATCGGCAAGGTGCTGGGCACCAACCGAGTGCCGGCCGCGGTGGAAATCGCCGGCCTGGACATCCCGGAAATGGGCGCTCCCGGCTACCCCGAGTTCATCAACTCGACGGCTCCGGAGGATGTGTCGACCGCGGATATCAATGAAGCGCGGGCCCGCATTCCCCAAGTCGCGGTGTCAACTCCCTCCTGATCGCCAACGCTTGTGGCTGCAAGTGTGGTCTCTTCCCTCGGGCGCCCCGACTAAGG
>JANYKD010000108.1 GCA_025361735.1 Phycisphaerales bacterium
TGTTGATTTCAGGACTGCCTGCGGCAAGCCGTGCTTTCGCGGGTGCGGGGATCGTCTGATTCATGATAGTTCACCTCTCTTATTTTGTGGGTTCCTCTGAACGTTCTGTCGGCAGATTCTTCTTCAGATACTGCGTCATCGTGCCGTAAAGATGGCGCTTGGTATTTTCTCCCTCTTTGATCGAATGGGTGCGGTTGGGATAGGGCATCGTGGAGAACAACTTGTTCTGCTTGATGAGTTCGTTGACCAGCAGTTCGCAACTCTGGTAGTGGCAGTTGTCGTCGGCCGTGCCGTGGACGAGCAGGAGGTTGCCCTTCAACTGGGCGGCGAAGGTGATGGGCGAGCCATCGCGATAGCCGGCTTCGTTGTCGGCCGGGAGGCCCATGTAGCGCTCCTGATAGACGGTGTCGTAGAGCTTCTGATTGCTGATGAACGCGATGGCCATGGCGGTGCGGTAGAGGTCGGGGTAGCGGAAGATGGCGTTAAGGGTCATCGAGCCGCCGCCGCTCCAGCCCCAGATGCCGATGCGGGCGGCGTCGACGTATGGCCGGGTTTCGAGGATCTTCCTGGTGGCGGCCGCCTGGTCGGCCGAGGCCAGGATGCCGATCTGGCGGTAGATGCACTTGCGCCAATCCCGGCCGCGCGGCGAGGCGGTTCCGCGATTGTCGATGCTCATGACGAGGTAGCCCTGCTGCGCGAGCAGGCAATGCCAGAGGTAGTTCTCGCCGCCCCAGCGATCGGCCACGGTCTGGCCGGCCGGCTCACCGTAGACGTGGATCAGCAATGGGTACTTCCTGGATGCGTCGAAGTCCGGCGGCTTGATACACCAGGCGTCGAGCTGCACGCCGCCGCCGATGTCCACGCGTAAGAACTCGCTGGGACAGGGTTTCAGGTCCGCGAGCTTCGCGCGCAGCTTTGCGTTGTCGGCGAGCGTGCGAATGGGCTTGTGATCCGGCAGGCTAACGAGGTCGATGACGGGCGGCTGGCCGAAGCGAGAGAGCGTGTGGAAGGCCCAGCGGTTGTCCTTGGAAATGTCGTACGAATGCGTGCCGGGCTGGCCGTCGGGCATGAGGCGGGTGAGTTTTCCCGAGCCGTCGAGCGGCACACGATAGAGATAGCGCTGCGTCGGATTGTCGGGCGAGGCGATGATGTAGACACATCCTCGTTTCTCATCGACGGCGGCGATGCTGGTGACATCGAACTTGCCGGGCGTCAGCAGTTTGGCCTCGCCGTCGGCAGTGGAAACCGCGTAGAGATGTTCCCATCCATCGCGTTCGCTGGTCCAGAGGAATCGCGCACCTTTTTCGAGCCAGTGCCACTTGGTGACCACCTCGATCCAGGCGTTGCCCTTGTCGGTGAACACTGTGCGGATTTCGCCGGTTGCCGCATCGCCACGGATCACCTGGTTCGTGTTCTGAAGACGGTTGAGTTGCTGGAACACGACCGACGTCGAATCCGGCGACCATTCCATCTGCGGGATGTAGTGATTGCGGGGATCGTCGTTGGGCTTGAACCAGCGCGTCGCGCCGCCGGCCGACGGCACCACCCCAACCCGGCACGCCGAGTTCTGTTCGCCAACCTTGGGATACTTCAGGGTTGTGATCTTTGGATACGTGCCATCAATGTTGTCGACCAGCGCAAACTCGCGAACGCCGGAGGTGTCGAACTGCCAGTAAGCGACGTACTTGCCGTCGGGGCTCCAGCGGAAGGCTTTCCGCAGGGCAAATTCCTCCTCGTAGACCCAATCGGACGTGCCGTTGACGATTGTGTCAGAGCCATCGGAGGTCAGTTGCGTGATGGCGAGATCGTCGAGGTTCTGAACGTAGAGATTGTTATGGCAGACATAGGCGATCCGCCGGCCATCCGGTGAGAGCGTGGCGAACATGAGGGTGGACGGTTCGGCCTTGCCACCGAGTTTCTGCAACCTGGCGCTGGCGCGATCCAAAACCCAGTAGTCGCCACGCGTGTTCTGCCGCCAGACCTTCTTCGTGTTGGTGAAGACAAGCAGCCGGGAAAGGTCGTCGGACAAGGCGTAGTCGTCGATCTTGAGCGGCTTGTCTTGGCCGGCCGGAATGAGTTGCGTCGCGCGTACCAGACTCTCCAATGCGCCCGAGGCCGGGTCGCAGCGGACGAGGTCTTTGCCGTCCTTCTGATCGGCAGAGTCCTCGAGCGTGCAGTAGGCCGACGCATCCTTGAGCCACCGCGCCGGTCCCCAGTCCTGGGGCTTGAACTCCTCTGCCTTGCCGAAGATGCGATCGACGGTCAGGAGCGAGCGATCCTGCTTCTCCCAATCACGCTGGTCATCGAGGTACATCAGCCACATGGCGGCCGCCTTGAGCAGATGGGCGTAACCGCCGGTATCAGAGAAATGGTCGAAATCCTGGCCGGTGCCAATGCCGGACGGGATGTAGCCCATCTCGTCCATGATCGACTGCCAGGTGCGAAGGCCGCCACCGAGTTCGCGCTCAAGCCGCGCTTTGACGGCCGTCTCATCGCCCAGCAAAGCAAGTTTGGGAACCTTCGGCAGGCCGGGTTTGGTCGTCAGTTCCGGGGCCTTGGGCGAACGAGTCGATTCGGGCTGTTCGGTCCACAAACCCGGATAGATCTTCATCGCCTGCAATGCCCAACCGCAGACCACCATGTTCTGCGGTCCCATGCGAGATCCGACAGGTCGAGGCCCGCCCCGCGGGCCCTTGCGATCCGAGCGGTAGTCGGTCGGCCGGCCATCCACGAGGGTGTACGGGTGAAGATCAAAGACATTGATCCCGGGCGGGACCTCCCAATCATCGGCGTAGACACGATAGAGCAGCGCGTTGGTGAGCGCGTCATAGAGCAGTTTGAACGCGACCGGCTTGGCGAGTTGGCCCGGGGTTCGGGCGATGGAACAGTAATACAGATACTCCTGACCGTCGGCGAAACCGGACATGCTGAACTTCTCGCCGGGTTTGAACGCATATAGCGACCGATAGTAGACGCTCGCCGGCTGATAGAAAATTGGACTGTTCGGATCGTCCAGACGCTTGCGGAGCTCTTCATCCCCCATGACCGCCAGCGGGGCGGCCACCATGGGAATGGACCCGTGATGACGCAATCGCGAAGCGTGCAGGTTCCTGGCCGCCTCGGTGACCTCCGCCAGCAGGTTCGCGGCGGCCGGGTCGTCCTTGTGATCCTGCAGGAGCAGCCACGACTGCATCAGCATCACACCCAGATCCTGGGCCAGGTGATTTGAACAACCCAGGGAATAGCCATCGAGCAAACAATCGGGATTGGCTTTGCCGGCAAGATTGTCGGCACACTGGAACTCGCCGAGGGCCTGCTTCTTACGCCGACGCTCCAGCGACACCGATCCACCATCGTCCCACCAGTAGGGCACGAATCCCTTTTCGCCCTTGATCAGGAGGTGCTCCTTGCCGAACTTGTTGGACTTCGGATCCGAATCATCGCGCAACGCGAAGAGTTCGTCCGAATGATTGAGCATCCGGCAGTAGAACGGCAGGATCCACTGCGTGAGCAGATCGTAGTAGTAACGGTCGCCGGTGGCGCGATAGGCGGAGACCAAGGCCGTCGCGAACCATGTCCCATCGTGCATCGTGTCCAGCGCCTCGCCCTGGACAAACTGATCGAACTGGCCCTTGCGCCGGACATCCAAATACTCGTACACCATGCCACGCTGGGGCGAGCCGTCCTTCTTCTTGAGGTGATTGTCCGCGACGAACTCGGCCAGCCGCTTCATGAAGGTCCGCGTTTGGTCCGCCGACATGGGCGCGGGGTTGGGCTCGCTCATCCATTTTGGTTGATCGGCGGCGAAAGCAGGGCCACATGTGAACAGACACAGAAGAAGCCAGAGCCAGCTGGCCGGACGCACGGGCGAGACGCCCGTACCACGAGAGATCCGGTGGTCGCAGGACGCTCGAGAAAGATCGATCCGCATAGCCGCTCCTTGTTGGGCTTCGATCCTGTGTATCGCCGGCGGTCGCCGGTGTTCATGGTTTCGTGGGCGCCTGCGTCCAATCACATTTCGCGGGGGTGATGAGCAGTTCATGCACATGGCCGCCCACGGTGTTGTTCTGCACGTCCGCCTCGCACGCGGCTTTCATCAACTCTGCGTGATATGCCCGCGCATCGGCGATTGTTCCTTTGACGGCGCGATCGGCGTCGAGCTTTGGAATCTGCTTCTGGCCGCTGCCGGAGGCGATCATCGACCCGGCGCCCCATTTGAGCTCCTGCGTGTGCAAGACCTCCTTCTCCAGTTTCCAGAAGACCTCGACGACGAACGGGCCCTTCTGGTGGGAACTGAACCCCGCAACCAGCAGCCCAAATCCCGACTCGCCGCGAACGTCAAACAATCGTCTCCGCACGGGCGAGTGCGCCGCGTGGCGCAGCTCGTCCGCCAGTTCGAGGATCGACATGTTCCCGATGTTCTGCTGCGAGATGAATGTCGCGATGAACTCCCCGACCGGTTTGCCATCGAGAATGTTCTCGCCGTGGTGGGCGATGGCCACGGGATGGTCCGGAACGGGGAATATCTTCTGGACATCGTCGTTCACCGCGGTGACTTTACCGGCCTGTGTGGTGACAGAACGGCCGTCCGAAGTGATGAGCACCTCGGACGGCCGGATGGTGGTCAAGATCAAGGTCATGTGTTACGCCTGCCAGCCGTGCTGGTCGCGGACTTTGATCATCGCGCCGAGGATGTCGTTCCAGGTCTGCTGCTGCATCATGAGCGCGTTGGGGAACATGCAGCCGTCCCAGCAGAGGTGTTTGCAGGCCTTGGTCAACACGCCCTTCTCATCGCGCAGCCAGTAGCCGGCGTGGCGGGGGATGTCGAGTTTTCCGCCGGGGTCGTTCACGGGGCAGTGCCGGCCGGTCTTGTCGTGGGAACCGGAGCCATGCACAGTGCCGTTGTTCTGGGCGACGTGGAAGTCGATGGTCCAGGGACGCAGGGCGGCGGTCAGTTTCTTCAGAGCTTCGTCGAGCTTGCTGCCGTCTTTCCAGTCATATCCCGGCGGGAGCAACGAATCTTCCGGCGCGTTAAAGCCCATGGTGTAGAGCAATGTGTGGGCCATGTCCGCCTGGAAGCCGACAACGCCGGGCATGTTGGTCAGTTCGAGCAGTTGGACCATACGGCGCCAGGAGTGCATGCCGCCCCAGCAGATCTCGCCCTCGGCCGCGAGTTTCTCGCCGAACTCCTGGGCGATTTTGCCACCTTCGCGGAAGGTGGCCGCGATCTTCTTCTGGTTGCCATCGGGATCGGCATACCACGGATCAACGCCACTGGCCGAGTCGATGCGGACCACGCCGTAAGGGCGCACGCCCCACTGCCGCAGCAGTTTGGCGATGCGGCAGGCCTTGCGGACGGCGGCCAGCCAGTTGGCGCGTTGCTTGTCGTCGCCCATGGCCGAGCCGTCGAACCAGACGGGCGCGACCACGGAGCCGACCACGAAGCCCTTGGCCTGGATCTTCGCGGCCGTCTTTTTCAGGTCGTCTTCGGAGATGTCAATATTGATGTGCGGATCGTAGAGAAAGATGTCGACGCCATCGAACTTGACGCCATTGACCGAGGCCTTGGCCGTCAGGTCGAGCATGGTATCCAGGTCGATGCACGGCTCGGCGCCGGGCGAACCCTTGCCGACGAGTCCGGGCCACATTGCGTTGTGAAGCTTGGGGAAGTTGTTGGACATGCGTTTCTCCTCGAGTTGCCAGATGCTGATTCGAGCGGCCGCCGTCCGCAGTACGGAACCCACGCCCGTCTCGCCGGCCGGTCGCCCGGCCTGTGGGGACAGAATCGCTTGAAAAGGGGAAAAAGGCAAGCGCGGTTGGCCGATTCCGCTTGCCGAGACGACGTCAGCGGATGATAATTATGTCCATGAGCGCTGTGCCAACATTCTCACGGTCCTTCGAACCTGGAACCACGGGTTGGAGCGCTGATGATCTGCTGGACCCCGAGATCGACCGGCTGTTCCAGGATGGCCGGTTCGAGATCGTGGAAGGAGTGCTCACGCAAATGCCCGCAGCGCTATACGACGGCAGCCTGTCACTCCAGCGGCTCCTGCGAATCATCGAACGACATCTCGATCAACGCGGCCTGCCGGGCGAGTTCTCAACCGAGGTCGATCTGGTCCTCGGCAAACGGCGCGTCCTCCGTGCCGACGCGGTGTTTCTCTTGCCGGATGACCAGCGGCGACAGAAAGAAGCGCATCAGCTCGGCGGCGACCCGGCCATCACCTTCGGCCGGCTGGTTGTCCCCCCGACGCTGATCGTCGAATCGCTGAGCCTCGGCCACGAATCGCACGACCGCGAGACCAAACGACAGTGGTTTGCCCAGTGGCATGTCCAGAACTATTGGATGCTCAATGCGTACGAGCGTACGCTCGAGTGTCTGGTACTCGACGGTGATGGTTACCGCGTTGATGTGGCCGGACGAGGCGGCGACGAGGTGAAGCCGACGCTATTTGCCGGACTGGGGATACAACTGCTGAGGCTGTGGGCGTAGTCCGCAGACGCCCGAACTCTACCTGTCCTGCTGAGCCCGCCGTATCTTGGGTCGAAATCGGGTTGTGGCCATGCCAACGCCGTCTACATATGCATGCTTCTCGTACTTTATCGGAAGCTGTTCAAGATCGGTGGGCTGAAGATAGAGGCTCAATCGGTCCAGCATCGTGGCGTCATCATCGTTCGAGCTACCCGCCACCACAATCTCAGAGAATGTCGCTTCTGCGTTGATCGAGAACGGCACATCCTCCCAGAGTTGTGAGTTCCAATGCACGTTACAAGTTCCTTCCCAAAACACCGAGAACCGGTTCCCGTACCGTCGCCCAAAGTGCAGTCGGCCGCGTGGGATATCACCATGCTCGAAGACGTAGAATCCACCATTCAGTTCGCCCGTATCGTCGTCAAACGGCTCATCCCACTGAATAACTTGTCCGCCTACGTCAGTCCAGTTACGAACCGGAAGGTAAAGCGACTCGTGATAGACGCCGGGACACCACCTCTGACCGTCGATCATGCGCTGTTCCGTCTTGATGTGGAGTAGCCAAAACAACCGCCGATCCCCACCCGTATTGTATTTCAGATGCCAGTACGGATCGGGAATGCGACCCGACAATTCGGCTGTGCTAACATCGAAAACGAGATCCTTCAGCCGCAATCGCATAGGGCAATTACCTGAATCCGTAGAACTCCGCCGAGGTTGTTTGACGGGTTTACGCTTCAATTGGTAAGGTTATGGGCGTGAAAAGGATCAGGCAATTCCGCAGGGTCCGCTTCGTCGCGTCCGCTGAAGCGGACCCTACGGAATGCCGCTCCGGTTACAGCTTCACGCCGCCCTTGTACTTGATCACCGGGGCCTGGGGGTTGACCTCGGGGCCGAAGTAACGCAAGAGGACGAGCGGTTCAACGTCGGAGGTGTTCTCATAGGTCACGCCGGCCTTGGCGGCGCCGGCAGTGACGAACACTTCGTCTTCGGTCAGTTCGTAGAAGCCGATCATCTTGGGGCACTGGAGCCGCATGTTGTTGATCATGCCTTCGCCCTGCACGGTGATGACCGAGTTGGCGCCGTTGTCGTTGATGGTGACGCTGTGGCCGGGCAGGACGGTCAGTTCCTTGGCGCTGAAGAGCTGCTCGCCGCGGACCTTGCCGTAGACGATCCAGCGATCGAAGTAGCCTCCCTTCTCGCCGCCGGCGTCGAGCTTGGGTTCCAGGAAGTGGTTAGCCTTGAAGTTCGGATCGACGTTGGCTTCCCAGTCGAGCTGGTCGACGATGAAGTCCAGGTCCTTGTGCTTGCTCTTGGGCATGTCCTTGACCAGCAGCGACCAGGGCACTTCGCGGCCTTCAACCAGCGACTGGTACATGCCAAACACATCCGAACCCCACTGCGGCTCGTAGGTGCAAAGCGAACCGGGGGCGTGCAGGATGCTCGGGCCGACCAGCCAGCCCGTGCCGGGCTGCAGGCGATAGGCGGCCGAGATGTCGAGGATGCCGTTGTCGCCCTTGTTCCAGTCCTCAAGGCACTTGCGAACCTGGGCCTTGGTGGTGCCGGGATTGAGGCCGAAGAACGTGTAGGGGAAGTTGTTGCCGACGTTGTTGTGCTGCGGCGGGAAGTAGTAGCTCTCGGGCTTGCCTTCCTGCTTAACGAGCTTGGCCTGTTCCTTCGACTGGTGCATGTGATGCGGGATCGGGCCCATGTTGTCAAAGAACTTCGAATAGACCGGCCAGCGCTTGTACTGCTTCCAGATCTCGCTGCCGATGATGGCCGCACCCAGTTCCGCAACCACGTCCGCGAGTTGGAATCGCTGGCCGTCATGCACGACGTAGGAGAGGCCCTCATCAGGCACGCGACCTTCGTTGGCCGCGGGAGTGGTCGAGCCGAACCAGCGTTCGTCGATGCCGCCGCGATTCAGGCCGTAGGCGTACAGGTCCTTTGGGTCGAGCTTGAGGCGCTTGCCCGGCTGAAGGAAGGAGCGGGGAACCCAGTTCGGCGCCAGGCGCAGGAGGCCGCCGTAGGCTTCCATGGCGCTTTCGGCCGCGCTGCTGACGTTCTTGCCGCTGATGGTTTTCAGTTGTTTGACTGAGGTGTAGCTCATTGCGTGATCTCCCACGATGGTTGAAAACTAAGCCCGCCGGCCACCGGGCCGGGGACATGGACGAATCATCGTTGTCCGGGCGTGCGGCGTCAAGGTTCGCGGGCAAGTGGGGCCAGCGTGTCGCTGGCCTGGAATACGAGATGGTTTGCGCCACAGGAAGGCCGGCGAGGACGCCGGCCCTGCTTAATACGGTCGGCGAGGTATGCCTGCCGGACATCTTCGGGGAACCGTTCGATGGCGTAGCGCAACATTGTGCGCGGCATCCGCGGGCCGTGCGGGCGCAGGAAGGCGTGCAGGACGGACGCATCCCGCTTGCCAACTTCACGGAGCATCCAGCCGACGGCCTTGTGGATCAGGTCGTGCTCGTCGGTCAGGAGCTGGCCGGCGATGCGAACCGTGTCAGCGAACTCGCCATGGCGGATGAACCAGTGCGTCGAGACGATGGCGATGCGGCGTTCCCAGAGACTCTCCGAGCGGGCGAGACGGTCGAGCACCTGGCGGTCGCGGTCGGCCAGATACGCTCCGACAACATGCGGGCTGGTAACGTCGACGAGGTCCCAGTTGTTGATGTGAGCGGTATTGTCCAGGTAGCAATCGTAGATATCCCGGCGGACGTCGTCGGCCGCCCGGGGCATCCGATTCGCGAGGATCAGCAGGGCCAGCATGCGTGTTTCATGCAACGGCGAGTGCAGGAGCCGCACGGCCTGGTTGAGGGGCAGATCACGGGCCTCGCGGGCGAGTTTGCGGAGAACGGGGACGCGTATACCGAGGAACCGGTCACCTTCGCCGTATTCGCCGGGGCCGGTTTTGAAGAATCGCTGGAGGAAGACGGCGTCCTGCGGACTGGCAAGACGATCCAGGCGTGTCTGCAGATCGCGAGCGGTCATGTCTTGGATAATAATGGCGCAGGTGGCAATGAACAGGGCCGCCGAGAAATCGGCGGCCCTGGTGACATTTCCTGCTTGTCAGAGGCGGTCTATTTCACGGGCGCATCAATAGGCGTCTCGGTGTCGCTGCCGAGGACCTCGCCCGAGGTATCATCGGTGGGATCCGCCGGCTTGGTATCGTCGGTCGTGTCGGTCGAGCCCGCCGACGGATCGGGTTCGCCGATCCAGATCGACTGGTCGGGCAGGCTCGACAAGGCGCTGCCGTCCGACAGCCGCGCCAGAGAGAACAGATGCACGCGGGCATGGCGATGGCCATGGTCGCTCTGTTTGCGGTCCAGGAGCCGGTCGGCCGAATCTTCGTTGGTATTGGATCCCGCATTGCCGCGAAGTTCGTCCAGCGCCGTGCCGCCGTTGAGGACGTCGTCGCCGGCGCCGCCATAAAGGTTATCCTTGCCGCCATTACCCAGAAGTGTGTCGTTGCCAGAGGCGCCCTTGAGTTTGTCATTGCCGTCGCCGCCCTCGAGCAGATCATCACCCGAAGCGCCGATGATCCTGTCGTTGCCCGCGCCGCCCTGGACGTGCATCGGGATGGCGATGGCACCACGACCCTGGTTGGCTTTGAAGAGGTCGTTGCCGCCCTTGAGATCGGCGATGATTGAGGTAACCTGCGCGAAATCGAATCGCTGGGCCTGACCATTCAAGCGAACCACAAGTTTGGTGGTGTCACCTTTGGACTTGGCGATGACGATCTTGTCGTCGCCTTCGGTGCCCGTGATGGTGAGAATGCCGCTGGAAAGACTCGCGGTCGGCTTAGCGATGCCGCCTGCGGTGTAGTAGATGACTTCGGGGTTCTCGCCGCCGTTGTCGGTGGTGTCGGTCGTGGGGTCCGTGGTGTCGTCGGTCGTATCTCCCGAGGCGGACTCGTCTGCCAGCGACTCTGGAGCGCCCAGCGTCATCACATAATCCTTGTACATGATGCCATCCCCGTCATCGGCAGGCTGGATGCCGTCGTCCGGGGCGACTTCGCTGTTGGGATCGGTCTCGTCGGTTGCATCGGCCTGGGCGGAGTCGGTCGTATCATCGACAGCCTCGCCGGCATCGTCAGCGGGACTCGAAGCGTCGGTCGCGTCGGCCTGTTTAACGAGCGAGACAAACAACATTGGAGGATCAACGACGAGGACCGGCTCATCGGGCTCCTCGACCGTGCCAGACAGAAGCCGGCGCTCTTCGAGGGTTTCAAACACGGAGTTGACGGCGTCTGACACGACACGATGGGAGTTGGTCAATGAAAACATCTGTTTCTCCTTGATCCTGACAGTAATTAAGCTGCGTTATACAACAATATCATGGCCCAGATTCAAGTCTTGGGGACAGAAAATCGCGGAATTCATGTTCCGCATAAATGACGCGACCGACGACCGGCGGGCGTCGGATTATTGCCATCGCCAAATTGTGATGGACATCGGCGGCAAAAGACCGCCCAGATTGACGTCGGCGGGGTGCAATAGCCCGTACCAAAGGCGAACATGCGAGTGGCTGGCGACAACATCCAGCCCGGTCCGAGAAATGGTGCGTGTGGCGGAGAATGGCAAGACGAGTTCTTCGGGCGCTTTGCCGGCCGCTTCCTTTTTCGGGCGCTATCCCTAGAATCCCGCGTCCTTCAAGGAGCCTCGTTATGAAGATCGCAGTCATGCCGGGCGATGGCATCGGCAAGGAAGTCATCCCCCAGGGCCTCAAGGTTCTCGCTGTTGTCGCGAAGAAGCACGGGTTCAGATACGACACCACCGATTATCCGTTCGGCGCCGAGCATTATCTGGAAACGGGGATCACCCTGCCTGACTCGGCCATCCGCGAACTGGCCGCCCATGACGCGATTCTGTTTGGGGCGGTCGGGGCGGATCCGCGCGGCAACGCCCGCATTCCCCAGGGGCTCATCGAAACCGACATCCTGCTGAAGATGCGGTTCGAGCTCGACCAGTACGTAAATCTCCGGCCATGTAAGCTCCTGCCCGGAGTGCCCACGCCTCTGGCGCGCGTAACGCCGGCCGACATCGACATCGTCATTATCCGCGAGAACACCGAGGGTCTGTACTGCCAGCAGGGCGGGTTTCTTTACAAGAACACGCCGCGCGAAGTGACCAACCAGATCGAAGTGACCACACGCCATGGCGTGGAACGGTGCATCCGCTATGCCTTTGATTACGCCAGGCGGTTCGGGCGCAAGAAAGTGACGCTGGTTGCCAAGACCAACGTGCTGCGTTACGCCCACAGCCTGTGGATGCGCTGCTTTGAAGAAGTGCAGAAGGATTATCCCGGCATCGAGTCCTCCTACGACCATGTGGACGCCTGCACGATGTTCCTGGTGACCAACCCACGGCGGTATGACGTGATCGTGACCACCAATATGTTCGGCGACATCATCACGGACCTGGCGGCCGCGATTCAAGGCGGCATGGGCATGGCGGCCAGCGCCAACCTCAATCCGACGCGCGAGACGGCCAGCATGTTCGAACCGGTTCACGGTTCGGCCCCGGATATCGCGGGCCAGAACAAGGCCAACCCGATCGCCACGTTCCTGTCGGTGGCGATGATGCTGGAGTATCTCCACCAGCCGGACGCGGCCCAGGATATCTACCGGGCGTGCGCGGAAGTCGTGGCGGATCCGAAGAACCACACCGGCGACCTGCGCGGTAAGGCGACGACGACGCAGGTGGGGGATGCGGTGTGTGGCAAGCTCGCATGACCCGGGCAGCTTGCTTTTTCCCTGAATCCGGCCATAACAACAACCATGAGCACCACCGTGGAAAAGTTGATCATCATCGGTTCCGGGCCCGCTGGATGGACCTGCGCGATTTATGCCGGGCGAGCCAAGCTGGATCCGGTTGTCTACGAGGGAGCGTTATCGGAAGAGAACCGCATGGCCGGCACGCTGCCGATGGGGCAACTCAACCTCACGACCGAGGTTGAGAATTTCCCCGGCTTTCCCAAGGGGGTCAGCGGTCCGGAACTTATGGTCGCCATGAAGGAACAGGCCGAGCATTGCGGGGCGCGCGTCGTCACGGAAGATATCGTCGACATTGACCTGTCCCGCCGGCCGTTTGCGCTGAAGGACTCGGCCGGGCAGACGCTGAAGGCCCACGCAATCGTCATCGCCACCGGCGCCAGCGCCAACTATCTCGGGCTGCCGTCGGAAGATCGTTTCAAGAACCGCGGTGTATCCGCCTGCGCCGTCTGCGACGGGGCGTTGCCGCGCTATCGCAACCGTCCGCTGGTTGTCGTTGGCGGCGGCGACACGGCGTGCGAAGAGGCCACTTACCTCACCAAGTTCGCCAGCACGGTCTACCTGGTCCACCGTCGCGACAAACTCCGCGCCTCGGCCGCCATGGCACAGCGCACCTTGGGCAGCCCCAAGCTCAAGCCGGTCTGGAACAGCGTGGTCGAGGAGGTTCTCGGCAGCGACAACGACGGCGTTACCGGCGTGCGTGTCAAGGACGTGCAAAGCGGCGCCACGCAGGTGATCGAAGCCGTCGGCATGTTCTCGGCCATCGGCCACACGCCCAATACGAAGTTCCTCAAAGGCCAACTCGCCACGGACGAGA
>JANYKD010000112.1 GCA_025361735.1 Phycisphaerales bacterium
ATCGCAACTCGCCGTCGCGGTCGAAGACATAGGTCGTGGGATAGAAGAAGAATTCAAGCTGCTCCGCCAGGCTGCGGTCCTTGTCAATGACGCGGGTAAATGCATGGTTCCACGGCCCGGGCTCCTGGGCCGATTTGCCGGGCGCGGGAACGTCCATGCGGACCAGCGCCACGCCGACAGGTTTCTTGGCGGCAAGGGCGTCCATGTCGGCAGTGGCCTTGGCAGTGCCCGGGCAACCTTCCATGCCCGCCAGCAGCACAAGCGTCTGCCCGCGATACGACGCCAGAAGCTCCTTGAGGCTCTCGGGCGCCTGGCTGGGCGACGTATCCTTTGACTTGGAACAACCCGCGACGGCCACGCCCAGAACAACGAGCCATACGGCGATTCGTCCCGCGAGCAGTGAGTAATTCATCCCGGATTTCCCGGATGGACACTACATTTCGGACTACAATAAGGCATCGTGTGACCGCGTAAACACAGGGTCTTCTGAGCATCAGGACACGGAAGTCCGGAGAATCCAATGGGTGAATGCGGAACGGACGCCCTTCGGGTCGATTTCGACGGGTTTCTGAAGCTTGAGTTCCACGGCTCGAAGATCACAAGCGACGCGGGACTGCTGGCCTATCGGGAACTCGACGACGCGCTGGGGTTGACAGTGATGGCTGAGGGACTTCTGGACGACTGGAGAACCGGGCAGAATACTCGGCACACGATGGTCGGCTTGCTGCGGCAGTCGGTGTTCAGTCGCCTGGCCGGGTACGAAGACACCAACGACGCCGAGCGATTGAGCGTCGATCCATCGATGCGGTACATCGTGGGCGGACGGGCGAAGGACAATCAGGCTGCCTCCACGAGCCAGATGGGTCGCTTCGAGACGGAGGTGCTGACCCAGCCCAAGAATCTCGGGGCTCTGACCGACCTGTCTGGCCGTTGGATCGACACCGTCCACCAGCGCAAGCCCCTCCGGGAGATCATTCTCGACCTGGACAGTTCGGTCAGCGAGACCTACGGAGACCAGGAAGGCTCGGCCTACAACGGGCACTTCGCCTGCACCTGCTACCATCCGCTGTTCTGCTTCAACCAGTTCGGCGACCTGGAGCGGTGCCTGCTGCGCAACGGCAACGTCGCCAGCGCCGACGACTGGCGATCCGTGTTGGAACCGCTTGTGGCGCGATACCACGGTCTGGACATCGAAAGGTTCTTCCGGGGCGACGCGGCCTTTGCCCGGCCAGAGCTTTACGAGTACCTCGAAGCTGAAAGCTATCTTTATGCGATCCGCCTGCCCGCCAACGATGTTTTGCAGCGGGAGATTGAGCCGTGGCTGACCCGTCCGGTGGGTCGCCCGTCGAAGAAGCCGGTGGTGTGGTATCACGACTTCCTCTACCAGGCGGGCACCTGGGACAAGCCGCGCCGCGTGGTGGCCAAGATCGAGCACCACCAGGGCGAGCTGTTCCCACGCGTGGGCTTCATCGTCACGAACCTCGGCGGAGGAGCCGCCAGCGTGGTGCAGTTCTACAACGGTCGCGGCACGGCCGAGCAGTGGATCAAGGAGGGAAAGAACGCGGTCAAGTGGACTCGGCTCTCCTGCCATGACTTCCTTGACAATCAGGTCCGGCTTCAGTTGTTCGCCCTGGCGTACAACCTGGGCAACTTTCTGCGAAGGCTGGCCCTGCCCAAGAGCGTCAAGCACTGGTCGATGACGACGTTGCGGGAGAAGCTCATCAAGATCGGAGCCAAGGTCGTGGCGCACTCGCGGTACGTGTTCTTCCAGATGGCCGAGGTCGCCATCCCTCGCAGGCTGTTCCGGGCGATTCTGGAGCGGATTCGTCGGCTGAGACCCCCATCCGTAGTGTTCAGATGATGGGGTGCTCGACCGAAATCTCAGCAGAACGACGGGGACAGCGGAAGCGGTGTATCCCCGACGGGATAAACGCGCCTTTCCGGGCCTCCGAACGGCGACTTCAATGCTGCCTGAGGGCCTGCCAACGGCTTGGGGCGACCGGAATTCGCTTGTCGAAATGCCGAACCCTGGTAAAATCGCGTATATTGCTAACGACGGTCGTCAGCGGGAAGTCATATGGGAAATGTCGGATTAGGTGATCCAGGAATGCCTTGCCCGTCTTTCCGGATTTGGGAGCGACCTCCGTCAGCCAGATTGTGGTCTCGGCGGCTTCCACCTGGCAGAAGAACGGCCGGAAGCTGTTGAACTTGTGGTGTCGCCAGTGCTGAAGCAGGCGGGCGGTCTCCGGGGTAACTTGCCATTGGCTCGGGTTTGGCCATGCCCGCCATCGGTCGACCTCCTGGCGGATCGCGTTGATGATTGACGTCGGGTCGTACTGCTGCTCCTGAGTCGAGAGGCCTTTGCCTTCGTCGAACACCAGTTCCTTCTGCTGCGCGGACTGCTTGCGTTTCCTGGGCTTCGGGATCGGCGTGATGAACTCTGCGCGGCGGCGGGTCTCGATGATCTTCTGCGTGGGCTGGCCGCTGGAGTCAAGCTCCCAGTATCGAGCGGGGCACTC
>JANYKD010000239.1 GCA_025361735.1 Phycisphaerales bacterium
GATCCGGCTCGTCGGCGACGGACGATTGAACGTGACCACGCAGGCACTCGATGACGCGGCGACACGCATCAGTCGCTACCTGCTGATGCAGTCGGCAATCAACTGTGTCTATGGCCTGGCCGTCGGGATCGGGCTGTGGATCATCGGCGCCTGCACGAACGAAGGACGATTTCCCAATGTGCTGCTCTGGGCATTGCTGGCAGCGGTCCTGCGATTTGTCCCCTACCTGGGCCCGATCATCGCGGCGGCGGTGCCAGTGGTTCTATCACTTGCGGTGTTCGACAGCGCCGGAGTATTTGCGGCAACCGTGGGGATGTACGTGGCCGTGGAACTGGTGATCGTCAACGTGCTGGAGCCGTGGCTCTTCGGATCGAGCACAGGCTTGTCGGTCATGGCGATCCTCGTATCCGCGGTATTCTGGGCGTGGCTCTGGGGGCCGATCGGATTGTTGCTGGCCACTCCGTTGACCGTAATCGCGGTGGTGCTGGGCAAGCATGTTCCGCAACTGGGGTTCCTGAATGTTATCCTTGGCGACGAAGAAGTGCTGGAGCCATCATTTCGCGTGTATCAGAGGCTTCTGACGTTGGACCAGGAAGAGGCCAGCGAGTTGCTACACGAATATCGGAAAGATAAGGGACTGCAGTGCGTGTACGACGAAGTCCTGATTCCGGCGCTGGCGATGGCGGAGAAGGATCGCCACACCGGACAGGTTGACACCGAGCGCGAGGTCTTTATCCGCCAGGCGATGCGTGACTTGATCGATGAATTGGGGGATGCGCAGAGGACGGACAATGCAGCGGCCGCACTCGCTGAGAAGAAAGAGAAGCCCGAGGGTTTGGCGGGCGATGCCAGTCCACCGAGTTCCAAGGCTCCGTCCGTGCTCGTGCTGTGCCTGCCGGCTCAGGATGAGGCGGACGAGATTGTCGGGCTGATGCTCGCGCAGCTTCTGGAACTCAAGGGGCACAAAGCGATTGCCGCATCGCAGGTGGCCCTGGCCGGCGAGATGCTCGAACTGGTTCAGACACACGACGCCGGGGCGGTGTGCATCTCGGCGCTGCCGCCGGCCGCACTGGCTCACGCGCGATATCTCGGCAAGCGGTTGTACGCGAGATTTCCCGACCTGCCCACGGTGGTGGGCATGTGGTCGAGCAAGGCTGATCCGAAGAAGTCGCTGGATCGCCTGGCGTGCCCTGGATCGGTGCATCTCGTGACCAGCCTGGGCGCGGCGATCGCCGAGATACATCAGATGATTCAGCCGCTGCTGGTTGAACGTGCAAACGCCCATGCAACTGTCAATGTCGGGTGAAGCAGTGGGCAACACACTGCCAGGACGACAATATCAGCGACAGAGCAATAATCCATTTGATATTGCCGTGCTGGAGTCTACAATAGGTTATAAGTTGCGGAGCAGCAGCCAAGACTGGATACGGCTCCGCTATGTTAGAAATTTAAGTCGTCGGAAGACTAGATAATGAGCAACCCAGTTGGTTCTGGGAGGCTCGGTAACGAGTAAGCCGGCGTGGTTGAATACCTTCGGGTGATCAACCACGCCGGTTTTTTTTGTCCTTAACAACCCTGTTTTTAGAAAGAGACCCCTCATGAAAGCTAATGTAATCGGCGAGAACGGCGTGGAATCTGTCAAGGACGCCGCGCGCAGCCTTGCGCGTGACGCTTCCAGCGACGCTGCAGAATTGGGAGGCGACCTTGGCCATCTCAAGGACGAGATCGTCAGCGCAGTTAAACAGGCGTTCGCGTCAGCCCGGGAAACCGGCAGTGACGCATGCGAGAACGCCGTCGATCGCACTTCGGAGGTAGCCAAGAAGCTGGGCGACAGCGTCACGGAGAACCCGCTGACCAGCATCGCTGTGGCCGCGGGCGTTGGATTGCTCCTGGGCCTGTTCATGTTTCGCAGGCATTGACCCAAGCCGAACTGCGTCCCGCGGCGGGATCAGCGGGAGCGCGGCCGTCCTCGGCCGCATTGGAGAGCGGGCGAGGACGCCCGCGCTCCCAGGCGAGAAAGTGCTTCATAATGACCCCATGCAAGACCCCCACCGGGATGCCGCATGAATGAGCTGGTCAATATCGTCATCGCGATCGCCGACCTGGCCGAGGCCGAAGGCGGAGCCTTGCGACGCGGGGTGGTGCGCGCGGCGCTGGCGATTGTTGCATGCGTGGCGGCGGGTCTGATGGCTCTTGCCGGCGTGACGGCGATCGGCTGGGCCCTGCTGATCGGACTGCGGGCGGTCATGCCCCTGGCCGCGGCGCTCGCGACTGAAGGCCTGCTGTTGATGACTCTTTCTGGAGTAACGCTATGGACCGCACGAAAACTGCTGCGATGAACCCAGCGGATGAATTGTCGCTCGCCAAGGCGCGGCTGCGAACCAGCGCCGCCGCGTTCGCCCCGCTGGATCTGGTTCGGCGGAATCCGCTGACGAGTGTCGGCGTGGCGTTCACCACGGGTTTCGCGCTATCGAAGATGCCGCGTACGCGCGAAGTCCTAATGCGCAGCCTTGACCTGGGCGTGAGCCTGCTGCTGAAACTCGTGATCTCCCCGTTACGCATGGCCTGTGCCAAGCCCAAGGAACCAGAGCCGTGCAAGAATCCCGAAAGGCAAAGTGCGCAATGAGCAATCCGATCAAAACCATCCTCGTCGTACTTCTGATCCTGCTGCTGCTGGGCCTGTTTCCCGTGTGGCCGCATAGTATGAACTGGGGCTATTACCCGAGCGGCGGGGCGGGAACGGTGCTGGTTGTCGTACTGGTCCTGTTGCTGCTTGGGAAATTATGACGACCAACCCTGCCTTGGATCGTCCAGGCAAACAACGGGAATTTGCTTGCTATTGGGTTTTGCAGTCGTATAATGGCGGCCAGTTAAAGAGCAACGGTGGAAGTTCGCGTTGGCTCTGACATATGAAGATAAGTCGTCGGAAGACTAGATAAAGGGCAACCCGGATTTCCGGGGGGCTCGTTGAAGAGTAAGCCGGCGTGGTCGAATACCCCTGGGTGTTCAACCACGCCGGTTTTTTTTGCGCTATTAAGAAAGAGTAAATCATGCCCACAGCACTTGCTGAGAAGCGTCCGTCCAGCAAAACGCGCCCGATGACCCGAGCCGTTCGGGAACAGGCCCTGCGGATTATTGGCCGGTCTTATCCGTACATTGATTCGCCGAGTTTCAAACGGCGCGGCATCGAAGCGGAGTTGATGGCAACCCATGTGACGACGTCTCTGCCGCAGATTGCCTGGTATCATCCGACGGCCGACGAATGCGCGCCGGGGAAGCTTGCCAACGCACCAGTACTCATGGAGGCGGACGAGGAGAGGCAAATGTTCTATCGCTACAACTACGCGAAGAAACGTCTGACCGATCTCAAGCGGACGGTTCGTCCCGAGACACTGACGGCCGAACAAGCCGAAGAACTCGCCAAGTGGTATGGGCACTACGAGCACTTTCGCGAGTACCTCGTGCGGACAAACCTGGCGCTCGTGCTGGCGATGGCGAAACGCGCGCGGCTCGGGCAGGTGGACTTCGCTGAAGTGATCTCCGAAGGCAACCTGGGACTGCTGCACGCTGTGGACAAATTCGACGCGGGTCGCGGATTTAAGTTTTCGACGTATGCGTGCCGGGCGATCCTGCGCACCTTCGGCCGGTCGGCCGTGAAACTCGTGCAACATCGCGCAAGGTTCGCGGGGGAACTCGATGCGACTCTTGAGAAGAGCGACTGGCCCGAGCGCCGCAGAATGATCTTTGAGGGCGACTGCGTCGATGAACTCAAGGTGATCGTCCATCGCAACCTGGCGGAGCTGACGCCGGTGGAACAGGAGGTCGTGCGCCACCGATACAACTGGCAGGAGCAGGCCGTGAGTCCGCTTACCCTCGAAGAGGTTGGCAAGATCATCGGCGTGACCAAGGAGCGTGTCCGGCAGATTCAGAAAGGTGCGCTCCGTAAGATTCGCCAGGCCATCGAAATGAGGATCTGGGGCGACGCGCCTACACCCGTAAAGCAGGCCGCTATTACCTGATTTCCGGGGATCCCGCGTAGCGATCTCGGCTGATCTCAGGGAATATCTTGTTGATTGCGTGGCATGGGCAAGTACTCTTGCCCGTGCTCCACAGGCAAGAGTACTTGCCCCGGCGCGGCAATTTTTTCGGGAGAGGTCGCGCCCTGTTCGTAGTACCGCCTTCAGGCGGTCTGAAAAGCCGCCTGACGGCGGTACTACGAACGCACCATCGACGTTTGCTGCGGTGCTCCCGAATAAATTGCCGCGCGGACTTGCCCATGCCACCCACAATGCGCTTGTTATCCCTCCTCCCGCAACATATAATCTTAGCAAGTTTCCGTGAGGAGTGCCGCCAGATCACAGGGCGATTTTGATCGGGATGTCAGTCGGATGACTAGATGAAGGGCAAGTTGCTTCGGCAGCGGGCCAGTCGAAAAGTAAGCCGACGTGGTTGCACGCTCAAGAGCGTTCTTCCACGTCGGCTTTTTTTGTTCAGTGTCGTATTTTCGCCAGGAACGCCTGGGATTTCGCAGGCCTGCCGCGCGCAATTGGATTTAGAGAAAAGAGCACTCCATGTACGTCAAAGGTCGCCCCATTCCGAAAGTGCCGACGCAAATCTCCGGGCTCGATGAAGTGCTGGAGGGGGGAATTCCCCGCGGGCGCACCACACTGGCCAGTGGCGGGCCGGGCTCCGGGAAGACGGTGCTGGGGCTGCAGTTCCTTTGTTCCGGAGCTCTGGCGGGCGAGCCCGGAGTATTTGTCACCTTTGAAGAGCGGGCCGAGGCCGTGCGCCAGAACGCGATGTCGATGGGATGGAACCTGGCGGCCCTGGAGAAGGCCGGCAAGGTGGTCATCGTCGAGGCCAGGCTGTTCGGCGAGGAACTCCTCTCCGGTGATTTCGACACGCAGGGTCTGCTGGCGATTGTGAGCGGACACATCAAGCGGGTCAGGGCCAAACGGGTGGTGATGGATGCGCTGGATGTGCTGCTGCGGATCTTCAGCGACCCGCGGCGCGAACGCAACGAAGTGTATCGCGTTTACGAATGGCTGATCGACCAGAATCTGACCAACATCCTGACCGCCAAGGCGCATCGCGATGGGGAAGTGGCGGCCCAAAACGAGTTCCTGGACTTCATGGCGGATTGCGTTCTGCGTCTGGATCACCGCGTCATCGGCCAGGTGGCAACGCGTCGACTCCGGGTGATCAAGTACCGCGGCTCGGGCTTTGGCACCAACGAGTATCCCTACGTCATCGGCAACCGCGGAATCATCCTTTTCCCCCTGACCAAGGCCGAACTGGCCCATCAGCCGCTGGGTCCGAAGGTATCGTCTGGACTGCCCGGACTGGACACGATGCTCGATGGCGGCTTTCGAAGCACCTCGTGCATCCTCGTTTCGGGGGTGAGCGGCACGGGCAAGACCACGTTTGCGAGCACGTTTGTCCGGGCCGCCTGCGCTCGCGGCGAGAGAGTGCTGTACCTGAGTTTTGAGGAGTCCAAGGAGGCGATGATCACCGCGATGCTGAGCGTCGGGATCGACCTGCGGCCGCCCCTTCGGACCGGAAAGCTCCTGATACAAACCGCCCTGCCGGAGTCCATGGGATCTGACGACCATCTGATCCGTGCCCTGCATACCATCGATACCTTCAAGCCGGACCATGTGACCGTCGACGCCGTTTCCGCCTGCATCCGCATGGGCTCCGACCAGGCCGCCTTCGATTACCTGATGCGACTGGTGAGTATTCTCAAGGAGCGCGGGATTACCTGTATCATGACCAACCAGATCAGTGGCTTGGCCAACACGGACGAGGAACTCAGCGGTATCGGCTTTTCCTCGGTGGTGGACGCCGTCATCCAACTGCGTTTCGTTGAGACCGACCAGCAACTGACCCGGCAGATGTTGATCGTCAAGTCCAGGGGCTCGGCGCATTCCAATCGGCGAGTGCCGTTTAACATCACCGACCGAGGCATTGAATTCCCCGACAGCCCGGCACCGCCAGTGATGCCACCGAGGCGAACTGGCCCCGACGTCCTCGCCGGGCCTCGCCGAACAACCGTCGGCGGCGCGGAAGCCTCGAGCACTCGGCGAAAGGGTGGTGGCAGATGATCCATCCCCCCCGACTGAAGCCGCGTCGCGGCAAAGCAAAGCGCAGCCATTACCTGCTACGTCTTTACGTCGTGGGCAATGGACCAAATTCCGCCCAGGCTCTCGCCAACCTTCGTAGCCTCTGCGAAGAACACCTGCGCGGCCGTTACACCACTGAAACGGTTGACGTCGTCAAGAATTTCGCAGCCGCGGCCAAAGACAACATCCTGATCACTCCGGCATTGGTGGTGCTCGCACCGCCTCCGAAGGTGAGGATCCTGGGCAATCTGAGCGATCCGAAGAAGGTCATGCTCGCCCTCGGACTGTCGGGAGGCAAATCATGAAGCAGAAGAAACCCACATATCAGGATCTCGAAAAACGACTGGCCATCGCGGAGCCCATCGTCGAGGCTCTCAAACATAACGAAGTGGATGCGGTGTTGGGCAAGGGGAAGATCGCATTCCTGCTGCTCCGGGGCGTGGAAGAGGCGCTGGTCGACAGCGAGGCGGGATTTGGTGCGATATTCGATCTTTCCGGGGTCGGCCTGATCCAGGTCGACACGCCGGCGTTCGCGTTCACCCGCGTCAATCAGAAGTTCTGTGAGATTACAGGATACTCCGCCGAAGAACTGCGACGGAGAACGTACGTCAGCCTCACGCATCCGCAGGATCGCAAGCAAACCATGAAACAACTGGGGCTGGTGTTTCGCGGCAAGGCCGATTCGTGGTCCGTTGAAAAGCGTTGCATTCGCAAGGACGGGACTGTACTGTGTGTTGGTGTCCACGCAACCGCTTTGCGGGATGACACCGGCCGGGCCGTCCGGATCGTCGCCATGGTCAGCGACCTCACGGCGCGCAAGCAGGCTGAGCAGGAACTACGCGACCAATCTGAGCAGCTTCGAAAATTGGGTGCGGAACTGGCCAGACTCAAGAAGAAAGTGGTCAAGGGAGCGCGGTATCAATGAAAACTTCGGGAGAAATTGAAGCCGCGATCTGCCAGGGCATGAGCCGCTTTGAGCAGGAGTACATGGGGCGCGGACCCAAGGACGTGCATACCCACTTGATTGGTGATCTGCTGGTGGTGCGCCTGCAGGGGGTTCTGACCGCGGCCGAGCAGCATCTGGTCAAGACACTGCACGCCGACACGGGGCGAGCCCTGCTAAAACAAGTGAGAATTCAGGTGATGGAAGTGGGGCGGCCGATCATGGAAGCGATGGTCCAGGAGATCACCGGGGTCAAGGTGGTGAGCCTGCACCACGACATCAGCACGGTGACGGGTGAAGAGGTGGTATTGTTCACGCTTGTCGAGGCGCCCGGGGTCCGCGAAGCCAAGAAGCGATGAGGGCGATCGATCAGAGCCACGCCTCGGGCACGAGCCAACTCAGGAACCATGCCTTGATCCGGCGGCCCGGCCCGGTCATGGGTTCGTCCGAATAGTGCTTGGGCTTTCCGTCGAGCGTATCGGTCCAGACGCGCCGACTGTCGTTGGTTCCTCGCAAGGCGCCCAGGAAGGTGACCTGGTAGGCATAGGCGGGGGAAGTGCGCATGGCAAAGATGGCGGCTAACTGGCTGGCCAATTCCCCGCTGTGGACGACGACGCCGTTCTGCGTGTCCATGCGGACCGAACGGGGATCGAGATTGAAGGAACCGACAAAGATCGTGTTGCGGTCAACAATAATACACTTAGCGTGCAGCCCGGCGCCGGCAGAGTTGCCATCATGATCCTGCCGGTCTTTGCCGTGGCGTTCGGGCTCCGAGCGCAATTCGTACAATTCGACGCCGCGGCGGAGCAGTTCCTCGCGATATTTCTCATAGGCGGCATGCGGGGCGATCTCATCGGTCGAGGCCAGGGAGTTGGTCAGGACTTTTACGGCGATGCCGTGATCCCGCAGTTGCCTGAACCGCTCCTTGCCGAATTCGCCCGGCACGAAATATGGCGAAATCATCAGCACTTCCGTCTTGGCCGCATCGAGCATCTCCCTGAGCTTGAACACCATGTAGGCTGCGGGGTTCTCATCGATGGAGGTGAGAATCTTGGATGACCGGTCGTAAAGCACGTCGCCGTCCGCCCAGATGAGCGGCAGGTGGCCGACGTTGACCGTCTTCGCCGGCTCGGAGCCGAGCAGGTAACAGGCGTAAGGCGTGGCCAATGCGGCGGCCCGGCTGGCTTCGAGTTTGCGGTGGGTTTCCGAAGCGTAAGTGGCGGTTTGTTCCCTGGAAACGAAGGCCACGAGGGGAACCGCGAGGGGGTCGTTCCAGAACTCATCGAAGGCAGCCGAGACCCCGGCGGCGATCGGCCCGGCCGCAAGGATGTCGATGTCGCCGAAGTTGTAGTCGTCACTGGCCGCGAAATAGCTGTCGGCGATGTTGCGTCCGCCTACGATGGTAACTGTATTGTCAACTACAAATGCCTTATTGTGCATTCGCCTGAGAACTCGTTTTGGTCCGAACGCATAGTGGAGAGGCCGCGTGAGCGAACACCAGCGGGGGCTGCCGGCCGGGTTGAACAGCCGGACCTGGATGTTCGGCTGCGTGCCGAGCCATGCCAGGCGCCGATCGTGGCCGCGCTGGTTCCAGTCATCCACCAGAAGCCGGACTCTGACGCCGCGTTGACCGGCCGCCAACACGCGGTCCAGAAGAAGATTGCCGACCAGATCATCCTCGAGGATGAAGCACTGTGAATCGATGGTTTGTTCCGCCGCATCGATCAAGGCCAGCCGGATGGCCAGTGCGTCCGGGCCGTTTGGCAACAGGTGGAAGCCGGATTGGGCCGGATGAGCGGCGGACTGCGGCGCAAGTTCCCTGCCCATCCGGGACTGCGCAGGATTTGTAGTCGCCCAACTGGCGGTACGTGGATAATCCAGGGGGACCTGGGCGCATCCACACAGCAGCGCAGCGGTGGCGAGCATGCACCCCACGAGCACGGATGTGCGGCCGTGTTTCATGGTTGTCGATCCGTGTGTGATGTTGCGTGGCGGTTCCGCGCCGGGAGCCGCGCGGAACGGAGCCACATGGGTCGATACTACTTGCCGTCCCTCGCGGCCTTTTCGGCGGCGGCTTTGGCGTCGGCAGCATCCTTCTCGGCCTTTGCCTTGGCATCGGCAATCTTCTTGTCCGCCGCTGCCTTTGCGTCGGCGACGTCCTTGGCCTCGGTGGCCTTGGCGTTGGCGGTCTTTTTATCCGCTTCGGTCTTGGCGTCGGCGACCTTCTGGTCCGCCTCGGCTTTGGCGGCGGCCGCGGCGGACTTGGCCGGATCGTTCGCCGAGGGTTTGGGGTCATCGCAGCCGATCAGCAATGCACCGGAAAGAGCCAGCGTAAGAAACAGAAACTTCGCGTTCATGGTCGTCTCCTGAGGTAAGTGCGTGAGGGTTTCCACGCAAACAAAGAAGCCGACGCAATTGAACGCCGAAAGGCGCTCCATCACGTCGGCTTACTCGTTAACTGGCCTCCCGGCTTAGGCCGGGTTGCCCTTTATCTAGTCATCCGAATATTTGGTTCCCGAGTTCATGAGAACTCGATCACCATTTCTATCGTAGGAACCGCGAACCTGACAAACAAATGAATTCCGCCGTACACGGGACATGGAAAGCGGATGAGGGACTCTCTGTATTGTCCGGACCACAGCGGGTACTATGGTAGGTCTTATGAGAACGCAGGGAGAGATTGAGGCATCAATTTGTGATGCGCTGAGCCGCTTCGAGCAGGATTACATGGGCCGGGGGCCAAAGGACATCCGGGCTCATTTGATCGGTGACCTGCTGGTCGTGCGCCTGCAGGGCGTATTGACGGCCGCGGAACAGCACCTGGTCAAGTCGCTGCCGACCGATAAGGGCAGGGATCTGCTGAAGCAGGTGCGAGCCCACCTGGTCGAGACGGCGCGGCCGGCAATGGAAGCGATGGTACGCAAGATCACCGACGTGAACGTGCTCAGCCTGCACCATGACATCAGCACCGCAACCGGCGAAGAGATTATCGTCTTCACGCTGGCCGAATCGCCGCTCTTCCGTGAGACAAAGAGCAAACAAGCCGTCTGAAACGCAGTCAGGATGCATCCCTGGCGTAGAACTCATGGGCTCTGGCGAGCACCTGGTCGTCGGTCATATGTTGCTCGTCCAGCACGATCGAACCGACGACACGTTTGGCCACATCGCTATGATGGAGCTTTAATTCGGACAGCAACTGGTCCATGGCGCTGCTGGCGCCGGTGCTGCTGCCGAAGATGAGCACCTTTTCGGCGCCCCGCAGCGTCGCGGCGATCGCGTCGTAGAAGCTTTTGCGTTCCGGCTTCCGCTGGCCATTGGCATCGTTTTCCACGTTGTGCAAATGCCTCCCGGTGCCGCGCGGATCATAAGGCGCGATGCGCTGGGGCACCGACCCGTGCAACTCCGCGCGATAAATGCGTGCCTCGCGATGGTCAATCACGACCAGCAGATGCGTGCCCGCCGCCACATCCTCTGTGGCGACCGCGCCGGATCGCTCGATGAAATGGCGGATCTTCATTAACTCCTCGATTTCAGCTACGTCCTTGTCCAGCGAGGGACGCAGGACGAGTGTTTGTTCACCACGGGTAACCTTCAGGTTCCCATTGGGCTCCTCTACGACTTCGGCCAGCGAGGCCAGCATTGAACGCACGTCGCGCCAGTGCAGATTATGTGCCGCCGGGTGCGCAAAAATGGCGTTGTAGGTGCTGTGATGAGAGCCTGTCAGATGTGTTGTCATTGTTAATGTCCTGCGATTACGGATATGGCCAATGTGGTGAGCAGTCTGAGCTGGTTGGGCATCAGCAGCGCGCGTACACAGCACAATGGCGAACCTCGTTGAAACTCAACCTCGTAGGCCGTTGTCGGCTTGAACCATTTGCTGCAGACCACGCCCACGTCGCCGCCCCGTAGTTCCAGCTCGGGGATGTCATGAAGCACCTGCACACGTTCATTGATCTGGATTCGTTTCATTGCTGCACTTTCTGCACACGTGCGGACGGTTTCGAGTCGACGAAGAACATGTCCGACGCCCACCGATCTTCGCCGTTGGTTCGTAACACCGACAGCGCCTCCTCCATCTTCTTGAGCAAAACCACTTCTTGCGCCATACGTCGCTTCAAGTACTCCCGATAGGGTTGGCCCGCAGTGTCATTCAATTCGATCCGGCTGCTCGCGCAATCCTGCGACACAATCAAGTGCAGCTGGGCCAACTCGTCGTTGGTAAACGGTTGTTTGCCTGGCATGTTCAGATTCTCCTTGACCGCGTGTGGCGATTGTCCGGGCCTACGCCAAGGGCCTGCGCCCCTGGAGCATGCGGATAACGATGACGACCAAGGCCACCACGAGCAGGATGTGGATCAGCCCGCCGGCCGTGTACGAGGAGACGATTCCGAGCAACCACAAAACCAGGAGTATGAGTGCTAAAGTCCAAAGCATGATAACGGTCCTTTCATGTCTTGACGTTCGTGAGTGTTCGCGCAACATCATCATTAGTCGTGGTCATGGTGCTGCATTTTTTCACCCGCACGCTCGACGTCCTTGCCAGCGCCGTTCCAGGTGTTGCAGCCGGTCATCGCGAACGTGCCAGCCACCAGGGCCAACAAAGTCAGTGCCATTAGAACAGTTCGAAATTTCATGAGAGGTCTCCTGTAGAATGAGGTATTGGGTGTCAGGCCAGCATCTATCGCCGGCGGTCCGCAGCGTCGTCGCCAGATATCACACGACATGCGCCTTCTTGGCCAGGTCATGCTCCGCCTGCTTCCAATTCTGCTTGCATTGGCCATGTTTGCTGCCGCTTGCGACGTAGATTTCATAGGCCCGAGTGGCAATAGCGTCGTGCGTCGGCGTCGCAATCACGCCATGCCCGGGATGCAGATCGTCATGCGTTTGCCCGGCAGAGAGAGACCGTTTCGCTTCCGATTGAGTCGTGTACTTGCTCATCGCGTCTCCTGGTAAGTGAGGTATTGAATCAAGGCCATCCGCCCATCATGGCGCAACGCTCGGTTGGCCGTTATCTTCCTCCGCGCTCATCGTCACGCCGGTCGTTGTCGTGATGCTCGTCGTGGCGATCGTTATCACGCCGTTCAACTTCCGGCGAGCGGCCTCTGTCGCGGCCGTAATCGTGATGGTCGCTGCCGCAGCCGGCCAGGGCCATTAACATCGCCATAGCTGCCGGAACTGCCAATGAAACGAATAGTTTTGTCACGTTCATATCTGATCCTTCATCGTTACCGCTTGTTTTCGGCAATCTCTGGAGCGCAAAAAGAAGCCGACTTGCTTTCGCACCACAAACGGTGCTGAAGCAAGTCGGCTTACTCGTTAACGGGCCTCCCGAAACTCACCGGGCTGCCCTTCATCTAGTCATCCGATGTCGGAGCGGATATGTACTGGCATCACGCTCCAATCACTATGACACTGTAGTAGGTCCGACTTGTGGAAAGCAACTGGATTATCGGGAATCCTCGCGCTACGCCGGGGCGAGCATCACCCGCGTCCTCCAAACCGCGTAGGGGGTGACGTGTGTCGTCGCCGCTCTGGGCACCTTCGTGCCTGCCGGGAGTATCAGCCGCTTGAGTTTTAGGGTCGACTACGCCGTTATGATCGTGCTCGTCCAAATTGCTGCCCGGTTGAATCCCCGCCTCGCCTCGTAACATACGATGAAGACACGCGCTATGCTCTCAATGTCACGCGGAGGCAGGGAATATGTGTTGCGGAGGTTTTCTGTTTGTCTGTGACCTGCGCGATATCTATAGTCAGGAGAGTGGCTGGACTTTCAGACTGGTCTGGACCGGCTGAACGATTGGATGATTGAGATTATCGGATGACTATTTGAAGGGTAGCCCGGATTACCGGGAGACCTGTCCAAGAGTAAGCCGACGTGCCCGAGCGCCTCACGGCGGCCGGACACGTCGGCTTTTTTTAATGAAGCACGGCAATTACAGCTATGCAAGCGAACACACAGACACGTGTCATCAACCCGATACACAGCCTCCTGCCGACGGCAATCGCAGGATTCGATTCCCTCGCCGAGCTTGCGTTGGATATGCGCTGGTCGTGGAATCACGCTACGGACAGAGTGTGGCGAGAGCTTGATCCCGAACTGTGGGAAATTACGCACAACCCCTGGGTTGTCCTGCAGACGGTCGCGCGCGACCGCATCGAGCGAATGCTGGCTGATCCCACTTTTCGCCAGCACGTCGACGGCTTGGTGAAGGTCATGCGGCAGGCGGCGGAGGCACCGGCGTGGTTTCAACAGAATCATCCGCAAGCGTCCCTGACGTCTGTCGCATATTTCAGCATGGAATTCATGTTGAGTGAAGCGCTGCCCATCTATTCGGGCGGGCTCGGCAATGTCGCTGGCGATCAACTCAAATCCGCCAGCGATCTGGGTGTGCCCGTGGTTGGCGTGGGGCTGCTCTATCAACAAGGCTATTTTCGGCAGGTGATTGACAAGGACGGAGAACAACAGGCCCTCTTTCCGTATAACGATCCGGGACAGTTGCCCATCACCCCGTTGCGCCAGACAAATGGCGAGTGGTTGCGGCTGGAGATCGCCCTGCCTGGTTACTCGGTCTGGCTGCGCGCCTGGCACGTCCAGGTCGGCAGAGTGAAACTCTACCTGCTGGACAGCAACGACGCGGCCAACTACCCCGCGCATCGAGGGATCACCAGCCAACTGTACGGCGGCGGGCCGGAGCTGCGCCTCAAGCAGGAAATGCTCCTGGGGATTGGCGGCTGGCGGCTGCTGGCCGCCCTTGGCATCCAGCCGGAAGTCTGTCACCTGAATGAGGGCCATGCGGCGTTCGCGGTGCTGGAACGCGCGCTCGATTTCATGAAAGCGGCAGCGCAGCCATTTGACGTTGCGCTGGCTGTTACCCGGGCGGGAAATCTTTTCACGACCCACACCGCAGTGGCCGCCGGCTTTGATCGTTTTACGCCGGCCCTTATCGAGCAGTATCTCGGCCGCTACGCCCAGGAGAAGCTTGGCATTCCGATCCACGATCTGCTGGCTCTGGGTCGTCAGAACCCTGGCGATTCATCCGAACCGTTCAACATGGCTTATCTGGCAATCCGCGGGAGCGGGGCGGTCAATGGCGTGAGCCGTTTGCACGGGAAAGTCAGTCGAAGCCTTTTCCAGCCTCTCTTCCCTCATTGGCCGGCCGACGAAGTGCCGGTTACACATGTCACCAACGGCGTGCATATGCCGACCTGGGACTCGGCGGCCGCCGATGACCTCTGGACGGAAGTGTGCGGAAAGGACCGCTGGCTGGGGACAACGGAGAGGATGGAACAGGACATTCGCCGCGTCTCCGACGCCAGGCTCTGGCAGTTCCGCATCGCCGCCAGCAAGTGCCTTGTTGAATACGCCCGCGAACGATTGTCCCGGCAACTGGCCTCCATCGGAGCGCCGTCCGAGGAGGTCGACCGGGCGAAACACTTGTTCGACGCCAATGTATTGACGCTGGGGTTCGCTCGCCGATTTGCGACGTACAAGCGGCCGAATCTGTTGCTGCACGATCCGGCTCGTTTGCTGCGGATATTGACGAACCCACAGCGGCCGGTGCAGCTTGTCATCGCCGGCAAGGCGCATCCGGAGGACCACGCCGGACAGGCCTTGATCCATGAATGGGTCAATTTCATCCGCCAGCCCGAGGCCCGGCCCCACGTCGTCTTCCTCTGCGATTACGACATGCTGTTAACGGAGAACCTGGTGCAAGGGGTGGACGTGTGGATTAACACGCCGCGGCGACCTTGGGAGGCCAGCGGAACGAGCGGCATGAAGGTGCTCGTCAATGGCGGCATCAATCTTTCGGAATTGGACGGTTGGTGGGCAGAAGCATACACGCCGGAAGTGGGGTGGGCACTGGGCGACGGCCTGGAACATGGCGACGACCCGGCCTGGGACGCTGTCGAAGCCGACGCGCTCTACGCCCTGCTCGAACGTGAGGTGATCCCGGAGTTCTATACGCGCGATGCCGGGGGTATTCCCACCGCCTGGGTCAAGCGGATGCGGGAGAGCATGGCGAGTTTGACCCCCCGCTTCTCCGCCAACCGCACAGTGCGCGAATACACCGAGCAACACTACCTTCCGGCCGCATCAGCGTATCGCGCGCGCACCGCCGACAAAGGCGCCGTCGGCAGGAAACTCGTTGATTTGCAGCACCGTCTGGAGCAGACATGGGCCAACTTGCACTTCGGTGAAGTGAAAGTTGAGACGCGTGACCAGCAGCACGTATTCGGAGTACAGGTCTATCTCAACGACCTGGACCCCGCGGCCGTACGCGTGGAGCTCTACGCCGACGGAATGAACGGCGGCGAGGCGGTTCGGCAGGAGATGACTCGCGTTCACCAGCTGGCCGGTACGTCGGGCGGCTATGCTTATAGCACGACAGTGTCAGCGGCGCATCCGCCGGCGCACTATACGGCGCGCGTGGTTCCGCGCTGCGACGGCGCTGCGATTCCCCTGGAAGCCGGGCGAATCCTCTGGCAGCGCTGATCCGCTTGATGAAAGACCAGATCATGAAGAAGACAAACACAACCACATGCCTATTTCTGGATATCGGTGGCGTTCTGCTTACCGACGGATGGGCTCACGAATCCCGGGCCTTGGCGGCAAAAGCGTTCGACCTGAATCCGGAAGACTTGGAAAGCCGGCATCACCAGGCATTCGACACCTACGAGGACGGAAAGCTCACCCTGGAAGACTATCTGAACCGCGCGGTATTCCATCAGAAGCGATCGTTCACGCGTGCGCAGTTTCGGCGATTCATGTTCGCGCAATCGAAACCGTATCAAGAAATGATCGACCTCGTCACCCGGCTCAAGGCCCGGCACAGGCTCAAGATCATCGTGGTCAGCAACGAAGCGCGCGAGTTGAACGCGTATCGGATCCGCAAGTTCAAATTGGACTCGTTTGTGGATTGCTTTGTATCCTCCTGCTTCGTCCACCTGCGCAAGCCCGACGCGGACATCTTTCGGCTGGCGTTGGACATCGCTCAGGTGCCGGCCCGACATGTGGTCTACATCGAGAATACCCCGATGTTCGTACAGATCGCCGAAGGGCTGGGGATTCGCAGCATTCTTCACACGGATTTCCGATCCACTGTCGCGAAGCTGGCTTCACTCGGATTGCGACACAGCGAGGGAAGTCATCAATGAAGCCAGCCAGCCCACTCATTCTGACGATCAACGGCGGCTCCTCGAGTATCAAGTTCGCGCTGTTCGAGGCTGCTGATTCCCTGCAACGCATTCTGGCAGGCGGGATTGAGCGGATCGGGCTGACGGGCGCCACCTTGCGCGTAAAGGGCTCGCAGCCGCAGGACAACTTCACGCGGCCGGTGTCGGCGACTAACCACACGGTGGCCGTCGGCGCCCTGATGGACTGGATCGGGGAACGTCTCGGACACGATGCCTTGACCGCGGTCGGGCATCGTGTGGTGCATGGCGGTCCGAAGTACAGCGATCCGCAATTGATCACCAGACAAATGGTCGAGGACCTGCGTCAACTGACCCCGTTTGATCCCGAGCATCTGCCGGAAGAGATCCTGTTGACCGAAGCGTTGCATCGCCGGTTCCCCGACCTGCCGCAAGTGGCGTGTTTCGATACGGCGTTTCACCATGACCTGCCGCGTGTGGCCCGTGTGTTGCCGATCCCACGCCGCTACGAAGCGCAGGGCGTGCGGCGATACGGGTTCCACGGGTTGTCGTATGCATTTCTCATGGGAGAGTTGTCTCGTTTGGCCGGCGTTGAGGCGGCACGAGGCCGGGTCATCCTCGCCCATCTGGGCAATGGCGCGAGTCTCGCGGCTGTACACGAAGGCAAACCCGTGGATACGAGCATGGGTTTCACGCCGACGGCCGGTGTGCCCATGAGCACGCGCTGCGGCGATCTCGATCCCGGACTGGTATGGTATCTGGCCCGTGCCGAACACATGAACGCCAAGCAGTTCAACGAGATGATCAGTTTCCAGTCCGGGTTGCTCGGGATATCTGAAACCAGTTCCGATATGCGCGACCTGCTCGATCGTGAAACGCAGGATGTGCGGGCGGCCGAGGCGATCGCGGTGTTCTGTTATCAGGTGAAAAAATGGATCGGCTCCTTTGCCGCCGCTCTCGGTGGACTGGACACGCTTGTCTTCGCTGGAGGTATCGGCGAGAACGCCCCGCCCGTTCGCGCCCGAATCTGCGCGGGGCTGGAATTTCTTGGAGTCGAGCTTGATGACAAGCAGAACCTGGCGAATGAGGGCGTACTTTCCGCAAGCACCAGCCGGGTTGCCGTCCGCGTCATTCATACAGACGAAGAACAAATGATCGCGCGCGCCGTGTGCGGCAAACTGGGACTTGGCACGCCCATTCAAGAGGGGAATCCCCACCATGCGACAAACTGATATGGCCATCAATCCTACGCACGCCCCGGCGACGGAGACGAAGCCGACGCCGACGCTGACCCAGGATCCACCACCTGCCAGGCCATGGAATTCGCCATCAGGCCTCTGGCACCGCAAGACGACGGTCATCGCGGCATTCTCCATCGTGGCTATTCTCCTGCATCTGGTGCTGCGCTTCGGCGTCCGCGCCGAGCCAGGCACGTACCGCATTCCCTTGCTGGCAACCCTCGTTCTCGGTGGCCTGCCACTCCTTTATGAACTGCTTCGAAAGGTTCTGAAACGGGAATTCGGCTCCGATCTGCTGGGCGGCGTTTCCATCATTACGTCCATCCTGCTGGGTGAATATCTGGCCGGCTCGATCATCGTGTTGATGCTTTCCGGAGGAGAAGCGCTGGAGAGTTACGCTTTGCGCAGCGCGTCATCAGTTCTGGCGGCGCTCGCCAAACGGGTGCCTTTGATCGCCCACCGCAAACGCGGGTCTGAAATCGTGGACGTGGCGTTGCCCGACGTCGCGGTGGGCGACACGCTCGCCATCTACCCACATGACATCTGCCCGGTGGACGGTGTGGTGATCGAAGGCCATGGCATGATGGATGAATCCTACCTGACGGGCGAGCCGTTCCAGATTACCAAGACATCCGGCTCGACGGTGATCTCGGGCGCAATCAATGGCGAGTCCGCCCTGACCATCCGCACCACCAAGCGATCCGCGGATTCCCGCTACGCCAAGATCATGGAAGTGATGCGCGAGTCCGAAGCCAAGCGCCCGCAGCTTCGGCGGCTGGGCGATCAACTGGGAGCCATATACACTCCGGTGGCACTGACCGTTGCCGTCCTCGCCTGGGTCATCAGTGGGGAGTCCATTCGGTTTCTCGCCGTGCTCGTCATCGCCACGCCCTGCCCCCTGCTTCTGGCCATCCCGATCGCCATCATCGGCTCGATTTCCCTGTGCGCCCGTCGCGCGATCATCGTCAAGAGCCCGGTTGTGCTGGAGCAGATTGCCGAGTGTCGAACCGCGATTTTCGACAAAACCGGGACGCTGACCTATGGCGAGCCGAAGCTGACCGAACAGACAGTCGCCACGGGCCTTGCCCAAAAGGACGTCTTGACTCTCGCGGCGGGCCTGGAGCGCTATTCGAAGCATCCGCTGGCGCGGGCCATCCTGGCGGAGGCGAAAGCGGAGGGGATTTCGCTCGCGGAGGCCACCGAAGTAAACGAACCCCCCGGCCAGGGCCTGCGTGGAACTGTCTCCGGCCATCAGGTACAGATCACCAGCCGCGGGAAATTTGCCGAGCAGAAGCTCGCCGGTGGCGATCAACTTCCTCCAGTCGCCGGCGGATTGGAGTGCGTGGTAGTCGTTGACCAGCGCTACGCGGCCATGTTCCGCTTTCGTGATGCGCCGCGCGCGGAGAGCCGTTCTTTCGTGAGCCACCTGGGCCCGAAACACCACTTCGCCCGAGTGATGATTGTGTCGGGCGATCGCGAGTCGGAGGTGCGCTACCTTGCCGATCAGGTGGGCATCACCGACATTCACGCCCAGAAGAACCCCGAAGAGAAGCTCGCCATCGTCCGCAAGGAAACAGCCGCTGCCAAGACGCTCTACGTGGGCGACGGTATCAACGATGCCCCGGCCATGATGGCCGCCACAGTGGGCATGGCGATTGGACAGAACAGCGATGTGACCGCCGAGGCGGCGGGCGTTGTGATCATGGACAACTCCCTGGAGAAGGTTGACGAGTTCATGCACATCAGCCGCCGAATGCGAGTCATCGCCCTGCAGAGCGCGGTGGGCGGCATGACGTTGAGCGTCATCGGCATGATCTTCGCGGCCAGCGGACATCTGAGCCCGGTGAGCGGCGCCATCACCCAGGAAGTCATCGACATTCTGGCCGTGCTGAACGCCTTGCGAGCAGCGTTCCCGCCCAAGGTCATACACGACCTCGCCGGCGGCTGAACCCCTGCCGAGAGTATTCGCTTCACGAAAGGTGCGCGATTCATCATGATACCACAACTCAAGAAGAAGCTCCTTCTGCTGGCAGGCATCGTCGCCGCGGCGGTCATTGCCGTGACGATATGGGTTTCCTTGAGACCTTCCGGCCCGGGTGTGGGCTTCGCCAGCGGCAATGGCCGGATCGAAGCCACCGAGATCGACATCGCCGCCAAGCTCGCCGGACGGGTGCAGGAGATCATGGTCAAAGAAGGCGACACGGTGCGGACAGGTCAGCCGTTGGCGCAGATGCAGATCGACGTGCTCAATGCACAGCGCGAAGAGGCGCGTGCACAGTCGCGGCAGGCCGTCAACGCCGTCGCCACTGCCCAAGCCCAGGTTGCCGTGCGCAGAAGCGATGCGCTCGCCGCCCAAGCCATCGTTGGACAGCGTGAAAGCGAACTCGATGCCGCGCAACGACGGTTCGCGCGCACCGAACCGCTGTCCAAACAAGGCGCGGTTGGAATCCAGGAAGTTGACGACGACCGGGCTCGTGTACGCGGCGCAGAGGCCGCGCTGGCTGGGGCGAAGGCCCAGGTCGCGGCGGCCAACGCCTCAATCGAGGCCGCACAGGCCCAGGTCGTCGGCGCCGGTTCCAGCGTGGCGGTAACCGAAGCCAGTATCGCTCGCGTAGAGGCCGACATTCAGGACAGCCAACTCAAATCGCCGCGCGACGGCCGGGTGCAATACCGCGTCGCGGAACCCGGCGAAGTCCTGGCCGCGGGCGGCAAGGTTCTCAATCTGGTCGATCTGGGCGACGTCTACATGACGTTCTTTCTGTCCGAGACGATTGTTGGCAGAGTCGCAATCGGCAGCGAGGTCCACATCATCCTCGACGCCGCGCCGCAATATGTAATTCCGGCAACCGTGTCCTATGTTTCCAGCGTTGCGCAGTTCACGCCCAAGACGGTGGAGACGGTCAGCGAACGACAGAAGCTGATGTTCCGGGTCAAGGCCCAGATCAGCCGCGAACTGCTCCAGAAGCACTTGAACATGGTCAAGACCGGCCTGCCCGGCGTGGCCTGGCTCAAGCTCAATCCGCAGGCACAGTGGCCGGCCAACCTGGCCGTCAAGGTGCCGGAATGACTACGGTGACATCGGCTCTCCCGCCAGTCGCCCGCCTGACCGGTGTCAGCCTGCGCTACGGCAAGACCGTGGCGTTGGATAATATCGCGCTGGAAATCCCGGCCGGGCGCATGGTCGGCCTGATCGGCCCGGACGGCGTGGGCAAGTCGAGCCTCCTCTCGCTCCTGGCCGGCGCCCGCGCCGTCCAGCAGGGCAGCGTGTTCGCCCTGGGCGGCGACATGGCCCGGACGCGTCATCGCGAGAGTGTCTGTCCCCATATCGCCTACATGCCGCAGGGCCTGGGCAAGAACCTCTATCCCACCTTGTCCGTGGAGGAGAACCTGCAATTCTTCGGCCGCCTGTTCGGCCACAACGCCGCCGAACGCCGCCGTCGCATCGACGAGCTGACCCGGAGCACCGGCCTGTATCCGTTCCTGCCGCGTCCCGCCGGCAAGCTGTCCGGCGGCATGAAGCAGAAGTTGGGCCTGTGCTGCGCCCTGATCCATGATCCGGACCTGCTGATCCTCGACGAGCCCACGACCGGCGTCGACCCCTTGGCGCGTTCCCAATTCTGGGATCTCATCAATCGCATCCGCGGCGAGCGTCCCGGCATGAGTGTCATCGTGGCGACCGCCTACATGGACGAAGCCCGGCGATTCGACTGGCTGGTGGCAATGGATGCCGGTCGCGTCCTTGCCACCGGCGCGCCGGTCGAACTGCTCGAACGCACCGCCAGCCAATCGCTGGATGCGGCCTTCATCGCCTTGCTGCCCGAAGGCAAGCGGCAGGGACACCGTACCGTGACCATCCCGCTGCTGGTCGATGGAGACGGCGCGGAGATCGCGATCGAGGCGACGGACCTTACCATGCGCTTCGGCACCTTCGTTGCCGTCGACCACGTCAGTTTCCGTATCCGTCGCGGCGAAATCTTCGGTTTCATTGGCTCCAACGGTTGCGGCAAATCAACCACCATGAAGATGCTGACGGGCCTGCTGCCGCCCAGCGAAGGCCACGCGTCATTGCTTGGGCACGGCGTCGATCCAAGGGATCTCGCCACCCGCCGCCGCGTGGGCTACATGTCGCAGGCGTTTTCGCTCTACACGGAACTGTCCGTGCGCCAGAATCTGGTGCTGCACGCACGCCTGTTCCGCATGCCCGAAGCCGATATCCCCGCGCGGGTGGAGGAAATGCTCCGGCGCTTCGGCCTGGACGGGGTGATCGATGCCATGCCCGACAGCCTGCCGCTGGGCATCCGTCAGCGCCTGTCACTGGCCGTCGCCATGGTCCACAAGCCGGAGTTGCTCATCCTTGATGAGCCGACCTCGGGCGTGGACCCGATCGCACGCGATGTCCTCTGGCAACTGATGATCGATTTAGCGCGCAATGACAAGGTGACGATCTTCATCTCCACGCACTTCATGAACGAAGCGGAGCGCTGTGACCACATCTCGTTGATGCACGCCGGTCGCGTGCTCGTGACTGACGTCCCGGCCGAACTGGTGCGTCAGCGCGGTGTCGCGACGCTGGAACAGGCTTTCATTGGTTACTTGCAGGATGCGGCCGAGCAAAACGAAAATACCAAGGCAAGCGAGCCAACCACGGCTTCGCCGCCCTCCGCGGCGGTCGCACCGCCCATTCGCCGCCGGTCCTTCAGCCTGGCCCGCGCCTGGAGCTACAGCTTGCGCGAGACGCTGGAACTGCGCCGCGATCCGGTACGCGCCACCATGGCGCTGCTGGGAACGGCCATCCTCATGCTCGTCTTCGGCTATGGCATCAGCCTGGACGTGGAAAACATGACCTATGCCGTGCTAGATCGCGACCAGACCACACTAAGCCAGAACTACGCGCTCAACCTGTCCGGCTCCCGCTACTTTGTCGAACGCCCGCCAATCACCGATTACGCTGAACTCGACCGGCGGATGCGCGCGGGCGAACTCGCGCTGGCGATCGAGATCCCGTCTGGATTCGCGCGGGACATCCAGCGCGGCCACGCGGTGCAAATCGGCGCCTGGGTGGACGGCGCCATGCCTCGGCGTGCGGAAACGGTCCAGGGTTACGTGCAGGGCATGCACCAGGACTGGCTGCTGGACATGGCCAGGCACCGGCTCGGTGTGGATGCCTCGCTCGGCCAGGCCACCATCGAGACACGATTCCGCTACAACCCCGACGTGAAGAGCCTGCCGGCAATGGTGCCGGCGGTCATCCCGATGCTCCTGCTGATGATTCCGGCCATGTTGGCCGCCCTCTCGGTGGTGCGCGAGAAAGAGCTCGGCTCGATCATCAATCTCTATGTTACCCCGGTCACGCGCAGCGAGTTCCTGCTCGGCAAGCAACTGCCCTACATCGTCCTGGCGATGTTCAACTTCGGGGTCATGATCCTCCTGGCCGTCACGCTCTTTGGCGTGCCCGTCAAGGGCAGTTTCCTGACGCTGACGGCGGCCGCGGTTCTCTTTGTGACGTTCTCGACCGGCTTCGGTCTGTTTGCCTCGTCGTTCACGCGCAGTCAAATTGCCGCGATGTTTGTGGCCATGATCGGCACCATAATCCCTGCTGTCCAATTTGCCGGCATGCTGAACCCCGTCTCCTCGCTCGAAGGCTTTGGGGCAGTCATCGGCCGCATCTACCCTGCCTCGCATTTTCTCACGATCAGCCGCAGCGTGTTCAACAAGGCGCTGGACTTCTCCAGTCTGCACGGCTCGTTCTGGCCGCTGGCGCTGTCCGTGCCTGTGATCCTGGGCCTTTCAATCGTATTGCTGAAGAAACAGGAGACCTGAACATGGCACACTCAGCCAACATCTACCGACTGGGCATCAAGGAATTGTGGAGTCTGGCTCGGGATCCGGTCATGCTGGTGTTGATTGCCTACACGTTCACAGCGTCAATATACGTCTCGGCCACGGCGATGAAGGAGACGCTGAACAAGGCACCGATTGCCGTCGTGGACGAGGATGGCTCGCCCCTGTCAGCACGTATCGCCTCGGCGTTCTATCCGCCGCGGTTCCAGCCGCCGGCGATGATCTCCCTGGTCGGCATCGACAAGGGTATGGATGCCGGCGACTTCACGTTCGTGCTGGACATTCCGCCGGACTTTCAGCGCGATGTGCTGGCCGGCAGGTCGCCCGCCATCCAGCTCAACGTGGATGCCACGCGGATGAGCCAGGCATTCAGCGGAAGCAGTTACGTCCAGCAGATGGTGTCGGGCGAGATCGGCGAATTCGTGCAGCGCTACCGGGGCAGCGCCCCGCCGCCTGTTGAGTTGGCACTGCGCTCTCGCTTTAACCCCAACATGGAACAGTCCTGGTTCGGCGCCCTGATGGAGATCATCAACAACGTAACCATGCTCTCAATTGTCCTGACCGGCGCCGCGCTGATCCGCGAACGGGAGCACGGGACCATCGAGCATCTCCTGGTGATGCCGATTACGCCGGCCGAGATCATGCTCGCCAAGATCTGGTCGATGGGCCTGGTGG
>JANYKD010000270.1 GCA_025361735.1 Phycisphaerales bacterium
GCGCCTTCTACCGCAAGGATATCGACGTCATCACCAACTTCTTCTCAGCCGAGGCCGTCCGCCGGCAGGTCGGATCACGGCAGGCCAGGATCATCACTTCCATCGCCATGTTCTACGACATTGAGGATCCCCTTGCCTTCGTGCGCGAAATCGCGCAAGTGCTGGCCGACGACGGCGTGTGGCACTTCGAGCAGAGCTATCTGCCCGCGATGCTGCAAGCCACTGCCTACGACACCATCTGCCATGAACATTTGGAATACTATGGCCTGACGCAGATCCAATGGATGATGACGCGATGCGGCCTGCGGATCATTGATGTGGAGTTCAACGACACCAACGGCGGCAGTTTCGCTGTCACCGTGGCCAAGCCGAACTCGCCCCACGCAGTCGACATGCCGGCCATCGCGGCCGCACTGCAACGCGAAGAAGCCATGGGGCTGGCGGACCTCGCGCCGTACGAAGCGTTCGCCGGACGCACCGTGGCACACAAACGCGATCTGCTCGATGCTCTGGCTCAACTCAGGGCTCACGGCAACAAGGTGCTGGGATACGGCGCATCAACCAAAGGCAACGTCATCCTGCAATACTGCGGCATCACGCCGCGCGACCTGCCGGCCATCGCCGATGTAAACCCCGACAAGGACGGCTGCTTTACGCCCGGAACCTGGATTCCCATCATCTCCGAGGAAGCGGCCAAGCGTATGAAGCCCGACTGCTTCCTCGTGTTTCCGTGGCATTTTCGCCAGAATCTGCTCCGGCGCGAAGAGGCGTTTCTCAAGGCCGGCGGACGGATGCTCTTCCCACTTCCTCAGATACAGTTCATACCCCAATGAAGCAAGCAATCATCGTTGGCAATTGCGGTCAGGACGGGCGAATCCTCTTCGATCGCCTCAGCCACGATGGCTATGCGCTGCTGGGTATCGGCCGGGAGAGCCTGGCGACTTGTGGCACGCCGTTTCAGGGTGTCCTGAACATTCTCGATGCACCGGCCATCTCGGCCGCCGTGCGCCAATTCCAGCCCGATGAGGTCTACTACCTGGCGGCCTATCACCATTCCTCCGAGGACAAGAGCCTCGCGAACACTCGTGATCTGTTCGCCAGAAGCCACGACGTTCACGTCGTCGGTTTGCTGAACTTCCTGGAAGCCATCCGCACGGAGCAACCCCGCGCTCGCCTGGTCTACGCCGCCTCCTCGCATGTCTTCGGTGATCCGGCCACACCGACTCAGGATGAGAACACGCCGCTTCGGCCTCTGTGCGTGTACGGAATTACCAAGACCACGGGTATTCACGTTTGTCGGATGTATCGGCAGAGCCATGGCGTGGGAGCGTCGGCTGCGATTCTCTACAACCACGAATCGCCGTATCGGCGTGCGGACTTCCTGTCGCAGCGCATCGTCCGCGGAGCAGTGGCGATCCAGCAGGGGCAAGCCCAGGAACTGGTCCTGGGCGACCTCTCAGCGCGCGTGGACTGGGGCTATGCCCCCGACTATGTCGACGCCATGGTGCGCATCCTGGCTTTACCGGAAGCCAGTGATTTCCTGGTGGCCACCGGCGAACCCCACACCGTCGCCGAGTTGGCCGCGACTGCCTTTGCTGCCCTGGGGCTGGATTGGCGGGCGCATGTACGTGAAGATCCGACCCTGCTGGCGAGGCGCAGAATGGAACTCGTGGGGAATTCGCGCTTGCTACGGGAACAGACATCATGGCGGCCGAGTGTTACATTTGAGACAATGATCGGCATTCTGTTGCGCGCCGAGCAGGAACGTTGCCGGACCACACCGCCGGCGGAGAAGTGAACCATGAGTGCAGTCATCGACAACCTCCGCGCGCAGGTGCAGCAACAGGCCGATACCGCCTTAACCCGGGGCGGTCGTTTGGCGGGCCTCACCGACCAGCATGTCGCCGACACGCTGATCCGCGACTATTTCCACACCCTGCCGGATCGCTCGGGAACTCCCCATCTGATCGACGTGGGCGCTGCCTACGGATCGGTGGCCGAGGTCTTCCTTCAGGATGGCTGGACGGCCGATATGTTCGAGCCGGATCCGGCATGCCAGCGGGTCTTGGCACGGTTACCGACGACGTATCCAGGAAAGTGCAGACTTTTTCCGATGGCGGCCGGAGCCCGGAACATCGACTCGGCAGCGTTCCACCTGAACACGATACCCGGCCTTTCGGGCCTGACGACTTCGCCGTTTGGTGCCGACCGGGACGTGCTCTCCGTGCGCTGCGTGCGGCTCGCGGACTTTCTGCCCACTCAGCACGTTCAGCGAGTGGACTTCCTCAAGATCGACACCGAGGGAACAGATTTCCACGTGCTGCAGGCATACGACCTGCAACGCCTGCCCCCCAGGTTGATCTTCATCGAATACAGCTTCTATTTCGCCGGCCAGACGCCGGCGGATCTGCTCGGTACGATCGATGCCATGACGCAACAAGGATACAACGCTCTCGTCTTCGACTACGACGATGGCGGCAACTTCCGGCGGGGTGACTGGACGCACCGTCTCGTGGCAGTGCATGCGGATGGCGTGCGACGGCCCGATCGCCCCAACAGTTTTGGCAATGTGCTGTTCTACCGGAATGATGATGAACGGATACTCCGGGGATTGCTCGAATTGATCCAGGCTCTTAACGGTTAGGATCCCACGCCATGTCCACTCCCACGAATCTGCTGCGGCTCGGCTCGTCGGCGCAACCGACGGATCAAGCCCTGCGCGCCGTTATCGAATCGTGGAACCAAACCCGCCGGGAACTGGCCCGGCAGTGGCTCGCGCTGCCAGCGGCCGATCTGGCGGGAGCACTGGCCGGGCGCCTGGGCCAGATGCATCGAATGCTTCGGGACAGCGGGGTGCGCGACCTTCTGCCCTCCGAGGCCGACAAGACACTCATCGCCGAACTGAAAACGGGACTGGAATCGACGCCCGCCAGCGAAAACAACTGCGGGCGATTACTGGCAGCCATGCTTTTTCTGTACCCTCACCAGTTGCCGCTGCAGTACAACCTCGCGGCCATTCCGCCCTGGCTCCTGGACGAGTACATGCGATTCATGATGACCGGCCCGCAACTCTTCCGGGAATCCGGTGAACCCGAGGCGTATCTCCGCTTCACGCAGAGCTGGCTCGCGTACCTGCACGAGTCCCTCGCAGCCAACCCGCGTTCCGAACAATGGCAGCGCATCGGCCTGTTCGCGCTGCAGTCTCTGAACGTGATCCCGCTATATTTCAATTCCAGCAATCTGCGCGAAGTCTATCGACAGCGGGCCCGTTTCATGGAGCTCGTTCTCCAGATCCTCGGTGCTTCGCTGGACCACACGTTTCCCAGCCGCCCGCCGCGCAGCAAGCTGCGGCTCGGCATTCTGGCCGCCCACTTCTCTCCGCAGACCGAGACCTTCGCCACGCTGCCGGTGTACCGCCATCTCGATCGCAGCCGCTTCGAGGTGATCCTCTTTGCTCTGCAGAGCACCAATCACCCGTTGGAGCAATTCTGCAGCCAGTTCGCCGACCGGCTGGTTGCGCTGCCCGCTCAACTGCCCCAGCAGGTGCAAACGCTCCGGCAATTTGACCTGGATCTCCTTTTTCTCGCCACCAACGTGACCGCCGTCACCAACGGTATCACGCTCCTGGCCATGCACCGTCTGGCACGCAAGCAGATCGCCAGTGTCTGCTCCTGTGTGACCACCGGCATGCGCAATGTGGACTGCTATATTTCCGGGCGGCTGAGCGAACCGCAAACGGGCGCACAAGACCACTACACCGAGCGGCTTTTCATGATCGATGGGCCGGCCCACTGCTACGACTTCGGCTCCGAGCAACTTCAACAGCCAACCGAGCGGCCGACCCGCGCCAGCCTCGGCATCCCCGCAGACGCCGTGGTGTTCGCCTCGGGCGCCAACTTTTACAAGATTCTGCCCGCTGTGGATGACACCTGGGCTCGCATCCTGGCGGGAGTGCCCGGCTCGCGGCTGGTGCTGTATCCGTTCAACCCCAACTGGTCCAACAGCTATGCGACCGGGCCATTCCTGGATCGCCTGGCCGCCGCGATGTCGCGGCATGGCGTCGATGTTGATCGGGTGCTCGTGTTCCAGCCCGCCCCCAACCGCGCGGATGTGCTGGAACGGCTCAAGTTGGCAGATGTGTACCTGGACTCCTTCCCCTTCTCCGGGGCCACCTCGCTGATCGATCCGCTCCAACTGGGATTGCCCAGCGTTGTGATGCACGGCGATGCATTCCGGGCGCTCGTGGGGCCGGCGTTGTTGCGGGACCTGGACCTTGAAGAACTGATCGCACGGGATGCGGACGGCTATGTCGCGCTGGCCTGCCGGCTGGGAACGCAGCCTGAAACCAGGCGGCGCCTGCAGGAGCACATCCTGCGTCAGATGACGGCGAGACCGCGATTCCTGGATGGCCAGCGTTTCGGGATGCAGATTGGCACCTTATTGCAGCAGATTGCCCAAATCTGAACTCCTCGGACCCCAGCGATTATGCCTCAACTCAGCGTCGAACAAGCGTTGCAGATCGCCTTCCAGCATCACCAGGCCGGGCAGCTCGCGCAGGCCGAACCTCTCTACCGGCAAATTCTGGCCCAGCAGCCGCAGAATGCCGATGCTCTGCACTATCTCGGCGTGTTGGCTTCTCAAGCGGGGCGGAACGACGTGGCCGTGGACCTGATCCGGCAGGCCCTCGCTCTCAAACCCAACGTACCGGAAACTCACAACAATCTCGGCAACGTGCTGAGCGCCCAGGGACATCTGGACGACGCTATTGCGTCGTTTCGTCAGGCCGTGTTTCTAAATCCCGGCTATGCCCAGGCCTGCAACAATCTCGGCAACGCGCTGCAGGTTAAGGGCCAACTCGAGGAGGCCGCGGCCGCTTTTCGCCAGGCCATCGCCGTCAAACCCGATTACGCCGAAGCCAGCAGCAATCTCGGCACGGTCCTGGCCGACAAGGGCCAGATCGACCAAGCCATCATCGCCTTTCGCCAGGCCATCGCTCTCAACCCGCACCTGCCGGAACCCCACATCAATCTCGGCGACGCACTGAGACGCGCGGGGCAACTGGAGGAGGCAATCGCCGCCTGCCGCCAGGCCATCGCCCTCAAACCCAGTTCTTCCGAAGCCCACGTTAACCTCGGCAATGCCCTCAGAGACAGCGGGCAACTGGACGAGGCCATTGCTGCCTACCGTCAGGCCATCGTTCTCCGACCCAACCTGCCCGAAGCCCACAGCAATCTCGGCAGTGCCCTGGCGGACAAGGGACAAGTGGAAGAGGCCATCGCCGCCTGTCGCCGTTCCATCGCTCTCAAACCCAACTTCCCCGACGCCCACGTCAACCTCGGGACCTGTCTGCACGCCAAGGGACAACTCGACGAGGCGATCGCCTCTTATCGTCAGGCCCTCGCCCTCCAACCGAACCACGCCGCGGCCCATCTCAATCTCGGCAGCAGCCTGCAGGCCGCGGGACAACTCGATGGAGCGATCGCCTCCTATCGCCAGGCCATCGCCCTTAATCCCAATTCCCCGCAAGCCCAGAGCAATCTCGTCTTAACCCTGCATTACCATGCGGGCTACGACGCTCGGGCGATTGCCGAGGAACACCACCGCTGGAACCGCCAGCACGCCGAGCCGCTGCGGTCGTGCATCCAGCCCCATTCAAACGATCGCACGCCCGACCGCCGGCTGCGTATCGGCTACGTGTCGCCGGACTTCCGACAACACCCCGTCGGCCGGTTTCTCCTGCCTTTGCTGGCAAACCATGACAAGAGTCGCGTTGAGATCTTCGCCTATGCGCATGTGCCCGTCCCGGATGCGATGACCCAGCGACTGCGCTCACATACCGATGGCTGGCGGAGTATTGTCGGAATTTCTGATGCCCAGGCTGCCGAGCTGATCCGCCAGGATCGCATCGACATCCTCGTGGATCTCGCCGGGCACACCGCCCACGGCCGGCTGCTGCTCTTCGCGCGCAAACCCGCCCCGGTGCAGGCAACCTACCTTGGTTACCCGGATACGACCGGGCTGAGCACGATGGACTACCGCCTGACCGACGCCTACGCCGACCCACCGGGGCAAACTGAGCCATACCACTCCGAGCGGTTGGCTCGCCTGTCTCCATGTGCCTGGTGCTATCAGCCATCCCCGTGCCCGCCCGTAACCGAGCGGCGGGACGGGCCAATCACTTTCGGCTGCTTCAACGCTTTCGCCAAAGTCACCGAGCCGATGCTCCGGCTCTGGGGCCGGATTCTGCAAGCCGTGCCTGAGTCGCGGCTGCTGCTAAAAACGGCAGGACTCGGCAGCCAAGCCGTACGTCGCCGAGTCCAGCAGATACTAAGCGAGGCGCATGTCGGCCCCGAGCGGCTGGAGTTGCTCGGACACGAGCCGGATCGCGACAGGCATCTGGCGCTCTACGGAGCCATGGACATCGCCCTGGACACCTTCCCCTATCACGGAACCATGACCACATGCGAAGCCTTGTGGATGGGTGTTCCGGTCGTCACTCTAGCCGGGGCAACCCATGTGTCCCGCGTCGGCGTGAGTCTGCTGTCCAATGCCGGCCTGCCGGAACTGGTGGCGCAGGATCCCGACCATTACGTCAGGATCGCGTCAACGCTCGCGGCCGACAAAGTGCGCCTGGCGGAGTTGCGCCTGAATCTGCGACAGCAAATGGAGCACTCACCCCTGATGGATGCGCCTCACTACGCCGCCAACATCGAGGCGGCCTATCGACAAATATGGCGGCAATGGTGCGCTGACGCCCCTGCCGGGCGATAACCATCTTTTGTCTATTATGGGCACATCGGTTTACGCGGGCACCGAGAGCATCTCAATCACACTCGCGTGCAGTCTGCCATTGCTGGCCACCGCATCCTTGCCCCAGATCGTCGGCTCGCCGTTCCAGGTCGTGAACTTGCCGCCGGCTTCTTCCATGATGACCAGGAGCGGGGCGCAGTCCCACGGGTTCATGGCAGGGTCGGCCATCACTTCGATGCGGCCGGTGGCAGCCAGGACGTAGCCGTAGCAGTCGCCCCAGGTGCGCTGGAATTTCACGGCGGCCGACAGACGCCGATAGCCTTCGCCGCGAGCAACGGCCATGGGAACGTCACTCACGGACAATGCCGCATCGGCGAGGCGGTCGATCGTCGAGACACGCGCCGGCCGGCCATTCCAACGGCAGCCGAGACCCCTGGCGGCCGAGACCATCTCATCCAGCGCCGGGAGATACACCACGCCTACATCAGGCTTACCCCGCACCTCGACGCCGATCAGGACGCCGTAAAACGGCACGCCGCGAATAAACGTCTTGGTCCCGTCGATCGGATCAATGATCCAGCGATAGTCCGGGTTGCCGCGCGATTCGCCGCCTTCTTCGCCCAGAATCGAGTGATCGGGAAATCGCCGCGCGATACAGGCGCGGATCATTTGTTCTGCCTCGCGGTCGGCAATCGTCACAGGCGTCTGGTCGGGCTTGATCTCCACGGGGACGCCCGCATTGAAGTACGCGAGCGTGCGCCGGCCGGCAAGATACGCGGCCTCCTGCGCAACGGCGAGAAGATCGGACAGCGCGGGTTGTGTGGACATCGAATTCCCTGGTTCGAGGGTTCAAGGGTTCAACAGTTCAAGGGTCGCAGATCTAGGGTCGGGTGATTTCTTTGAAGACGTCGCCGCAGCGCAGCTCATGTCTTCCGGGCGATAACGCCGGCAGGCCGGTGAAGACCACGTCCTTCTTCTCGCTGGCCTTGAGGTACGTCCATCGCGTCAGTGTCTGGCCGCCGTAGGTCAGCTCGACCTTGGCCAGTCCATCCTGCGTGCCGTTTTCGACACCCGCCGTCACCGCGAGTGGCTCGACTTTCAGGTCCAGGCACCGGGCCTTGGCGAAGGGAACGTTCGTGTCCGACAGGCGCACCTCCGCGACGCCCGTGAGCGCGAACGGCGACTCGTTGCCGTGGGGGAACTTGAACGCGTCCAGTGTCAGGCGCTCCACGCCGTCGCAAATGGCCATCGGCCGGGCATCGTCGGCGTCGAGGCTGAGGCGTACGTTGATAAGATCCAGGTGCTTCACGTTTCGGACATAGAGTCCCCAGGCCGGAAGTGGCCGGGCATCCACCGGCGGCGATTTCACCACCAGTTTCGCCTGCTCGGTCGTGCCGCCGCCGGTGAACGACAGGTTGATATCTCGCAACGTCACCTGCTCAATCGGCGTTTCCGCCCAGCTTTCGATCGATGCGGCCGCGAGATAGCAGCCTGTCGCCGTCATGCGATCGATCATCACGCGGCCGCCCACATTTCCCGGCTTGAGCGACATGTGCAATGGCGTGGTTACGTTGCGCATGGTGATATTCGAGATGGCCACATCGTCCATGAGCCCTTCAGTCTTGTCCCACGCGCCCGGTTGCAGGCACAACCCGGCCAGCATGTTCGTCCGATGCTTGTCGCGCGAAGTGCGATGCTCGAATCGGCCGGGGCCGAAGAAGAGACAGTTGTCGATGATCAGCCTCTTCGCCGGGCCGATGATTCGGATGCCGTTGCACGATGAATTGATGATGCAGTTGGCGATCAGCGTGTTCTCCCAGAACCAGCCCGCAATGCAGTCGTCGCCCGTGTAGAACTCGCAGTTGGTGATCGAAACGTCGCGGCAGGGGTTGTCCTTCCAGCCGCGGAAGTGGACGCCATCCCAACCGCCTGTAATCTTCACGCCGCGCACCTCGACCTGGCTGGTGAATTCGAGCATCACCGCATAATTGGCCGCGTCGCGGATGCTCACATCGCGGATGGTGATGCCCTTGGAATTGCCGAAAAGCACGGCATGCGGGCCGCGCATTTTCTCTTCGCCCATGGCGTCGAACACCTTGTTGCCATTGATGATCCCGGGACCCATGATGGCGACGTTCTCGACGCCAACGCCCAGAACCAGAGCCCGATGCCAGCGGTTGCGATTGGCCAGCGGCGTGGAACCGGGCGGGTTGAAATTCTGATATTGCTCGAGATCGGCGGTGCCGATGATCTCGGCGCCGGCCTCGAGCATGAGCGTGACATTGCTTTCCAGATTGATGGTACCCGTCAGGTATTTGCCCGGCGGGAATTTCACTTGTCCGCCGCCGGCGGCAGCGCACGCTTTCACCGCCTTGTTGATGGCCGTCGTGTCGTGCGTCTTGCCGTCACCGACAGCGCCGTGCTGGCGGACATCGAACACCGGGACCTCCGCCCGGGCAAAGCCGCCCACGCACAGCATGAGCAATCCCGTCAAGAGTTTGGCGATCTTGGCCATGAGCTGTCTCCCATGGGTTACTTCTGATCCGGCGTTTTCCGCTTGCGCCGCAGCTCCGCGTCGATGAACATGTCGAGCTCGCCGCGGTCCAGCACCGAATCGACGTCATGCGTTTCGACGTTCGTGCGGTGATCCTTCACGCGACGGTCATCCAGCACGTACGAGCGGATCTGCGAACCAAAGCTGACGGCCTTGGGATCGCCGATGACAGCGCGGAGTTCCTCGTCGCGCTTGGCCTGCTCCAGGGCTTCGATCTTGCTGCGGAGGATCGCCTTGGCCAGACGCTGGTTTTGCTGCTGCGAACGTTCCACGGAACAGGTGACCACCAGCCCGGTGGGCTTGTGCGTGATGCGGCAGGCGGTGGCGACTTTGTTGACGTTCTGGCCGCCCGGGCCGCTGGCGCGGACGAAGCAGACGATGTCGAGGTCGGCCTCGGGAAGGTCGTTGCCGGTTTCCAGTTCAGCAAACTCGGGCACGACCGTCACGCCGGCGAACGACGTCTGCCGCTTGTTCTGGGCGTTGAATGGCGACGGCCGGACCAGGCGATGGACGCCCGCTTCGGCGCGGAGGTAGCCGAAGGCGTAGTCGCCCTTGACGTGCAAAGTGGCCGACTTGATGCCGGCCTGTTCGCCGTACTGGCGGTCAACCTCCGAGACATTCCAGCCGCGATTCTGGAAGAAATACAGGTACATGCGCAGGAGCATCTCGGCCCAGTCCTGGGCCTCGGTGCCGCCGGCCCCGGACTGAATCGTGAAGAAGCAGTTCATCGGGTCGTTCTTGCCGCCGAGCAATGCCTGAAGCTCGATCTGTTCGCCCTTCTTCTCGAGGTTGGCGAGCATGCGGTCAGCCTCTTCAAGCGAGGCCTGATCACCGGCCTCGACCGCCAGTTCCCACAAGGCGCGGACATCCTCAATGCCAGCAAGCAGTGTCGCCAGCGGGTCGATGGTGGCCTTGAGCAGTTTCACTTCGGAAACGACGGCCTTGGCGGCCTCCTGGTTGTCCCAGAAGCCCATCGAGCCCATCTTGTCTTCAAGTTCTTTTCGTCGTGCCTGTTTTGCGGGGAAGTCAAAGAGAGTCGCGGATGGAGTGCATCCGCGCCGCAAAGGCCTCGAGGGAAGTTGCAAGGTTGTCGTGAATCATGAGAACCGGACTGTACCGTGGATACGGGGGAAAGGCAAAATGGGAAGATCAAAAGCAAAACTCGAAATTCGAATTACGAATAAGATGGTAGAGCCGAAGCCCTCGTCGGCCTTTTCTGCTCGCTACCCAGCGGCCGACGTGGGTGTCGGCCCCACTCATTCCGACTTTGTTCTCGATATGTAATCGCCTCGCGTGTGGACACGGTCGATAGTATGTGGAGACGTATGATCGGACCGTGGAGTCTTTATGGACATGAACCAGTTGATGCTCTCGATGGTGTTTGGAACGATCGGGCTGGGCATGTTCATGTACGGCAAGAAGGAAGTGCGCTTCGTGCCCCTGGGCGCGGGGCTGGGGCTGATGGTGCTTCCCTATTTCATCTCGAATCTGCTGCTGATGAGCGGCGTCTGCGTGGCGCTGATGGCACTGCCGTGGGTGATCAAACAAGACTGACCGTCGCGAAATTGGTGAGGATAGCGTCCACCAACTACTGCACGGATTCCAACGGCTCTGCCGATTTCCCAGGCGTCGCCTACTCTGCGGAACGCAGCAGGCGGACGAAGCCGAGAATGACGAGGAAGCCCCCGATGGCGGCAAGCGCTCCGCCGCTCTGGGTGCCCTTGAGCACCAGCACCCCGCTCAGGCCGCCGACGACCATAATGCCGCCAATGATGATATTAAATATCCCGCGCATGCCCAAATGGTAACGGTCAAGGGATTGTCGTGTCAACCATAAGGACACCTTCAGGCAGACGCAAGTGCGTCCCGGACCCGTTTCGAGCGCAATTCGATCAACATAACAACCGGAAAGATAACGCAGATCACGGCTTTTCCGGAAGCTGTCGCGATGAAGACGGTTTGCATTGCCATCGCTATCGGGGCGGGTGCCGGAGCGCCCGGCATGCCCGGACGGCTGCTCGCGACCGCGCGTCCGCCTGGAACAACGGTAACGCCCGAGGAAGACACGTTGACAGTGGACGTGCGCACAGCAACCGCGTTCACGGGTATCGTTGTCGGCGCGGCAGGCGGAACGGCCGCGAACATTTTTGCGTACATGTCCATCTGGGCGGGGGCGACGATCAGTATTTGCAGCAGCAGGATGACCACGTCGGCGAGCAGGTACATCCATGCCCACCAGAGCAACACGCGACGGCTCCAGGGAAGCAGTCGCAATAAGGCGATGGATCCAACGAGCAAGGCGCTGGCCAGCGCTGCCCCGGCAACCGCTTCGCCCATGGAGACCACGATCATGACGGGCGGTGGCCAGCCCATGCCCCGGAGCATCATCAAGCCGATCGATTGCAGGCCACCGGCCAAGCCCACCAGCAAACCCGCGGACGCCATGATGATGCCAATCACGCCGATCGCCGTGATCGAACCCGGCCGCCCGGCCGCCGGAAGCGCGTAATCCAATGGCACAAGTTGCGCGGGACGGGGCACGACGGGCGGCTGCGTCGGGTCGTCTGGAATCACGGGGGCCTCACCAATTGACGAGCGCATATCCAATCGACGCGGGCTACGCGGCTTCGGTGGGACGATGCTTGATCGTCCGGCTCGGGCGTGGCTTTGCGGGGCGAGGCGGCAGGGAAACGACTTTGCGCCCGGACTGCTCGGTTCGGTGACGCATATCCTCGAACGCCGCCTTGAGATCGTAATTGAACTTTTTGAAGTACGCGTCGCCTGCCTTGCGGACTTCGTCGACAATGGGGTCTGTAGTCATGGCAGGTTCTCCAATAACTCGGCGGGCGTGCCGATCAAGGGGGGCTCGTAACCGAGGTCGCGGCAGACCTCTTCAATTATTGACCGCTGTTGCAGGTTTGCCAAGTGGCGGCAATTCCAAGTTAACAGGTAATTGATGCCGTTGGTGGCGGCAATGGCGACGTGGACCGCATCGCGATCGGCGTTGGGCGGAATCGCCAACTGCGCCAAGAGTGATGTCGCCAGCGTGTCAGCCTCGGGGCGGACGCTCAGAAGGGGCAAGGCACCGAGAATCTCAAGCCGGGCCGCGGCGGCCGCCGCATCTCCGGCCGAAGCCTCGGAGACGACAAGGTCCGAGATGTACAGATCGTAGTGCTCCCGTTGGTTCTCCCACCATTCGCGGGTGATCTGCTGCTGACCCGCTCGCACGAGGTCACGGCTCGGTCGGGCGGTAAGGTAGCTGACGATTGTCGTTTCGATATACACGGTGGGCTTCATCGACAAAGAGCATAGCAAATCCAGTGCCGGAGAGAAAGTCGACAGAAGGGCGCTACGGCACCTAAGGCACTAGGCTGAGGGGTGAATGGATCATGAATGCATTATGTAGATGCGAATAGTATGAACTGCCCGCATACCCGCTAAAGGCATGAAAGGCCTGAGACAAATTTTCCGGATCGGGTGCCGGTATGTGGCCTAGGATGAAGGCGGTCGCGAAATCGCCCGTGAGGCAGGCGAACAACGAAAAGCCGGAAAGGAACGGGATATGAGCTCAGTGCGAGTGCTGGTCGGCACAAAGAAGGGTGCATTCATCATCACCTCGGATGGCAAGCGTCGGAAGTGGGCTATCAACGGCCCGCATTTTGGAGGACGGGAGGTTTACCACGCCAAGGGATCGCCGGTCGATCCCAACCGACTCTATGTCTCGCAAACCAGCGGCTGGTTCGGACAGATCATCCAGCGCTCCAGCGACGGCGGCAAGACCTGGGAACAACCCGGCACCAAGCCCGGCGAGCCGACCAGGACTCCGGACGGCATGCCCAAGGGCGAAAGCAACAAGTTTGTCTACGACACCTCGCCCGAGACCGGCAAGCCGCTGACCACGCACCAGTGGTACGACGGCACGCAGCACCCGTGGGAGTTCAAACGCGTCTGGCATCTGGAACCCTCGCTCTCCGACCCGGACACGGTCTACGCCGGCGTTGAAGATGCCGCCATCTTCCGCACCACCGACGGCGCCCAGAGCTGGCACGAACTGCCCGGCCTGCGCGGGCACGGCACCGGCCCCAAATGGCAACCCGGCGCCGGCGGGATGTGCCTGCATACGATCCTGCTCGATCCGAGCAATCCGCAGCGGATCTTCATTGCCATCTCCGCCGCCGGATGCTTCCGCACCGACGACGGCGGCACAACCTGGCGGCCGATCAATCAAGGGCTCCGCTCCGAGTACATCCCGGACCCCAAGGCCGAAATCGGCCACTGCGTCCATCGCATCGCCATGCACCCCTCGCGGCCGTCCGTGCTGTTCATGCAGAAACACTGGGATGTCATGCGCAGCGACAATTCCGGAGACACCTGGAACGAAGTCAGCGGCAACCTGCCCAGCGATTTCGGCTTCCCCATCGACGTCCACGGCCACGAGCCCGAGACGATCTACGTGGTTCCCATCAAGAGCGACGGCGAGCACTTTCCGCCCGAAGGAAAGCTACGCGTCTACCGCAGCCGCACCGGCGGCAACGAGTGGGAGGCGCTGACCAAAGGGCTGCCGCAACAGGACTGTTATGTGAACATCCTGCGCGATGCGATGGCGGTTGATTCGCTGGACAAGTGCGGCATCTATTTCGGAACCACCGGCGGGCAGGTATACGCCTCTTCAGACGCTGGAGACAATTGGTCGCCGATCGCGCGGGATTTGCCGAGCGTGTTGTCGGTGGAGGTGCAGACGCTGTCATGATCCAGGTCATTCTTCCCGCACATCTTCGCATCCTCGCCGGCGCCGACCGCGAGGTTCAACTCGAGGTGGCCTCCCCGATCACCCAGGCATCCGTTCTGGACGCGCTGGAGAGCCGTTATCCCTCGCTGCGCGGAGCCATCCGCGACCATGTCACGAAGAAACGCCGGCCATTTATCCGCTTCTTCGCCTGCGAACAAGACCTCTCCCACGAACCGACCGACGCCCCCCTGCCGGAGAAAGTCGCATCCGGAGAGGAGCCGTTCTTCGTCGTGGGCGCGATCGCGGGCGGGTGAGGCGGTCGGTGAGAGATGACCCCACTACGGTTCACAAAAGCTGTAACCGCGATCGTTGATCGCGGTCTTGGGCACGCCAAGGCGCATCGAATCGCTTAACTGAACCGAATTGAGGATCACGCGACCGAGCGGAAACGGTGGATCGTGGATTCACTGATTCGGCTATGCTCGATGCTCACCATACGTCACCTGGTAGACCCAGTCGATCGTCTCGGCTCGACCTTCGAGGCAGTGAAGTTGCTTACCCAAGGTCCTATATGGCCATCGAGCCATTCCATCCGGTCCTCGTTCTCCCAGCCGGCATTCGAGCCAGGAAACCGCATCGCCGGCAATGGCGAGTTGCACACGAAGACGGATCGGCGTAAGCGATTGATCGGAGATGATGATGCAAAGCCCGAAGATCTCCGCTTCACGGTCGGCGATCTTGCGGGCTACGACCGGGAAGACTCCGTCCAGGCTCTCCTGTTTCCATTCCGAGTGGATCTCGGCAAGCACTTCGGGAACGAAGAACTCAAGGCTATTGAGCACCTCACGAAGCGATTCGGAACGCGCGATAGACTCGCCCACCGGTAGATCGGCGAGGATAGCCCGAAGGCCACGAGCAAGATGCTGTTCGGCTGGTGAGATCATCTTCAGGCACATTTTACACGATCCGGCTTCTAAATATCGCGGGCGACGATGGATGGGTCTTGCGATGCCGATCAGACTATCGAGGTGGACGAACTCGCTGGTGCAGGGAGGCGCCACACCGCGGCGCCGTGACGGGCGTGGGCGAGGATGTAATTCGCGACCGCCACCTGGTGGGCACGGTCCTTAACGGGGACACATTGCGTGCGCGTGCCCCAGATGCCTCCGACGGGACCGCCATGTGCCTTCAGGTGGTGCGGCGATTCCTTCTTGGCGATGCCGAGCCAGTGGCGCGGGGCGTGGTCGGGGAAACGGGCGAGCAGGTGGAAGTGAATGCGGTCGATGGCGAGGACGACGAGTTCGATCCGGTCCTTCTGGAGCGAGGCGACGAAGTATTCAACGGCAAGGCGCCGCTGCACGGGTGAAAGGCGGACAGGCGGACGCGGCATCAGACGCTGGGAACGTTCGTATTTCGCTTTGTATAGACCGGGCGGTGGGGGATGTTTGTAGTCGTAGGGAATGTGTTCGCGATGGTGACGGGTGCGGAAACCGCGGGGATCACCGTAGAGCCAGGTGCCGTACGTGATACCCATGCAATGATACCAGTTGTTCCACGGTTGACCCACGAATGCGCATTATCTGGATGTGCGCTGCAAACACAAGATGCGCCCCAACGCCCACGGAACTTGTTCCGTGGGGTTTGCTGCTTGCGGATCGCACGTCGTACGAGAAGACCCACGGAGCAAGCTCCATGGGCGTTGGGGTTCTGAATGCGGTGTGCGTCCATGACCGGGTCCAGGAGTTGGGGCGTTCAGCAAGCAGAAAAGTTGTCTTGAGGTGGGTAGCGATGGGGCGATTCGCCATAAGCATCTATTTTGCAAGACTTTACGTATTGCCTCGCGATCGCGAGATGCCCGAAAAACCGTGTCCAAAGCGGGTCCCGGGAAGGTCCTTTTCAGGTCCCAAGGAGGTCCCAGAAGTGTCCCGATTGGTCCAAAGCGGGTCCCGGATGTGTCCTTAGCGAGCGGGTTGCCAGCAGGCGGACGGGAGAGAATGGACCACGAAGTCAGACCCTTCGATCGCTCCGGGCAGGCTCCGGCAGGCGAACGGGGGATTGCGGGCAGCGTAGTTACTTGTTAATGAGCGAACGACATTCCGATAATACCATCTAGCGAACATGACTGCAATATGTAAATGTGAATACTATTTATTACCCACGAAGGACCACCAAGGAGCACGAAGAGGGCGGGAGAATGAGGGCGGAGAACGGATGGAGTCGCTTGGGCGAAATCAGAAACTCGATATGATGTCCGCATGCAGATGATCATGCTTTTCAGTCTGTTCCCTGACGTGGCACGGCAGGAGACGCGCTCGATTACGGTGCCGGAACCCACCGCAACCGGAGTGGTGCCGCCGCTTCCAGCCGGACGGTACGGTTTCGCCGAGTGCTTTTGCGTTGATCCGGAGTGCGACTGCCGGCGTGTGGTCGTCGCGGTGCTGAGTGAACGCCACAAGCGGCAGGTGGCAGCCATCAACCATGCCTTCGAGAAGCCGGCGAAGGGCAGCATCGTGAAGGAGCAGACGTTCCTCGACCCGCTGAACCCGCAATCGAGTGGTCGGATACCCTCATGGAATTGTTCCTCACCATATTGCGTGATGACCCCGCTTACGCGGCCCGGATTGTGCGGCACTACCAGATGGTGAAGGACGCGGTGAAGGATCCGACGCACCCGATCCATGCGCGTATCGCGGGGACTCCTTGAAATGACGGGGCGGGTGACGGGCGAAGCCACATCCTTCCTGTTATGTCACGCCTCCAGGAAGTGAAACCCGCGACCGCCTTGCAGTTAGAAGCATCTCTATGATAATCGCGTCATGGGAAACACGCGGTCGCGATCTGTGGTAGCGCTCGCACGTCTACTGATTGCCTGCGTGCTGCTTGTGCTTTCCAGTTGCGACCGGGGCCGCGGCTCGGGCTCGGGCGGCACGGCGGCGGTTCCGCCGATCCTGTCGCCGTTCCAGGGCGATTGGCGCTTCAGCCTGCCGAAGACCATCGCGCACTGGCAGGCCAACGGCGTGCCCCAGGACGAACTGGCGCAGGCACAGGCCCTGCCGGGGACGATTCCGCTTCACCCTGACATGAAGATTCAAAGCGACATCACCCTGCTTGCAGGCGTGGTGGAGGGCTCATACCATTTCTTCGCGCTTCATCCGCATAACCAATGGGTGTGCGGCAAAGCCTGGCACCACGAAGACCGGCACGACCCGGGAGACATGGAAAAATACTTCGTCCGTCTCGAGCTCAGTGATGCGGATTTGCATCTGTCGGTGCGCATTCCCGAAGATTCCGCGGATCCTGCCGATCCGGATATTACCAACATGCCCGTGACCGCAGGCTCGGCTGCCAACTGCGCCGCAGACGCCGCGACCACGCCGCCGTGGTCGCCTTGGCGCACGTACGTGTTTGAGCGACGGGGGCAGTGATGCGTAGGTCAAGCGAGGCTGCTCCCGTTGTACGTGCAAACAATGACCCCCGGACCAGCTAGAATTGTCCGTCTCCTTAGCATTGTGTCCTATCGACCGGTTACTTGACTCATCTTCTTCGACGATTCTGACGCTTCGACTTCGATTGGGCTCCCGATTTCCTAGTGGTGGTTGATTTCACCTGCTTGACTGTAACTGCACCGGACAGATTCGGCATCGACGTGAGATAGAATACATATTGTAGATGCCTACGATTTGGATCAGCCTCAAACCAAGCGGCAAGTTGTCTTACAAGCGATTGCGGTTGATCAGTCTTGACTAGCTTCCGGTAGAGCGACCGCAAGAACACTGCCTGGGGATATCCATATTGGTAGGCGTGGTCGGCAAACCGGATCAGATCCTGCCAATTAAAGCGACGCAGATTCGGTGAGACGAAAAGACGCCGCCACGATTCAGCGCTTTCTTCGTATTTATCCTTGAAGAGTAATAGGACCGCGTGATTCAGTAGGGCACTATCAAGTTCAAACTCCACTAAGCCGACAGCCAGCGCGGCGTTTGCCTGTTCAAGTGCCGCGTCAATGTCGCGCAGATAAAACAGGTCGCGGGCCAACACGTTCCGCAAGAAGGGAAAGTCGTGCCCGTATGCAGCGACCGCGTACTCGCATAGCTCCCTCGCTTTGAGCAATTCCTCGGCTGCTGGTGGCGAGTTGCCTGGGAACTCAGAGGCAGCGATTAAACAAAGCGCGTGCAACCAGCGAATATTGAGTAGGACTTGGTGTGGAAACTCCGTCCGCCGCGACAACTGTTGGTTCAGTTTACGGAAGAACACATCGGCCGCCTCGAACTGCTGGTTCGCGTATTCGATGACCGCAAGAGAGTAGAGCAGTACGTCGAAGGCTGTCTCCGCCTGGAATTTCAGCACATCGCGATGTGTAGCGATTTGTCTCTGGTTGGTCGAAATTGATGCTGCGAGGCGACCAACGGTTTCAAGGAACTCACCACTTACCACCTTGCCAATGTTCACGGTCCAGTGCATATCGATCTTGGTCTTCTTGTCGTCGCCAAGGAGCGTAGCAGCGCTCATTCGAAAAATGTTGGAGAGCCGGTAACGCTGGAGAGTTCTTTTCCAACGAACCTCCGTTGCGATCATGGTGCTAGGAAAAATCCGCAGGGACACTCTTGTCTGCAACGGAGGGTTCTCGAAGAGGCCTGCCAACTCTTTACGGACCTCAACCCAATCATCCGGTGGAATTCGAAATCCATCAAACGCTAACCCGATTTTCCGACCACCTCCGCTGCGCCAGTAGATTCCTCTGGCTATGAACCAGATCAGAACGGCAAGCAACGACACAGAAGGCGGCATCCATAGACAAGAGTAGTGCCACGGCGAAGCGAGCGACAGTGCGCTTCCTAGAACAAGGCCCGAGGTAGCGACAGCAACCCCGCCCGCCTGAGTCACCCAGTTGTCGAGGTACTTTAGGCTCGCCAATGGCTTTACGATGTCTTCCCATATTGACATGGTGAACTCAGTTTCACATATGTGAAAAGACCTCGCCAACCACCACGATCCATGACACGGACAGAGGATTTCCATGTTCCACAGAAGTCCCGCTTCGCAGTGCGAACACCTAGTGACAAGAACTGCTCGTAGTGGGGCCAACGCTGGTGGATTAGGATATCTGCATGTGATCCCAATGTCGATAGCGGGCGGAGCGAATGCGGGCGGAGCGAATGCACAGTGTCAACGGCCCTCCTTTGCTGCCGCACCACACGAAAGTTATTCCGCATGATATGCAAATACGAACTCCGCGAAGACCTCGAACGGGCACGCCGCGATCGTTCGTTTCCCCTTCAGCCAGCCACTTTGCACGCCAACAATCCAGTATTTCAAACGACCATCGATCCGCTTGAATCCAAATAGTGGGCCACCACTCATGCCGTCAATGTCAGACAATGGGATCCGACTCTGCGGGGTGTCCTCGGCAAACCGCGCGTAAATCCGATGATGCGCCTTCAACAATTCCGTCGGAGGGTCCACAACATGTTCCAATCGGAGCATCGCTGCCGCGAGTTGCACGCTGTCCTCCATCGATGGCTGAGAGGAGGAGAACTGCCTAACTGTTTGTTGTGCCTTGAGCTCGGTCGGTGTTCCAAGGAGCCAGTAGAATTCGCAGACCGCGGGCTGGTTGATCCATTGCTCCTTCGTGATTGCCTCCACGCCGTTGGCCATGAGATTATCCCGGATAAGATTCGGGAGCCTAATGATGCCATAGTCAATGTCATCATTGTTTCCGACGGACTCCTTGTCGAGGGAATCAAACGGCAGCGGAACGGGAACATCTGATCGGCATCTGCCACTCCAGCTGTCAACAAGATAGAAGCCATCCAGTTTCTTACCCTGTTTCACCGACTTGTCTATGCCTGCAAGGACGTGCCCTGCCGTCACAAGATACCAAGTGTCATTGACTGCCATTGCAAATGATGAGGCATTCAGCGTTCGTCGTTCACCGGGTAGAACAATTCCCTGGGGTGTCGCCGGCACATCCGACCACAGCAAAGTCACCAGATGCCGACCGAAATACTTCATTGCGTGATTCGGAAACATGAGTCCCTTGAAAAGAACAAGGCCGGCTGGGGTGAGCCAGCCGGCCTTTGTACGTCTATCAGGTCAGTTGGTGGGAAGAGGCGATTGCTCGCGATCGTCCGCACCCGTGTTTTGCAGCAGACAATTAGTACATATCTCCACCGCCGCCACCGGGGGCGGGGGCGGGTTTGTCTTCCTTGATCTCGCTGACGATCGCGTCAGTGGTCAGCAGCAGGCCGGCGATGCTGCTGGCGTTCTGCAGGGCGATGCGCTCCACCTTGGTGGGGACGATCACGCCCATCTTGACCAGGTCGCCGTATTCGTGGGTGAGCGCATTGTAGCCGAAGTTGACCACATCGCTCTCCTTGACCTTCTGGCAGACCACCGAGCCGTCGACGCCGGCGTTGTCGGAGATCTGGCGGATGGGGGCCTCGAGGGCGCGGCGGATGATCTCGACGCCGATCTTCTGGTCCTCGTTGACGCACTTCTTGGAGACGTTGTTGAGGACCTTGGCCGCGGCGCGAATGACGCTGACGCCGCCGCCGGGGAGGATGCCTTCTTCAACCGCAGCGCGGCAGGCGTGAAGGGCGTCCTCGACGCGGGCCTTCTTTTCCTTCATGGCGACTTCGGTCGCGGCTCCGACCTTGATCACGGCAACGCCGCCGGCGAGCTTGGCGAGGCGCTCCTGGAGCTTTTCCTTGTCGTAGTCGCTGGTGGTCTTGTCGATCTCGTTCTTGAGCTGCTCGATGCGGCCCTTGATGGCCTTCTCGTCGCCGCCGCCTTCGATGATGGTGCAGGTGTCCTTGTCGATCTGGACCTTCTTGGCCCGGCCGAGGTGGCTCATCTCGACGTTCTCGAGCTTGATGCCGAGTTCCTCGAAGATGGCGGTGCCGCCGGTGACAATGGCGATGTCTTCCAGCAGGGCCTTGCGGCGATCACCGAAGCCGGGGGCCTTGACGGCGGCCACCTTGATGGTGCCGCGGAGCTTGTTGACTACGAGGGTCGCGAGGGCTTCGCCTTCGATTTCCTCGGCGATGAGGAGCATGGGCTTGCCCTGCTCGGCGGCCTTGGAGAGAAGCGGAACCAGATCGCGGGCGTTGCCGATCTTCTTTTCGTGGATGAGGATGTAGCAGTCCTCGAGGACGGCCTGCATCGTGTTGGGGTCGGTGACGAAGTGGGGGCTGAGGTAGCCGC
>JANYKD010000277.1 GCA_025361735.1 Phycisphaerales bacterium
GAAGAGGAGGTATTCCTCGACGCGCATCTCGGTATAGAGAGGCGTGTTCTCGGGCAGGTATCCCAGGTTCTCGCGGACCTTGTCGGACTGATGGAAAATGTCGAAGCCCGCGACGTTGGCCCCGCCGCCGGTGGGGGCAAGGTAGCACGCGAGCATGCGGATGGTGGTCGATTTGCCGGCGCCGTTGGGGCCGAGGAAGCCCACGATCTCACCCTTGGGCACCTCGAAACTAACCCGATCGACGGCCTTCGTCTGGCCATAGACCTTGGTTAACTGTGAGACGGAAATCACGCGGTTGCTCCTTCCGAGGAAACGCCATTGGCACAAACTCACGAATAACGAGTCGCGGTATTACATAAAGACAAGTGAAACTGTCAAGGGTTGAAAGCTGCCGCCGCGATGAGTCATCGCGGCGAGGGGACCGCGATTGACCATCGCGGCTGCACCGGTTTAAAACTCAGTCCCCGTAATGGCTACTTCAAACGCGAGTTGGCCTGCAACAATACCCTGAAAATTGCAGCGAATGCGCTTGTGCCGTTCCCAGATCTTCAACCCGATCAAGTACATTGTAGTCGGCGGGGTGACCGCAGCGCGGAACTTGCAGTCGTCCACACCTCCGAAACCGATAAAGCCAGTCCATTTGTCATACTTGCGCGTGTAGAACGAAGCCACCTGGGCCGCGGCTTCGATCATGAGCACGCCCGGAAAGAGCGGCCGGCCCGGGATGTGACCCGGCACCCAGAATTCATCCGCGCGGATATCCCGTCGGCCGATGATCTTCCCTTCCTCGGGCTTGGCCCAGACGATCGCCGTCAGTTGCTCCATGTCGCCGCGCTGGGGGTTGTTGCGGCGGATCTCATCCAGACCGAAGAGAACCTGATCAAGGTCGATCCCGGCGATATCGTAGAGTAGCTTTGTGGGCATAGTGCAACTTAAAGCAACAAGGGCGACGGAATTCGACCGCCACCAATTCCCGATCACAATTCGTTTCCCGATCCAAGTTTATGCCTGCGGCGGCGTTGGCGTTGTTGCGGGCGGCACCGCGCCTTCGGTCTCCGGCTCGTCGCGGCCCTCGAGAATGCGCTTGCGCACATCCTGGGCAGCGGCCTTGATTTCCTGCATGCGCTTACGAACGCGGGTTCCGGCGGCCTTATTGCCACCAATTGCCTTGGCCACATCGTCTTCGACTTCCTGAATCATCTTCTTCAGCAGATCAAATTCCTGCATAATACGAACCTCCGTGTGCGTTGGTTAAGCGAGAGACTCTACTAATGCCGCCCCGGAGTGTCAAATCGGGGTTAACGACTCAAAATTGCAAAACCCCCCGTCCCGACTATCATCGCCCCGATCATGACCGACCCCAATGTCAGCTCGTACGAACAGGAACGCCGCGACAAGCGGCAGAAGATCCGCGACCTTGGTATGGACCCCTACGGTGGCCGAACCGAAGGTATTCAACCCTTGGCAATCATCAAAGCCCTCTACAAGCCTGAAATGGGCCACGATACCGGCCCGGTCGTCAAAGCCGCCGGCCGGATCATGCTCAAGCGCGACATGGGCAAGCTCACCTTCATGACCCTGCGCGACGAATCCGGCGACCTTCAGGTCGCGTTGGACAAGAAGCGGCTTTCCGATGAGGCGTGGCAGATCAACTCGCTTCTGGATCTCGGCGACCAGGTCGTCGTCGAAGGCCCACTCGGAACGACACGCAAGGGGGAGATTACCATCTGGTCCACGTCCTTTTCCATGGCCTCCAAGGCGATGTTACCCCCCCCTGCCAAGTGGGAAGGCCTCTCCGACGTCGAACTGCGCTACCGCCAGCGCTATGTCGATCTCTGGGCAAATCCGGACGTGATGAAGACGCTCAAACTTCGCTGCCAGATCGTCGGCGAAATCCGCAATTTCATGGCCGGCCGTGGCTTCATCGAAGTCGAAACGCCCATGATGCAGCCGCTGGCCGGCGGTGCCGCCGCCCGGCCGTTCGTGACCCACCACAATGCCTTGGACATCCCACTCTACCTCCGCATCGCGCCGGAGCTCTACCTCAAGCGGCTGCTCGTCGGCGGCTTCACCAAAGTCTTCGAGATGAACCGCAACTTCCGCAACGAGGGCATTTCGCCGCGCCACAATCCTGAATTCACCATGATGGAGGCCTACGAGGCTTTCGGATCGTGGCAGACCATGGCCGAGCTCATCGAGAGTCTGGTCTGCGATCTCGCCCAGAAATTCTTCGGCACGCTCAAACTGGAACACAAGAACCCGGATGGCACCGTCCGCCGCACCATCAACCTCGAAGGCGACGTCTCCAAGCCCGCCGGCCAACGCTGGCGCCGCGTCCGCCTGGTCGACCTCGTAGAAGAACGCACCGGCTGGAAGTTCGACGGCCGCAAGATTCAGGATGCCGGCCCGCAAGTCTGGGAGCAACTCAAGGCGCACGGCGCCCGCGACGTAGTTCTCACCCACACGGCCTACGAGCAACTTGTCGAAACCTATGAGAAGCTCATCGAGCCAACCCTGATCGACCCGACCTATGTGACACACGTCCCCAGTGTGGTCATTCCCCTGGCCCGTGAAAGCAAGGAGTTTCCGGGTTTTGCCGACGTCTACGAACTCGCGATCAACGGCCAGGAGATTTCCCCGGGCTATTCCGAGCTCAACGACCCGGACATTCAGGCCGAGCATTTCGCTCACCAGGTTGGCGACGAAGCCGAGAAGCAAAAGACCGACGACGATTTCCTGACCGCGTTGAAGTACGGCATGCCTCCCGCCGGCGGCATGGGCCTGGGCATCGATCGCCTGATTATGCTGCTCACCGGCGCCGAAAGCATCCGCGATGTGATCCTGTTCCCGCTGATGAAGCCGCAGGAGTGATCGGAGTACGTCATGGCTTTTGCGCGAAATCTTCTGGTTACACTCTTCTCGCTCGTCTGCGTCGGCCAGGCCATCGCGGCCGAACTGACCATTGCCACCGCCAACCACCGCTGCGAATACCTCGTCAACCCGCTGGGGATCGACGAGCCGGCACCGCGGCTTAGCTGGGAGATTGTCTCCCACCTGCGCGGGCAGAAACAAACCGCGTATCAGATTCTCGTCGCTTCCGCGTCCGAGCGCCTGCGGCCTGGCCAGGCGGATCTCTGGGACAGCGGCAAGGTCGCGTCTGAAGACACAGCACAAATCGTCTACGCGGGCAAGCCGCTCGCTTCCGGCCAGCGCTGCTACTGGCGCGTCGCCGTCTGGGACAAGGATGGGCATCCCTCCGCATGGAGCGAGCCGGCCATGTGGTCGATGGGTTTGCTGCGCCCGGCCGACTGGAAAGCCCAGTGGATCACCTTCCGTGACAAGTCCGCGGTTCACGCCGACCGGAACAAGCTCTACCTCCCGCCCGCACACCAGTATCGCAAGGAATTTCCGGCCGGGCGGCAGATCGCCCGGGCGACACTCCACGCCACGGCTTTGGGCATCTACGAGATGCACCTCAACGGCCAGCGCGTCGGCGACAGCTTCTTCACGCCTGGTTGGGCCGATTATCACAAACGCAACTATTACAATACTTATGACGTTACCCGGCTGGTGCAGCCTGGCGAGAATTGTATTGGGGCCACCGTCGCCGACGGCTGGTACGCGGGATATCTGGGCTACGCCCTGCTTGTCGGCTACGGGCCCAATCACGCCGGCCGAAATCTCTACGGCAAGACTCCGGCACTGCTGGCGCAACTCGACATTGAATACGCCGATGGAACGCGGCAGATGGTTGCCACGGACCACACCTGGCAGACGAGTGACGACGGACCGCTTCGCGAGGCGGATTTCCTCATGGGCGAGACCTGTGACGCGAGGCTCTTCCAACCGGATTGGTGCAAGGCCGGTTTCCGCCAGCGCGGCTGGGATCCCGCCATTCCCGCGGCCGACAACGGCAGCACGAAAGCTATCTTCTCTGACACGACCGGAGATCGCGAAGTCGAACTTGGCTTCATCCCCCCTGCCAAACTCCAGGCATATCCCGCCCAGTCGATCCGGGTCACGCAGGAACTCAAGACCCGGCGCATCACCGAGCCGCGCTCGGGCGCATACATCTTCGACCTGGGCGAGAACTTCGCCGGCATCATTCGACTGAAGGTCAGAGGCCCGGCCGGCAAACAGATCACCATCCGCTACGGCGAGATGCTCCATCCCGACGGCCGCCTGATGACCGAGAACCTCCGCAAGGCCCGGGCCGTGGACACCTACATCCTGCGTGGCGAGCCCGGCGGTGAGATCTGGTCGCCCCGGTTCACGTATCACGGTTTCCAGTATGTCGAGCTGGTCGGGCTGGCCGAGAAGCCCGACCTCGATACGGTCGTCGGCCTCGTGCTTCAGAACGACACGCCGATGGTCAGCACCTTCGAGTGTTCCGACCCGGTCATGAATCAGTTCTACCGCAATGTGTTGCGCACCCAGCGGGCGAACTTCATTGAAGTCCCCACGGACTGCCCGCAGCGCGACGAACGTCTCGGCTGGATGGGCGATGCCCAGATCTACGCCCGCACGGCCACGCTCAACGCCGACGTCGCGGCCTTCTTCACCAAGTGGATGACCGATGTCGTCGAGGCCCAGCGCAGCTTCGGGGCATATCCGGACTACTGCCCGTATCCGATGAGCCACGGCGAGGCGCAGAAGACATTCGGCACGGCTTGGACCGATGCCGGCATCATCGTTCCCTGGACCGTGCTCCGCGCCTACGGCGATACCCGCATCATCGCCAAACACTACGACTCGTACCGCCGCTTCATGGAATTCCGCGAGGCCGCCTGCACGGAGAAGGGCCTGGGCGTTTCCGTCGGCAACCCCTGGGGCGACTGGCTCAACGTCAAAGACCCCACGCCCATCGAGTTCATCGACACCTGCTATCACGCCAACGCCCTGACCATGATGGCCGAGATGGCCGCCGCCATCGGCCGCAAACAGGACAGTGCCAACTACCGCGCGCGACTGGGTCAGATCACCGCGGCGTTCCAGAAAGCGTACATGAACCCCGACGGATCGCTGAAGGTGGATTCGCAGACGGCGTATGTGCTGGCCCTGTCATTCAACATGCTTCCCGACAATCTCGAACCCGCGGCCACCCGCAGGCTCGTCGAGAAGATCGAGGCCAATGGTTTCCGCATGTCCACCGGCTTCCTTGGCACCAAACCGTTGTTGCCCGTGCTGAGCGCCGGCGGCCATCACGATCTGGCCGTACGGCTGTTCCAAAGCCGCCAGTTCCCGTCCTGGGGCTATGAGGTCGTCAACGGCGCCACCAGCGTCTGGGAACGCTGGGACAGCTTCACGAAAGAAGACGGCTTCGGCCGGCACAACGCGGCCATGAACTCCTACAGCCACTACTCCTTCGGCGCCGTCCAGGAGTGGGCCTTCCGTTACCTAGCCGGCATCGACACGGCCGGCCCCGGTTACGACAAGATCATCATTCAACCCGGCACGCCCGCGCCTAACAGCAACCCCGATGTCCGCCCCATCGACCACGTGAAGGCGAGCTATCACAGTATCCACGGGCTGATTGCCGTGGATTGGCAGCGAGCCAATGATGGCGACTTCACGCTGGCGGTGACCATCCCCGCAAACACCACGGCGACCGTCCGCCTGCCTGCCAAGTCGCCAGAATCCGTCACCGAAGGCGGCCACCCGCTCGGACGCAGCGAAGGCGTGAAGTTCGTGCGCATGCACAACGGCCGCGCGGTCATGGAAGTGGAGTCGGGAACGTATCGGTTTGAGGCGAAGAGGTAATGCAGCGCGACGATCGCCCTGAAGCGTTGCCGCAAGCCTGTTGCGGCCCATTGCGACATTGTGAAGCCCAATGGATAATATTCACGGGTCGATTCACACAAGGGAGGCTTCATCATGCTTCGTCGGTTCATCTTCGCGGCGTTGGGTATCCTGTTCGCGGTCCCAGCAATCGGCCAGGTGCTCGCCGATCGCGTTCCGGCTGACGCCATCGTTTATGTCGGCTGGGCCGGCGCCGACGAAATGGGGCCGGCCTATGCAAAATCGCACCTCGCGGCGCTCATCGCCGACTCGGCGATGCCCAAGGTCTTCTCCGATCTTCTGCCGGCACTCGCCAAGCGCATCGGCAAGGAAGACGCCGAGGCTGGCGAAATCTTCGGCACGATTCTCGCCGTCGCCGATCCTCTCTGGCGACGGCCGTGCGCCTTTTATTTCGGCGGCGTCGACTTCGCCAACAAGGGCAGCCCCATGCCCCGCGTCGCCTTTGTCTGCGATGGCGGCAACAAGCCGCAGGATGTTCTCAAGGCCATCAATGACGCCCTGGCCAAAGCGAATGCTCCCTTCAAGGCGGAGTTGCGGGCCGATCGCTTCGTGGTCCTGGGCATGGGCATGCCGCTCCCGGCCGACCTCGCGAAATTGCTCAGTGACCCCGCGAGCGCCGCGTCGCTTGCCAAAGATCCGGCATTCGTCGAATCCATCCGCAAGACCCGCGCCGGGGGCATGCTTACGTTCTACTGTAACTTCGAGTCGCTCGTAAAGATGGTCGACCAGGGAATGGCCCAGGAAGCACCGCCCCCCATCAACCAGACCTGGCAGAACATCCGCAAGTCGCTCGCCCTGGACGGCATCAAACGGATCGCCGCCACGGCAGGCTTCGACGGCGCCGATTGGGCGCTGGATGCCTACGTCGAAGCTCCGGCCCCGCGACAGGGCTTGGCCGCACTCGCCGATTCCAAACCCCTCTCGGATGCATCCCTCAAGACCGTGCCCAAGTCCGTCTGCTGGGTCGCCGCCGGGCAGTTTGACCTTGCAAAGCTCGTCGGCGTCATCCGCACCGTTTCCGCGGCCATCGATCCTTCAATCCCCCGCGACATCGACCGCTTCCTGGCCGAGGGGAAGACGACCACGGGCGTGGACATCGAGAAGGATCTGCTCCAGTCGTTCGGCAACGAATGGGTGATCTACGCGTCCGACACCACCGGCGGTCCGGGCATGATGGCCCTGACCATTCTCAACAAGGCCAACGACCCCGCCAAGCTCAAGTCGTCGCTCGAAGCACTCCAGACCTGGGTCAACACTCTGCTTCAGAAGGAACTGGGCAAGGACATCACCATCCGCACACGCACCGTGAAGATCGGTGGCGATGAGATTCACTACCTGGCAATTCCGGTGGTGGCGCCCGCCTGGACGATCAAGGACGGCTTCCTGGTCGCGGGGCTCTACCCGCAGACCGTCGCATCGGCCGCCGGCCACATCGGCGCCAAGGGCCCGTCGATTCTCGACAACCCGGCCTTCGTGCAGATGATCAAGCGGCTGGGTGCTGACAAGCCGACTTCAATCGCGTTCTACGACCTGCCCAGGACCACGCCAAGCACCTATGGTGAGGTGGTGTTCATGGCCCGGCTGCTGCTGGGGCTTTCCGACATGTTCGGCGTGCCGGCCCCCGAGCCGGTTGTGCCGCCGCTGGATAAGCTGATGCGCCACATGGCGACCGCCGGCAGCGCCTCCTGGTCGGACGATAAGGGCTTCTACATAAAGAGCGTCTCGCCATTCCCGCTGGCCGAGATGTTCGCCACGCAGTCGAACATGTCGATGGTGCAATACGGGGTGATGGCCGGCATGATGGTGCCCGCCATGGGCGCTTCCAAAGAGCGGGCCGAGCGTGTCAAGTGCGCGTCGAACCTGCGGCAGATCGGCCAGGGCGTCATGCTCTACCAGAACGACAACAAGAAGTACCCCACCACGCTGGGCGATCTGTTTGAAACGGACCTGAACGCGGAGGTCTTCCTCTGCCCCGATTCCGGCAAGGCCATTCCGGCCGACATCGCCCGCGACAAGAAGAAGTACGCCGAGTGGGTCAACGCCAACAGCGACTACGTCTACCTCGGCGCCACCATGAAAGCGGCAGATCCGGCTGAACGAATCCTCGCCTACGAGAAACTGGAGAACCACAACGGCGAGGGCGTGAACATCCTCTACAACGACGGGCACGTCGAATGGATGATGCAGGAGGGTGCGAAGAAGGCGATCGAGGAGCAGACGAAGAAGTAGCAGCAGGGCCAGCGTCCTCGCTGGCCAAGGGCGCCAGAAGCCCCACGTAGCCGCGATGGATTCGTTGCCGGGCCGCGCCGCAATAAACGATCGCGGCTACAGGGCTTGCTGCAACTTCCTGAGCACGCCGGGCTCCACCGCAAACACCGTCCCGTGCCGCGGATTCGGCGGGAATTTCAGCTTCTCGCTGATGTCCTCGAAGCTCTTGAAGTCCTTGGTACGCACTGCCCCGTAAAACTGCGGATTGGTGTAGTGGTCGAAGTAGATGTGCCAGTACTCGCCAACACGAATGGCCGACGGGCCTTCGACCCAGTCGCGGGTGAATGGCTCCGTCGGCGGGCTCCACGGACCTTCGATCGCGTCGGCGAACGCCAGGCGCAGGCGTTTCTGTTTCAACCGCTCATCCTTGAAGATCAGCAGTGGTTTGCCGTCCACTTCGATGACCGTGCCGTCGATGCAGTTGAAGCCGGGGTTGTAGAACAGTCGGGCTTCCGAGAACGTCTTGAAGTCCCGCGTCTTCGTAAAGTACATCCGGTGGTTGTGGTCGCCTTCCTTGTCCGTCTCGGGAAACCGGCCGGGGATTGTGGTGGACCAGATGATGTAGAAATGTTCCGACTTGCGGTCATAGTAGAGATCGGGCGCCCAGGTGTTATTGGCGCCCTCGATCTTCTCGTTGACTCCAACCCAGGTCTGCTCGCTCCAGTGAATCAGATCAAGGGACGAGGCATGGCCGAACCCGCGATCCTTCCAACCGGTGGTCCAGACCAGATGAAACCGACCATCGGGACCGCGCAGGATACTCGGATCACGCATGAGCCTCCCGCCAAGTTCAGGCTTGAGAAACGACCGATCGCCGGCCAGCGCCTGCCACATCAGGCCATCATCGCTCCATGCCAGATGCAGACCACTTTCGCCGTTCTTGTGGAAATAGGAGAAGAGGTAAACCGATGCGGACTTCTCCTCTGCCGCCATCGCCGGCACGGCAACGATGGCGGCGAGCGCTTTGAGCAGATCGCGTCTGAGCATGGATGTTTCCTACGTTCGCGGCATTCCGCAGGGTGCGTTTCAACGCACCACGTGGGGTCGGTGCGATAAGCCGCATCCTACCGGTCACGCCACATTCGCGCCGCAGCACTTCTTGTACTTCCGGCCGCTGCCGCACGGACATGGATCGTTGCGCCCGACCTTCGGGCCTTCGTTCACGATCGGCTTGGTCACCTCGGGCGCCTCCGACCCGACCGCCTGGGCCTGCCCCTCCTGCTGGGGAGCGGCCGCGCCGCCGTACTGCTGCACGTTCTCGGCGACGCCGTAGCTGCCGGCGTCCTGATGCGTGGCCGCCGTCACCTGGTAGGCCGAGCGGGCCTGCACCGGACCGGCAATCCGGGCCCGGAAGATCAGGTCGGTCGCCTTGGCCCGCACCTCCTCCATCATTTCCTGGAAATAGCGGTGGCCTTCCTTCTTGAACGCCACGCGCGGATCCTTCTCCGCGAAGCCCACCAGACCGATGCTGCTGCGGAGCATGTCCATCGCGTACAGATGGTCCTTCCAGCTCTGGTCCAGGATGGAGATCAGCACGAACTGTTCGAGCTCGGAAAGCTCCTTGCGGAAAAAGGCGCGGGCGGCCGCGACCATGCGTTCGCGCGGAAGCTGCTTGCGCGTGACCAGGGGATCGGCGGTTGGCAGTTCCCGTGTCTCCGAGACATCGGCCGCCGACAGACTCGCCACAAACCGCTCGTTGAACGCCTTCGCCAGTGCCGCCGGCTCAAGCTGCTGCCCGAGCATCTCGTCCACATCCTTTTCAACCCGGCCGTCTTCGAGATATTGCTCCTGGAGACCGATCAGCCGATCGCGCAACCGCCGCTGTTCGGGCGACCGCGCCAGTGAGCGGATCTCGTCCAGCGAAAGTTCCTCGCGGTATCGCTGCACGGCCCATGCCTGAACATACTCGGCACGGTAGGGATCGTCCGCGTTGGCCGCTTCGCCGCCGTAGACATATGTCAGCAGATGATCGATCGGGTACTCGATCTCGCGCTGGGCGTACACCTCACGCGCACGATTCTCGATCAGTTCCGCAATCTGCTCCGACGGCTTGCGAACATGCCGCTGCGGGTCGGCGACCATTTCCATCGGATCGATCACCAGGCTGAACTTCTCGCGAGCCCAGTTCGCCAGTTGCTTTTCCGCGTGGAATGGCTCGATAAACACGGTCAGCGGCGTGCAGTCCCGCTTGTCGATCTGCTCGACGGCCGCGACGATGAGCATCTGCTCCACCTCGTCCGGAGACATCTTCTTGAGTTGGCTCTGCGACAGGCTCACCTCGTATCGCCGCATCGCTTCCGAAATCAGCGACCGGGTGTCCCATTCGCGGGCTTCCCGGTCCTCGCCCATGTATTCGGTGAGCAGCGACGAGATATCGCTCTCGACGTCGGTGCGGGCATGACCCTTGATGAAATTCTCCAGGTCAATGAGGGTCTTTAGCCCGGAGTAATCCGACGGTTCGAGGTTGGACAGGCCGAAGTTCGTCTTGGCCCACTCGCAGACGCTGGCGGCGACGTAGTCCTCGTCAATGTACTTGCGCAGCGAGTCCTCCACGGCCTGTCCGATCATACCCCAGATGATCTCATCCACCTGGCGCCCTTCAAGCACGCGCTGTCGCATTCCGTAGAACTGCGTGCGCTGAAAATCCATGACTTCATCGTATTCCAGCAGGTTCTTGCGAATGGAGAAGTTTCGCTCCTCCACCTTCTTCTGCGCCCGCAGGATGCCCTTGCTGATGCGCTTGTCCTCGATCGCCATGCCCTCTTCCATGCCCAGCCAGCCGAGCACCTTGATCGTCCACTCGCCGGCGAAGAGCTTCATCAACTCATCCTCCAGCGAGACATAGAATCGCGACGAGCCCGGGTCGCCCTGGCGGCCGGAACGGCCGCGAAGCTGGTTGTCGATGCGCCGCGCGGTGTGGCGCTCGGTGCCGATCACATGCAGCCCGCCGGCCACTTTGCGATGCGGCGCCAGTTCCCATGCCTCGGCTCTCGGATCGTCCGAGTCGAGCTCCACCACCTGCCCGGAGCCACGCTGAGTGAGCTTATAGTGGTGCTGGCCCTTCTTCTCGGGAAGCGGACTACACTCCACATCCCAGAGTGTCTCGGCGAGCAGCTTGATGTCCGTGCCGCGGCCGGCCATGTTGGTTGCCACGGTTACGTTGCCGACCCATTCGCCCGCGGCGTTCTGGTGCCGGTGCCCGGCCTTGGCCACAATCTCGGCCTCGCGCTCGTGCTGCTTGGCGTTGAGCACGTCATGCTGGATCCCGTACTTGCGTTTCAACAATGTCGAGAGCATCTCGCTCTTCTCAACACTGGTGGTGCCGACCAGGATCGGCCGGCCGCAGTCGGAGCAAAGCTTGATCTCCTCAATGATGGCTTCCCATTTCTCACGCGCCGAACGGAAGACGCGGTCGTCGTGGTCGGCGCGAATGACAGGCCGGTTGGTCGGAATGGTGACGACCTCCAGCCGGTAGATCTTCATGAACTCTTCGGCTTCAGTCTGGGCCGTTCCGGTCATGCCGGCGATCTTCTTGTAGAGCTTGAAGAAGTTCTGCAGCGTGACCGTGGCCAGCGTCTGCGTTTCCTGCTTGACGGGCACATGTTCCTTGGCCTCCACGGCCTGGTGCAGCCCCTCTGACCACTGCCGCCCGACCATCTTGCGGCCGGTATATTCGTCCACGATGACAATTTCCATGTCGCCGCTGCGCTGTCCGCGCTCGATGACATAGTCCTTGTCCTTCTCATAGACGACGTGTGCGCGCAGCGACTGCTCCATCAGGTGCGGCCACTCCATATTGTTGCCGGAGTAGAACGAGCCGACACCGGCCTCATCCTGTGCCGCCTGGATGCCCTCGTGCGTCAGGTGGACGCTCTTGCGATCCAGTTCCACCTCGTAGTAGGCGACCAGTCCCTTCTTCTTCTCTTCCAGCTCGACCAGCTTCGCCTCGGCTTCCGCCTGGCGATTCTTCGCCGACTCAATCTCTTCCTTGGTTCCCTTGTGCTTGTCGATGTCGCCCTCGGCGGACTTGGCGGCACGCTTGCAGGCATCGATCTGTCGATCGATGTCTCCGCACGGCTTGTGCAGCTCGATGATCTTGCGGGCAACTGCGTCGGCGGCGATGTACTTCTCGGCATCGTCGTGGGCCGCACCGGAAATGATCAGCGGCGTGCGTGCCTCGTCGATCAGGATCGAGTCGACCTCGTCGACGATGGCGTATTCGAGCTTGCCCTGCGCCTGACGGTCGACCGTCTCCTTCATGTTGTCGCGCAGATAGTCAAAACCAAATTCGCTGTTGGTTCCGTAGGTGATGTCGCACTGATACTCCTTGCGCCGGCCCTCGCCGCTCGGGTCCATGTCCGACTGGATGAACCCGATGGAAACGCCCAGCGCCTCAAACGCCGGCCGCACCCAGTTGGCGTCGCGGCGCACGAGGTAGTCGTTGACGGTGACAACGTGACAGTGCATCCCCTGGAGCACGCGCAGGAAGCACGCCAGCGGAGCGACAAAGGTCTTGCCTTCGCCGGTCGCCATCTCCGCGATCTTGCCCTCGTACAACACCAGCCCGCCGATGAGCTGTACATCGAAACAGCGGGCTCGGAACGGCGGCCGCGAATCGGGATAGAGCTCGCGGACTGCCCGGTACAGACCCGGCGGAATCGGCACCCGCGTCCAACTCTCGCCGGTCTGGATCATGCGACGCTGCACGGAATCATAGAGCTCGAGATCGGCGTCGCTCAGGCGATCGGGGTCGAATTTGTTGAGCGGATCTTCCTCAATGTTGAAGATTTGCCGAATGCCGATGTTGCGGTCCATCGACTCGCGCATGATCGCCAACGCCTCGGCCTGCACATCCGCAATCTTGATCGTGCCGGCGCGGATCCCTTCGCGCATTTCCTGCGTGCGTTTGGCCAGTTCCTGGTCGCTGAGAAGGGAAACTTTGGGTTCCCATTCATTGATCTGGGCGACGCTGGCGCGATATTTTTTGAGCAATCGCTCGTTGCGGCTGCCGAATATTTTGGTGAGTATTTTCTGAAACGAGAAGGCCATTGGGGGCTCCTGTGGCCCGGCGCAACGCGACGGGTATTCTGCTGTTCGGATGAGAGTAAAACCGCGGTTCGGCATGCTGCGCAACAAGCGTCAGCGGCCGACATGGCGGCTGCCTGTGAAACGGAAACCGGCGCAGTTCAGCAGCAGGTGGGAGGCGGCAGACGATAGCGGTGAAGCGGGGCCGGCTCGTGGGCGGCGGCGCGCGTGTCGATCGGCAGCCGCATGTACACTTCGGCGGCCACACCCCCCTGCCTGCGGACTTCCTTCACCTGAGCGGCCGCTACGGCATGGCGAAGCGTGATTACCAAGCGGCCGGCCATCCGCCGGGCAAGATCCATGGCGTCCATCGCGCGCAAGCTCGGCGCTGCGGCGACCGCGCGGTCGGCGCACAAAGCCGTGGCGACAAACGCCACCATCAAAACCCGGCGCGTGCGATTCATAGATGCTCAAGTATCGCCCACCCGAAGGCCAAAGTAAAGCTGGTGGACGTTAAGACTTCTTTGTTTGCAGCGTGCCAACGGCATCCAAAGCCCGTTCGATGCGGAAGCGGTGCCGTCCTCGCGTGCCGTCGCAGTGATCTACAGCGCTGTATTGCTAATGATCCTCAGGACAGTTCCACATTCTTCCTCCACACGCCTATTTACCCCCAACGATACCGAAACCGTTGCCTGATGTTGTCTCGATAATATCGCCAACGACCGCCGTTCCCGTGAGCAGGAGCACTCGGGGGTCAAACTTCACATATCCCCGTAGGGTGGTGTCGTTCGTTGTCATCAGTCCAGCGGAAAACACGGATGTATCAATCAGATGTAGCAACGACCAAAACGGCTCG
>JANYKD010000354.1 GCA_025361735.1 Phycisphaerales bacterium
TGGAATTGACCGTGATGCCGTGTGTGAAGAACCGCCTGAAGGCGGTACTCCGAACGGACTCAGGACTGTGACACGATGCTGATGTCGACCAACCATTATCTTCCCCTCGCCTGGGCAATCACGCCCGGGTTCTTCTGGGCCGGGCTGGGGCTCGTGGCCCTGCCCATCATCATCCATATTCTCAACCGCCGGCGCTACAAGATCGTTCACTGGGCGGCCATGGAATACCTGCTGCAGGCAATGCGCAAGAACCGCCGCCGCATTCAGTTTGAACAACTGCTGCTGCTTGCCATCCGCTGCATCCTGCTGGCGCTGCTGGGCCTGGCGCTCGCCCGGCCGATGGGTTGTGCGGACAGCACGATCGCCTCGCTGGCCGGGCAAAAGTCGGGCCTGCATATTTTCGTGATCGATAATTCTTACTCCATGTCGTACGAGTCGGGGACGGAGGCGGGCAAGACGCATCTGGACCGGGCCAAAGCCATCGCCCGCCGCTACATCGAGCGGTTGGCACCGGGCAGCGAATCGGTGGCGGTTGTCCTTGCGTCCAAGTCGCCAACGGCCGGGCCAAGCACGCGGCCCACGGCGGCGGCGTCACCCGATGCGTTTGTTGTGCTGCGCTCGAGCTTCGATCTTCGCGGGGCGGGCGATGCCGTGGATCGCATCGATCAGTCGTTCCTGGCAACCGATGTCGTCGGGGCGCTGCAGGCGGCCGTGCAACTGGCGCGTGAAGATAAGAAGCAGCCCCAGAAATTCCTCTATGTTCTGTCGGACGATACTCGTTCGGCCTGGGATCGCCCGGAGCTTGTCGAGCCGCTGAAGCAACTCGGCCCGGCGCTGACTTCCGCGTTTGAGAAGCGCATCCGGTTGCACGACCTGGGCCGGCCTGATCAGTGGAACCTGGCCATTCTCGACATTCGCCCAAATTCCGGCCTGGTCACACCGACGTTCCACACGGACTTTCTGGCCGATGTCAAAGGTTTCGGCGGCAATGTCGACACGCTGGTGCAGTGGAAGTGGGACGACAAGCAACTGCCCGAGACGGCGCGAATGCGCCCCGACGCCAACTCGGCTCCCGTCCGCCAGACGAAGGTTGAGATTGCCGAGGGCGGACCGCATGTGCTCTCGGCCACGCTGACGACCGACGACAAGGTTCGCGTGGACAACACGCGCAACCGCGTGATTGAGGTCGCGGCCGCGATGCGGGTGCTCATCGTCGAAGGCTCGCGGGGAACTGGCGCGCTATCCGGCTCCGGTGCATACCTCGAGCTCTCGCTTGCCCCGCGCAAGGACATTGATGCGGCCGGCAAGATTCGTTCGTCCACGTATGTCGTGCCCGAGGTCATTCCCGACCTGGAATTCTCCAGCAAGGTTCTGACCGACTACCGCGCGGTCATTCTGACGTCGGTGCCGTCGCTCACCAATGGCCAGGCGGACCAGCTTGCCCGGTTCGTGAACGCCGGCGGCACGCTGATGCTCTTCATGGGCGATCAGGTCAACGCGGATTTGTACAACGCCGTTCTGCTGCCGCGAAAGCTCATGCCCGGGCGGTTGATCACCCGCAAGACTGTCCCGGCCGACGGCAAGGCTCACACGTTTGACTTCAACCCCAATGGCCCGCTGCATCCGGCGCTGTCGATCTTCAAAGGCGAGCCCAAGACGGGTCTGGATACGGCCCAGATCTTCACGTATTACCAGGTTGAGGCGCCGGCCGACACGGTTGTGCTCCGCTACGTGACCGACGCCAAGGCCACACCCGCCGACCCGGCGATCACGCTGCACACCGTGGGCGATGGCCATGTTGTGTTTTTCTCATCCACCGCCAACTCGGATTGGAACGCGCTGCCCCAGAAGCCCTCGTATATTCCGCTCATCCACGAACTGCTCGCCAACTCCGTCGATCTCGGCGACAAATGGATGAATCTCACCTGCGGGCAGTCGGTGGAGATCCCATCGACGCTGAAACTCACGGGCACGCCTGGGCTGCTCAATCCCGCCCGCAAGCCGGTTCCCGTCGATCCCATCACGCTCGCCAGCGGCGCCGTGGTCTATCGCAGCAAACCACTCGACCAACCCGGGCTCTATCAACTCAACCTCGGTAATCGCACGGTCCCCATCGCCGTCAATGTTCCTTCGGAAGAAGCCGACTTGCGGACGATTCCGGCCCAGGCGGTCGCCAAGGCGCTCGGCGGCATCGACCTGCAACTTCTGGGTGCTTCGTCACCGGAAGGCGCCTCGATAGATGACTCGACCGATTTCGGCTGGACGCTGATGTTCCTCGTCCTTCTGCTCGCCGGCACCGAGTGTTTCCTGGCGATGCACTTTGGACATCACCGCAAACCCACAACCGCGACGCCCGTTGTCGCAGCAGCAAAGGCGGCGTAAACCCCCATGCAACGTCTCTGGGAAATCATCCTCGGACTCGACAAGGGCTTCCTCGGCAAAGAGGGAGAGTTCTCGCTCCAGTTCAATCCGCGCTGGCCGTTTCAGGATGCCATCGGGGCATCGATGTGGAACGTTGTCCTGATTCTGTTGGCCGCGTTCCTAGTGTGGCAGGTTTATCGTCGCGAGGGGCGATCTCGCTCGACGCGCATCCTGCTTGGGGTGTTGCGGGCGGGACTGCTGGCGTTCCTGATCGCGCTGCTGAACCGGCCGTCGCTTACGCTTACCCAGACGCGCAGCGAGCCATCCTACCTCGCGTTCGTGCTGGACGATTCGATCTCCATGCAGGTGCGCGATGCGGGGATTACCGACGACAAGCAGGGCACGGCCCGGTTCGACGCGGCGCTCAAGCTGCTGTCCGACGACAACCAGCACTTCCTGCGCGGCCTCGCGGGCAAGCACATTCTCAAGTTCTACACGTTCGACCGCGATGCCCAGGCGGTTGCTACCATGGCTCCGGGCGACTTCGCAGATGGTCCCTCGCCAACAACGGCTCCCACATCGCAGCCGACCAAGATCGATCAGATACTGGCCGACCTGAAGCCCACGGGCCAGTCTACGCAAATACTGACTTCGTTGCGCACGGTGTTGCAGGATCTTCAGGGCAAGCGTGTCGCCGGCGTGGTTCTGCTGACCGATGGCCGGTCGTCGCCGCTCGAGACGATCGGCGACAACATCAAGACGATCCAGAACTTCGGGATTCATATCTACCCCGTGGCGGTCGGTTCGGACAAGCCGGCCCGTAACCTGGCCATCGACAGCATCGACCTGCAGGAAGCCGCGTTCACGAAGGACATCGTGTCCGCTCGCGTCAAGCTGCGCTCGGCTGGCTTCCCCAAAGGCCACGTCGCTCGCGTGCTGCTCAAGAACAAGGCCACGGGACAGCCCCTGCAGAAGTCGGATGGCAAACCGGCCGAGGCGCTGGTCACTCTTGATGGTTCCGGTTCTCAGGATGTCGAGGTTATCTTTAAGCCCACCGAAGTCGGCACGCTGCAGCTTCTGGCGGAGGTGATCCGGGAGCCGGGCGAAGTTGACTACGACGACAATACTTTTCCCGCTCAGATCGCGGTGCTCGACGCCAAGATCACGCTGCTCTATGTGGACGGTTATCCCCGCTGGGAATATCGCTACCTGAAGAACGAGATGATCCGCGACCAGACCGTGGACATTTCCTGCCTGCTGCTGTCGGCCGATACCGGCTTTGCCCAGGAGGGCAAGAAGCCGATCACGCGGTTCCCGGAGAATCTGTCGGAGTTGCTGGCATACGACGTCGTCCTCTTTGGCGATGTGGATCCGCGCAATTTCACCGACGCGCAGCTCCAGCTCGTCAACGACTTTGTCGTGAAGAAGAACGGCGGCTTCGGCATGGTGGCCGGCCCGCGCTGGTCGCCCTACGCGTTCCGCAACACGCCCATCGAGGCAATACTGCCCATCTCCATCGCCCGGGTTGCGCCCGATGACTCGGCGTCCCTGACTGTCGGCTGGCGGCCGGTTCTGACCAAGGACGGCGAGCAATCCACGATCTTCCGCTTCTTTGAAGATAAGGAGCGCAACACCAAGTTCATCAAGGAAGAGTTGCAGCCGATTTTCTGGTACAGCCGCGGGATCACCGCCAAGCCCGGTGTCGGCGAAGTCTACGCGGAACACCCCAACGACCTGGGCCCGGACGCGCGCAAGGCGCCGATCCTGGTCCTGGGACGATTCGGCGGCGGCCGCACGCTGTTCTCGGCCATCGACGATTCCTGGCGCTGGCGCTTCTACACCGGCGAATCCGTCTTCGACACCTATTGGGTGCAGCAGCTCCGCTATCTGGCGCGCGCCCGAAAACTCGGCCAGCGGCAGTTCACGCTCGCCGTCATGCGGCCATCCTATGAACTCGGCGAACAGACCCAGATCAGCCTCCGCCTGCTCGACCCCGATCTGCAGAAGCAACTTCCCGACCAGTTGAGCGTCACACTCGTACAGAAGAACGCCGATGGCACGGAACAAGCGGTCCGCCAGGAGACTCTCCAGAGGCAGGAGGGGCAAACGGATCTGTACATCGCCTCGTGGACGGCCGACAAGGTCGGGCAGTTTGTCGCGCGCGTCACGGCCCTGGCCAACCATGGCGAGGCGGCCGAGATTCCTGTCGTGGTCAAGGTTCCGCGGCTGGAACTCGTGCAACCGGATGTGGATCGTGTCACGATTCTCTCGAAGCTTCGGGACCGGGCCCAGAACCCCGGCGACACGGTCAACTCGGAGAAGCTGGTTCTGGCCGATGTCGCGGATATTCCGACGGTTCGCGCCGAGCTGGCTAAAATACCCAGCGTTGCCGTTGATGTGCCGATCTTCGCCAGCCAACTTCTCTGGAACGCTCCGCTGGCGATGGTGCTGTTTGTGCTACTTATCACCGTGGAATGGGTGATACGTAAAGGATTCGGAATGTTGTAGGCTGGTTCGTTGTTGTTTGTTCTTTGCTGTTGGTTTTCGGTCGTGCTCTGTCAAAGGACAAGCAACAAAGATGAAATGGCGAGGTCGTTATGTCACAACTTACCTCCAATTCAAGCTCACAGATTCTCGACGCCATTGCCGGTGTTCGCCGCAAAGCCCGCGCCTTCAGCGTGCTCCACGGCTTTGGCGTGGTTCTGGCCAGCGCGATCGGGTTGCTGTTGGCGGTGGTGCTGCTTGATTACATTCTCAATCTGCCGACCGGGCCGCGACTGGTGTTTGTGGCGGTGGCGGCCGGCGCTGTGGGTGTCCTTGCCTGGCGCCGGGTTGCCAGGCCCATCGGTGCTCGGTTGTCGCTGGGCGACGTGGCCGGCCACCTCGAAAACGCGTTTCCCGAATTTGATGATCGCCTCCGCAGCACGGTCGATTTCGTCAGCAGCGATGTCCCCGGCTCAAACACGATGAAGGATCACACGATCCGCGAGGCCGAGCGGCTTGCCCTGCAGGTCGATCTCTCGCGGGCACTGCTGCGCAAGCCCGTCATCTTGTCCCTTGGCATGGCCATCGCCGCCGTTGCCGTGGTGGCCGCCCTTAGCTTCGGGTTCAAGGACTTGTCGAAGATTGCCCGCAACCATCTCCTCGGTGGCAATGATCCCTGGCCCAAGCGCTGCCAGATCGAAACCGTCGGCCAGATCCCCGTCAAGATCGCCGCCGGCCAGCGCCTGGACATGCGGCTGCGCATGGTCAAGGGCGACCGCGCCGGGCTCAAGCCCGTTGCCTACGTCCGCTACGACGGCGGCCCGGCCATGCAGGTCATTATGTCCCGCAACGACGACGGCACCTACTCCGCCGCGGTCGACGCCAAGGCCCGCAAGAAACTCACCGTCTGGATGAGAGCCGGTGACGACCAGACGCTCCCGCGCGATATCACGGTCGTCGAACGACTTGCCATCCAGGTAGTCCAGGCGAAGATCACGCCGCCGGACTATGCCAAACAGGAACCGGGCTCGGCGAATCTCACGGAGTCGCCGGCCACCGTCGTCTACGGATCCAACGTCGAACTCTCCATCGTCTTCAACAAACCCCTCGCCGCGGACCAGGCTGTCGAGCTCAAATCTGTCAAACCCGATCAGCCGCTGCCCAATGTCGAATGGGCCCGGGCGACCGCCTCAACGCCCATCGGGAAATTCGTGGCCCTGAACTCCATTCGTTTCCGCGTCCATGCCCAGGACACAGACCACTTCCAGAATGCGGGCATCGAGGAATTCGAGATCCTCGTCCGCCCCGACCAGTTGCCCACCGTGGTGATCGAGAATCCGCGCGGGCCGGAGGATCGCACGCCTGTCGCCACCGTTCCGCTGGAAGTGATGGCCGAGGATGACTTCGGGATTACCTCGATGACGCTGGTGGTCGACCGGATCAACGACAAGAAGCACTGGGACATTCCGCTGACCAACTGGCAGCCGGTCGAGTCGGCCGGCGAGCGTCATCGCTATCGCCTCCGCTATGCCTGGGATTTGGCGCAACTGGCGGACGCCAAGCTCCAGCCCGGCGACGTGCTGGAATATTTCGTGAAGGTCACCGACAACTACAACTACAACGGTGCCAAGCACGAGCCCGTGGTTTCGGGCAAGCTCAAGCTCAACATCATTTCCCAGGAAGCGCTGGCCCAGCAGATCATCGACGCCATGCGTGTGGTGGCCGACCGCACCCGGGCCACACAGAACACCGAGAACCGCCAGATCCAGGAGACCGGCAACCTGCGCAAGGACACCGAGCAGAAGCCCAGACTCGATCCCGGCGATCGCACCGCGCTCTCGCGCCTCGCCGAGCAGCAATCCAACCTCGCCGCCCAGACCAAGCAGGTGGCCAACCGCGTTGCTGATCTCGAGCAGCGCATGAACGAGAACAAATCCGATAACAAGGAGCTCAAGGACATCGCCAAGGACGTCAAGCAGCTTCTGAACGACACGGCCGAGAATTCGATGAATCAGGCGGCCCAGAAGCTTAACGAAGCCGCCCAGAAGGCCGATACGCAGACCGGCAAGAACGACAAGCCGAACAAGCAGGCCACCGAGCAGCGCAACGATGCGATGCAAAAATCCGAGGGCAAGCAGAAAGAGGCTTCGGACCAGCTTGGCAAGGCCATCGAGCGCATGAACAATCTCGGTTCGTTCGAGCAGATGCTCAACAAGGTGCGCGAGGCGCTGGTCAACCAGGAGAAGCTGTCCAAGCAGACCGCCGACGCCGGCAAGGAAACCATCGGCAAGAAGCCCGAGGAGTTGACCGCCGACCAGAAGAAGAAGCTCGATGACATCGCCAAGGATCAGCAGAACCAGGCGAAGAACACCGAGAAGCTGACCGAGGAACTGGACAAGATGGCCAAGCAGAGCCAGAAGTCCGATCCCTCCGGCTCGGAAGCGATGAAGCAGGCCTCGCAGACCGCCCAGCAGCAGCAGGTTTCCCAGAACCAGCAGCAGGCGTCGCAGTCTGCCCAGCAGAACCAGCAGGCCAACGCCCAGGCCAAGCAGAAGCAGGCCGAGCTTGGCCTGCGCATGATGCTCGACACCATGCGTGAGGCCGAGCGCCGCAAGCTGGAGCAACTGGCTCGTGAGCTGGCCAAGCTGGAACAGCTCATTATTGAACTGGTCCGTCGTCAGGCCGGGCACAATGTGGACAATCTCCGCATCCAGGACAACGCCAATGCGCTGAAGCTCATCACCGACGAACTTCTTCAGAAGGCCGAGGTGTTTCGCGACAAACTGCCCAACAAGCCCACCGGCGAGCAGCTCAAGGACTTCCAGGCCAATACCGAGCGCCGCACGCGCGACTACACCAAGACGGCCGAGGAAATACAGTCCGGCGGCGCCGAAATCGCGGCACTGCTCTCCAAGGCGGCCGGTTTCATGGAACGAGCCGTCGCGCTGATCCGCGATGCCAGTCTGGCCGAGGCGTTCGATCCCAGCCAGTCCAAGGCGCTGTCCACGCTGGAGGCAGCCCGCAAGCGCACCGCCGAAATGCTGGCCCAGGCGCAGCAGAAACTCGACGATGCCAACCGCGACACCATCCGTCAGAAGTACGAGAAGATCCGTGAGGAGCAGGCGAGGGTTAACAAGGAGACCCTGCGCATCGACGCCGCCCGCAAGCCCGACGGCGCCCTGGACCGCCGCGATGCCATGTCGCTCGGCAAGTTGCCGGGCCAGCAGGGCGAACTGGCCGACACCACCAAGAAGATCGAGGAAGACCTCTCCTCCCTTGGCGGCATCGTCTACGTCTGGGCCAATAAGGACATTGTCGAGTCCATGAACCAGGTGAAGGATGACCTGGCCAAGCCCACGACGGCGTTGCCCACGCAGACCGAAGAGGCGCGCATCGTCGAGCAGCTTGACGCCATGATCCGTAACCTCGCCGAAAGGCCGCCGAAGAACGAGATGGAGAAACCGCCGGGTGGCGGCGGCGGTGGTGGTTCGCCCAAGCCCAAGCTTCCTTCAGAGGCCGAACTGCGCCTGCTCAAGGAACTGCAGATGGCCGTCAACAAGGCCACCAAGATCATCAATGGGCTGAAGAACCCGGACAAGCCCAAGCTGGTCGCCCTTGGCGGCCGGCAGGGCGAATTCCGCGGCCTGCTCGACGAACTCCTGAAGAAGGCATCGGGTGGCGAGGTCAAACTTGACCCCGAGCCCGATCCCAAGGAGCGCCTTCCCGAGGAGGCCGACACCGCCAAGATCGAGAACCAGGAGCTCGACGACTGGCTCAAGGGCGCCAAGACCGGCGACGACCAGCTTACCGACGACGTCAAGCAGGCCGGCCAGCGCATGGCACGCTCGCGTCAGCGGCTGGCGCTCGATCTCGACCCGGGCAAGACCACGCAGTTGATCCAGGATCGGGTGCTCGACAATCTCGACCACCTGATCCGCATGGCCCAGGCCCAGCAGTCGCAGGCGTCGAACAAACCCGGCAAGCCCGGCCAGCAGAAGAAACCCGGCGACCAGCAGAACATGGGCCAGCAGAACGTCGGCCAGTCGCAGCCCAACAACAGCTCCAATCCCGCCCAGACCGAGGCCACCGGCGGGACGCAGAGCAACCAGACCGATCCCAACAAGGACATCCGCGAGGGTGCCAGCGAATGGGGCAGCCTCACGCCGCGCGAGCGCCAGGCGATCATCGAAGGCACCCACGAGAAGTCCATCGGCAAGTACGAGAAGATCACCCGCGACTACTACGAAGCCCTGGGCAAGAAGGCGACGCAGCAGCAGTAGCCAAGGAAAATGGGAAAAGGTAAAAGGTAAAACAAAGCGGCAGGGAACGGACATGAACATGTGCTCGGAAAAGCAGTCCGACCGGTTTGGTGTGGTGGCACGGGCTTCCAGCCCGTGGTGTCGGTACTCCGACACACGCATTGCCCGGAGAGTTGATCGAGTCCAGGTGAAACTCCGCCCCGCTTCGTCGCTGACTAGTCGGGAGCTGCCATGAGAACATTTATGCACAACCCAAAGCGGCCCCTCGCACTTTCCTTCTTTTACCTTTTACCTCTTACCTTTTACCTTTCGGCTGGTGCCGCCGAAAAACCCGCGGACAAACCTGCCATCGCCCCTCGTCCCAACCAGGTCGTCGGCAACGAAATCACGGACAAGCAGCGGGCCTCGGTCGACAAGGGCCTCGCCTGGCTGGCGTCCCAGCAGGTCAAGTCCGGCGCCTATGGCTCCAACTACGGCGGTGCCAACGGGCATGCGGGCATCACCGCCCTGGCGGGCGTGGCGTTCATGTCCGCCGGCAATCTGCCCAATCGCGGCAAATATGGCGAGAACGTCCAGAAGTGCCTCGAGTACACGCTCGCTTCCTGCCAGGAATCCGGCCTCATCGCCTCCGACAACGCTCACGGTGCCATGTACGGCCACGGCTTCGCCACGCTCTTCCTCGGCGAGATCTACGGCATGGCCCCCGATGACGAGGTCAAAGAAAAACTGCAGAAGGCCGTCAAGCTCATCGAGCGTTCCCAGAACAACGAAGGTGGCTGGCGCTACATGCCGGTCGCGGCCGATGCCGACATCTCCGTCACCATCTGCCAGGTCATGGCCCTCCGCGCCGCACGCGACGCCGGCCTGAAAGTCAACAAGACCACCATCGACAAGGCGATCCAATACGTGAGACATTGCCAGAACGCCGACGGCGGATTCTCCTACATCGCCGGGCAGGGTTCCGGCTCCGGCTACGCCCGCACCGGTGCCGGCGTCGCCACGCTCTATTACGCCGGTGTCTTCGAGGGCAACGACCTCAAGCGCGGCCTGGACTTCCTTAAGCAATTCGTCGTCCCCGGTAAGGCCTTTCAGGACGGCGGCATGGAAGGCATGTATTTCTACGGCAACTACTACGTCACCCAGGCCATGTTCCTCGCCGGCGGCGAGTACTGGGAGAAGTTCTACCCCTTCATCCGCGACCAGCTCATCCAGCGCCAGGCCCAGACCGGATCCTGGACCGGCGAAGCCGGCGACCACTACGCCACCGCCATGGCCCTGATCATCCTCCAGATGCCCAATCGCTATCTGCCCGTCTTCCACGGCAAAGGGCCGGGGCAATAAGGCAGAATGCAAAATGCAAAGTGAAAAATGCAAAATGAAGAGGGAAAAGGGAAGAATGCAAAATGAAAGGTGCAAAGTGCAAAATGAGCTAGCTCGTTTCTCTGCTTGTACTGCCACCCTTATGGCTACTTCACTTCGCGCCATGGCGCCAGCGTGTCCTCGTATCTCCTCTTCATTTTGCATTCTTCATTTTGCACTTTGCATTTTGCATTTTGCATTTTGCACTCGAGCGTACGCCGACTCCGGCTGGGTTCTCACTACCGCCGACTTCCGCTCCCAGCCCGTCACGCTCAACGCCGTCGATGCCGCCGCAGTCTCCATCACGCCCGTCGGCAAACCTCAGCTCGCCACCATCGCCTACGACGATTTTCTCCAGCTCGAACGGGCCTCCGTCGTGGGTTCCTCCAACGAGCGCTTTACGCTCGTGCTTCTCACCGGCGACCGGATCCTCGGCCAGCCGGCCGGTTGCAAGGATGAACGCATCGTCTGGAAGAACCCCGCGCTCGGCGAGTTCTCAGTCCCTCTCAAGGCCGCCCGCGGCATTCTGCGCACGGGTAGGAACGCCGACGCTCTCGACTCCGCCCGCAACGACGACCTGGTCAAGTTCTCCAACGGCGACAGCGCCAAGGGCATCGTTGTCGATGTCAATTCCGACAAGCTTAAGCTCGATGTCGCCGGCTCGGTCGTCGAGATTCCCGTGGGCGACATCGAATTCCTCCATTTCGGCCAGGCCGGAAAACCCGAGCCCGCCAGCGGCCGCGCCTTTCGCCTGCGCCTTCTCGATGGCTCGCTGGTCACCACTTCTTCGCTGACCATCTCCGACACAAAGACGGAGTTCAAACTCCCCGACGGAGCCTCTCGCGAGATCCCGCTGGCTTCGCTGATCGCCATCGAGCAGCTCAACGGCCCGGTAAGCTGGCTTTCCTCGCGACTCCCTGAAAAGATCGTGCAAATCCCCTTTCTGCCCGGCCCGCCCAAGCCCACGCGTATGGACGCCGCCCTGGGCGAGCGCCCCTGGTCCGACGGCCCCAAGCCGATTAGTTTCGGCAACCGCACCTATGCCCGCGGCATCGGCGTCTACGCCTACTCCCGCATCGACTACGTCCTCCACGGTTCCTACAAGGCCCTGCGCACGCAATACTGCATTGCCGTCGGCCGCAACCAATACGCCGACGTCACCGTCCGCATCAAGCTCGACGGCAAGACCGTGCATGAGGTCGAGCACTTCCGCGCCGGTGTCCTGGCCTCCCCGGTTGTCGTCGAAATCCCCACGGCTGCGAAATTGCTCACGCTCGAAGTCGACTACGGCGACAACAACGACGCCCAGGATCGTTTCAACTGGATCGAGCCGGCCCTGCTCCGCCATATACCCGCGCCCGAAACTCCCGAGCCGCCCCCCGCGACCCAGCCGTCCACGCGCCCTGTACCTGTAGAATAATCGAGTATAGCGCATAAGCAGAGGCCGGTGCTCGCCGTAACACCGGCCTCAAAGATTAGGCTGCCCAACCTACTGGTCGGAGACCCACAGCCTCAATTATGGCTATCGGATCGGCATTGGGGGTACTTTAGGAACCTCTCAACGTTCTGCGCTCCCTGGAATCCAGATCTCATTCGGGTCACTGTCTCTAGGATGACCCGTCGCAAGTCCGCATATCCGCCGTGTGTTCGGTTCACCGCGTTCATGCGGACTCTGGTCCCGGCAAAACCCCAAACTCGCCACGACCCTTCCGCCCTTCCCGTCCCTCGCTATAATCCCCCGACCATGACCACCCGCCTCGTCAAACTCGCGCTCGAAGACGGCACGGTATTCACCGGCCGGGCCTTCGGCGCTTCCGGAACCTCCGAAGGCGAAGTCGTCTTCAATACCTCGATGACCGGCTACCAGGAGATCCTCACCGATCCCTCCTACAAGGGCCAGATCGTCACCATGACCTATCCGCTCATCGGCAACTACGGCATCAACCGCCTCGATGTCGAGAGCAAGCACCCCCATGTGGCCGGGTTCATCATCAAGGAACTCTCGCCGATTCCGTCCAATTTCCGCTCGGATTGCTCGCTCGAGGACTACCTCAAGCGTTACAACATCATCGGCATCGAGGGTATCGACACGCGCGCCCTGACCCGCCGGCTGCGGATTTCGGGCTCCATGCGCGGCATCCTGTCGACGGAAATCCTCGACGATGCGGCCTTGGTTGAAAAAGCCCGTTCGGCCGCCCAGATGCTCGGCGCGGATTGGGTCAAGGCCGTCAAGCCCTGCGAGAGCTACGGCTGGTCCGAAGATCAGGGCGACTGGGGCCAGGGGCAGGTCGAGCGCGGGGACGGCCTGCATGTCGTCGCCATCGACTGCGGCGCCAAGCACAATATTCTCCGCCACCTTTCCGAGCGCGGCGTGAAGATCACGGTCCTGCCGCCGGATGTCACGGCCGAGGAAATCCTCTCGCACAACCCCGACGGCGTCTTCGTCTCCAACGGCCCGGGCGACCCGGCCGTGCTCGATTACGCCGTCACGCCGCTGCTGGGCGTGCTCGCCAAGCGCATTCCCACGTTCGGCATCTGCCTCGGGCATCAGCTTCTTGGCCGGGCTGTCGGTGCCACCACCTTCAAGCTGAAATTCGGCCACCGCGGCGCCAATCAGCCCGTGAAGAACCTCGACACCGGCCGGGTGGAGATCACCAGCCAGAACCACGGTTTTGCCGTCGAGCCCAAGTCTCTCGAGGCGGCCGGCGGGATCATCACCCACATCAACCTCAACGACGGCACGGTCGAAGGCTTCCGCCACAGCACGCTCCCGGTCTTCTGCGTCCAGTACCACCCCGAAGCATCGCCCGGCCCGCACGACGCCGGCTACTTGTTCGACGCCTTCATGGAAATGATGAAGACCAAAAAGCCCCCGACCGGCGAGCGACTCAAACAGTTGCAGCGACTCCGCGACAAGCCTGGCAGCTTGCAGCCCCGGTAGGGGCGACACAACGTAGCCCATGGCGTAAGCCATGGGGCAGATTGGTAGCGATATCTCCTCAGCCCCGTAGGGGCGACAGAAGTTGTGTCGCCCCTACGGGGCTCAGGATTCCCACGATCGCATTCACCCCATGGCTTACGCCATGGGCTACATTGTGTCGCCCCTACGGGGCTGCGATGACGCCGGCCTGATGCGCGGGGAAGGAATGTTCCATGAACGCTCTCGACGGCGATTCTTTAGTACAAGGCAAGAACATCTCGCTGGCTCTCCCGTGGTACAATCCCGACATGCAACTCGTCCTCATCACAATCGTCCTGCTGTCGCTGTGCCTGGGCCAATCGGCCATGGCCGAATCGGTCGAGACCATCGCCCGCGAAGGCATGGTGGCCACCTCGCACCCGCAGGCGGTTCAGGTTGGCATCGACATTCTCAAGCGCGGCGGCAACGCGATCGACGCCGCCATCGCCACCAACGCTGCCATGGGTGTTGTCGAACCCATGTCGTGCGGGATGGGCGGCGACCTCTACGCCATCGTTTACGACGCCAAGACCAAAAAGATCTACGGTCTGAACGCCTCGGGCCGCTCGCCTTACGGCGCCAGCATCGAGTTCTTCAAGTCAAAGAACCTGGACTTCATCCCCGCATCCGGGCCGCTGTCGTGGTCGGTTCCCGGGTGCGTCGATGGCTGGGACCAGTTGCGGCAGCGGTTTGGCACGATGGGCTGGGACGCGTTGCTTTCACCGGCCGCCGAACTGGCCGAGAAGGGCTTCGACGTCGCGCCCACGATCGGCGGTTTCTGGCGCGGCGCCGAGGGTCTACTGCAGCGCCATCCCGAGTCGCGACGGGCGTTTCTGAACGCCCAGGGCCGGGCTCCGCGCGCGGGCGATCGCATGACCAATGCCGATCTGGCCGCCTCGCTGCGGCTGGTCATCGCCGGCGGCCGGGATGCGTACTACAAGGGTCCGATCGCCCGGGACATCGTCACCTTCTCGCAGGTCCAGGGCGGGCTCTTCTCGCTGAAGGACTTCGAGGACCACACGTCAATCTGGGTGCAGCCCGTCTCGGCCGACTACCGCGGCTACAACGTCTGGGAAATTCCGCCGCCGGGGCAGGGCATCAGCGCGCTGCAGATGCTGAACATCCTCGAAGGCTACGATCTTCATTCACTGGGCGCCAATACGGCCGGCTATCTGCACCTGTTGATCGAGGCCAAGCGCCTGGCCTACGCCGACCGGGCCCGCTACTACGCCGATCCCGAATTTGTAAAAGTGCCCGTGGACCGGCTGATCTCCAAGGACTATGCCGCCGCCCGGCGCAAGCTCATTCAACTGGACCGCGCCGCCCCGACAATGCCTCCCGGCGAAGTTGCTCTCGGCGGCGACACGATCTACCTGTGTGTTGTCGATAAAGACCGCAATTGTGTCTCGCTGATCCAATCCAACTTCAACGGCTTCGGCTCCGGCCTTGTCCCGGCCAACGTGGGTTTTGCCTTGCAAAACCGCGGCACGCTCTTCGCGCTCGACCCCAACCATGCCAACGCCTTGAAACCCCACCGCCGGCCGTTCCACACGATCATTCCATCGCTGGTCACCAAGAACGACCGCCCATACTTTGTCTTCGGCGTCATGGGCGGCGACATGCAGCCGCAGGGCCATGTACAGGTGCTCGTGAACCTGCTGGACTTCAGCATGAACGTCCAGGCCGCCGGCGATTCGCCGCGTGTGGAGCACATCGGATCGGCCACCCCGACCGGACACCCCGAGCGCGGCGTCGGCACCGTGCAGGCCGAGCCGGGCATCCCCGACGCCGTGGTTCGCGACCTCGAAAAACGCGGCCACGTCATCACCCGCATCGCCAAGAACGGCGGCGGCTATCAGGGAATTCTCATCGACGACGCCAATGTCCTCCACGGCGCCAGCGAGTCCCGCCGCGATGGCAAGGCGATGGGATACTGATGGGGTGCGTTTCGGTGGGATGGGGATATCCGCGGTCAAGAACTATCTGCAGCCGTAAGATGTCGGGGAATCAAGTGGACACGACATCCTCCAGGAATACGACGGGCAAGCCCCCAACCTTCTTGAGCCCGCGATCATTGGTCAGGAACAGGTCGCAGCGGACCGCGCGGGCGGTGGCGGCATGGATAGCGTCGGGTGTTCGTAGCGTCGGGACGGTTGCCCGCAGATTGGCCGCGTCGAGAAGAATTGGCCGGTCAATGTTCTGCAGGCGAACGTCGGAGTTCAGGAGAATGTCTTCGTAGTCTTGCCGTAGTTTCTGGTCCGAGTCCCGAATCGGGCGAACCAGCACTTCCAGCATCGCCAGTTCGCTGGTGACGATCTGGACGGTGCCCCGCCGCGAGGCGGTCCACAAAGGCAAGAGCGCCGGCCCGTACTTCGGATGAGATTCGACGCTGTAGATGAGAATCTGGGAGTCAATGTACACAATGCTGTTTTCCGGGAGGTTCAGTGATCCCATGAGTTGCGCTCCTGCTGGAAGTCTCGCTCGATCTGTGCCCATTGCTCCGGCGAGTGCGTGCGCTCAGGGAGGCTATTGATGCGATCCAACACCGGGATGCGTCTTTCCGCTCCAGGCGACTCCGCCACGATTCGGGCGACGACTTTGCCGCCGTCGTTGGCGATGGCGATCTCCTCGCCTTGCGCGCTGCGGACTATCAACTCGGTGAGTTCCAGTTGCGCTTGTTTAATGCTGACCGTCATGGTGTCTCCGGAGAGGATTATAATCGACGGGAGACATGTTTTCGACGGCGACAATCTGTATCCTTCCGGAACTTGGCAGCAGGCACCATGACGTGTGGCGATTGGTCGAGCCGTATGTGCAGCCCGGCCGCGAGTTGAAGGCGACGTACGCTCTGGAAGATTTGTGGGAGAATCTGCATGGTCACGCTTGAACAACTGGCCGAAGCGGCGCTGGCGGGTGAGGCTCTGGCGTTGCGCAGTCTGTCGCAGGACTGGCTGCGTGAGAATCCGCGAATTGCTGATTGCACTCGCCCTTGCAGCGAAGATCCACAGGTGCTGGCAGTGGCCGCGTCGCTGGCCGAGCTATTTGCCGACCGGACTGGGCAGCCGTCGCCCCAATGGTCGCGCGGCATCGAACCGCTGGCCCACCCGCGTTATCTCGTGCAGGCCGCCGAGACGATGAAGCGACTTCGGCACATGTGCGACGTTGAATCGCCCCCATCGTTGCGGCGGCGCAATCTGTTCGCGCCGGCGGGATTCCTTTCTTTTGCCTGAGTCGCGGATTTCAAGGAAGAGGCGTCAGGACGACGCAACATACTACATCTCGTCGTAGTAGATCGCGTCCAGGAACGCCGTTCTGGCCCTCCACACGTCGCGTTCCATGCCGGCTTGCGGCTCAGAGGCATTCCACCAGATTGTCTGCGGATCGATGATTCGTGCGATGATCGAATCCCAATATTGCTCGTAATCGACCGCAAGAGGGATCTCGAATTGCTTGCAGAGCCCCTTCCCGTTTGCCGCATCGAGGCAAAGGAACCAGTCCGGCCGCTTCATCGCCAACAGACGCGTTGCCGTGGCGATGCCGTGGCGGCCACCGGGAAACGCCCGCTTGAACTGCTCGACGTACTTCAGATAGTCTTGACGTGAGACGGAGCCTTGGTCCGGGATTGCGTCCAGCGCAAGAGAAAGTTCGTCGGCGTGCTCCTTGATGGCGGTCCAAAACTTCCCCGCACCACGCATACCCCCAAACCAGCAATAATCCACTTGATTCTCGCCATCTCCTACCGCCCCCACGAGTCCAGCAACCCTTTTTCGTTCATCGAGTTGCATGTCGCGGAGATGCGTGCGATTTCTGAAAAGCTGCCTGATCTCGCCAAGCATGCGCAGGCGGCTTTGCATCGTGTGGTTGTACGGTGGGCGGCGCGATTCTTGGCGGATTGCGGCACAAAACTCAGACCAAGATGTCTGCAGTAGTTTGGTCGCCGACACTGATCTGCCCCCGTCGTCGTTCGGTTTGTCCGGCGGGCCGAATTCCCCTCGCAGTTGCCTCAGGGCCGGGCGATTACGCTTGTAGGTCGCCGCATACCGTTCCAGTTCTTCCGAACTGAGGTTCTTGGACCGCTCCCAGTAACCGTCGATAGTGGACTGAATCGCAGCCAGGGTCTCAACTGCTCCTTTGTCGTCATGCGTCACCAGTAACGCTACCTCGTCGTTTTGCGTCAGTCCTCCGTGGGTGAAGTTTGGGCTACCAACGATGCATTCCCATGCTTCGTCAGATCGCTCAAAGAGGTATATCTTGGGATGAAAGACACCGTCTGGATTCAGTAGGAATCTGACGACGTCGGGCTGGCTCAGGAACTTCGCGATGAAGGATGGATCCGTCTGGCAGAAGTGCGTGCCGACGATCATCCTTCTTATCTTGTGGCGGTTCCGCACCAAGATACTGAACGCCTTGGATCCCGCACTGGCCCAGGCTACTGCTATCTGACACGCAGTACACACGTTGAGCAAGCGTCTCAACTCCGTATCGATCTGAGCGGTCGTGATCAGGGGTCTCATGGACCAACTCCTTCCGCTGGTTCCGAAAGCTGTAAGAGGACACGGTGTCTACGGCGCAATCTCCTCGCCGGGCTTCGTCATCGTCTTGTTCATGTTCAAACCACGCAACGAATGTCACGGAAGCGTGAGGATGAGTCAAGACCGCGATGGAGCGTCGGGAGGTGGAACGGCGAGCCGCTATCGGAGACGCGCTTCCTGTTGTCTGCGACCGGCGTCCCACTCGAGCACTCCGCCCACAACTTCCGCCAACTCGACCAAGGCGTCAGGCGTGGCGCGGCCGAGGAGGGCGATGGTGCTGCGACGGTGAATGAGGTCGGAGAGGTGGACCACCTGTTCGTTCATGGCGATACGCTGGATTTCCTCGACGGTGTACTCGGGAACCGATTGGAGAGGGTGTTCAGAGGCGATTGCGTAGGTCTCGGCCCGAGTGCCGTAGCGGCCGAGGAGGTTGGACACGCGGGTTTCGGGGAGGCCGGAGGATTTCGCGACACGTTGGATCCAGGCGGCGCGCTGCTCGGGGCTGGCGGGAAAATCCTTGCCGCCGCCGATGGGCAGGTGGGCGGTCGACTGGCGACGCTCCAGGCCAAGCCGCTTGAGCACCTGGTCGGCCGCTTGCTCGGCCAAGGCGCGGAATGTGGTCAATTTGCCGCCGATGAGGTTGTAGATCGGGAAGGGGCGAGCGGTGCCGAGCGCGGGGTTGGAGGGCTCGGGACACAGGCGGGACGCCTGTGCTACAAACGTAAGCGGCGTGGTGTCGGGTTCGATCACGCGGATGGTGTGGCCGCGGCTGATGTTGGCGGTGACATCAGTGCTGGTGGCCGGAAGCGGGCGGACGCCGCAGTAGGTGAAGACGATCTGCTGGCGCGTGATGGCGATGCCGGGGAACACGCCGCGGAGCGTCGTCAGCATGTACTCGATTTCCGTCTCTTCGCACTCGGCCTTGTCGGGATCGTCCACGGGTATGTCGGTGGAGCCCATGATGATCTTGTCGAGGAAGCGGAAGACGATGCACACCCGGCCGTCGGTGTGCTGGTAATACACCATGCGGTCACCCAGCGCCTGATACAGTTGCGGGCAATCGACGACCAGGTGCGACCCTTTGGTGCCGCCCATGAAATGGGTGCTGACGCCGAGAATGGCGTTGGTGAGATCGACCCACGCGCCCGTGGCGTTGATGACCACTTGGGGTTCAACTGTGAAGATCTCGCCCGTGGGCAGATCCTTGAGCACCAGCCGGCCATTCTCGATGCCTTGCGGCGCGGCGTAGTTGAGGGCGACGCAGTCCGGGTTGGCGCCGCGGGCATCCTCGATCAGTTCGATGCAGAGCCGCTCGGCCTGGGTAATCCGGGCGTCCCAGTAAGTGGCCGTGGCGACGATGGCCGGGTCCAGGCCGGGGATTTCTCGCAGCGATTGGTCCCGGCCGGTGAGATGGTGCGTGGGCGTGCGGCGGTCCTTGCGCGTGACCAGATCGTAAAACAGCAGGCCCATCCGCGTGATGAACGAACCGCGCGAACCCGGTCGGATGGAGAACCCGCAGAAGATCAGGGCGGAACGCAGAAATCCGCCGAGGTGCGAATAGAGCGGAATCGTCGTCCGTAGCGGAGTGACGTAGTGCGGCGCGTTGGCCAGCAGCCGGTTGCGCTCAAGGAGCGATTCCTGCACGAGGGCAAACTCGCGGTTTTCGAGATAGCGCAGCCCGCCATGGATCATTCGAGACGACTTGGAACTTGCCCCGGCCGTGAAGTCGGCCTTGTCAACCAGCAGGCAGCGCACGCCCTGCATCGCCAGTTCGCGAAACAACCCGATCCCGTTGATCCCGCCTCCGAGAATCACCACGGGGATCTCCGGCCGCTCGCGGAGCGCGTTGATGCTCGTCTCTCGCGTGTCCATGGATCAAGGTATATCAGATGGATGGCCGACAGTGAACGACCGGACAGAGCCAACGGGATCCGTCTCGACGACCGAGCTGGCGACGCCGCATCACGCCGAGTTGGCATCGAGCTTCCACTTCGGGGATTGCGCGAAGAAGCGGGCGGGATTGTCAAAGAAGACCTTTTCGATGTCCGCCCGGGCGTGGCCGCGGCGCGTGTATTCGAGGCAGGTGTCCATGAGGTATTGCGGGCCGGATTCGCCCCAGTCGCTGGCGCTGTTCACCATGATCTTGTCGGTGCCGTAGATCTCCAGCAGATCGGCCCCGCGCTGCGGGGTCACTTTGCTTACCGGGTAGATCGTCAGTCCGCACCAGAACCCGGCGTCCCTGGCCAGGCGGATGGTCTGTTCCTCGCAGTGGTCGATGAGCACGCGCTCGGGCTTGATGCGTTTGTCGTTCTTCAGGATCGAGGTGATGATCGCGGTGCCCTTGTGCTTGTCTTCGAGGTGCGGCGTGTGGATGAGGATGAGCTGGTTGGTGCGTGCGGCCAGATCGACATGTTCCTCGAAGATGGTGATCTCGTTGCGGGTGTTCTTGTTCAGGCCGATCTCGCCGATGCCCAGCACGGTCGGGCGGTCGAGGAATTCGGGGATGATCTTGATGACCTCGCGCGAGAGCGTGACGTTCTCGGCCTCCTTGGCGTTGATGCACATCCACGAATAGTGCTGGATGCCATACTTGGCGGCGCGCAGTGGCTCATAGTCGGTAAGGTGCCGGAAGTAGTCGTAGAAACTCTCGACGGTCGTGCGGTCAAACCCGGCCCAGAACGCCGGCTCGCTCACCGCCACCACGCCCGCGCGGGCCATGAAGATGTAGTCGTCGGTGGTTCGTGAAATGCAGTGGATATGGGGGTCGATGTATCGCATGGTGGTCAGTAGTCCGTGGTCAGTGGTCCGTAGTGGGCGAAGCTCAGCACTCAGCACTCAGGACTCAGCACTTATTTTGGCGGTGGCGGGGTCATGTCGCTGAAGATCATCAGCACGCGTTCGGCCCGATCAGCGGCGGGTTCGAGCAGCACCTGCACGGCCTGGCGCAGCTTGGTCAGACGCGGATCGAGCATGGTGGTCTCCGAGCCCTGTCCGCGTTGCACGCGGTCGAGGTCGGCGGCCAGGCTCAGGCATCGCCAGCGCATTTCCAGGAAATACCGGTCAAGGGTCTGTTTGGCATCAAGCATGTGCGTATCTTACGCGTTACGCCGATGTCATCCAAGAAAGTGCAATTGTTGCAAGATGCTATTTCTCCACGACTTCCACGTGCCCGGTGAGGATGCGGTGAAGCGTCTTGCCCTTGCGGACCAGCAGGCGGCCCATGTCGTCCAGGCCCTCGCAGATGCCCTTGATGGGAGGCTCGCCGTCGTTGGTGATGGTCAGCCGGTGGCCGTGCAGGGCGTGGTACTGGGTGTAGTCCGCGAGGATCGCGGCAAAGGGTTGTTCGGTGCGCCGGGCCAGTGTCTGAAGGACATGTTTGCAGATCACGATCAGCGCGTCGGTGGGGTCGAGTGTCTGGCCGCAGATCTTGTTGATGGAGGTGATGCTGGTTCGCAGAGCCACTGGCGCATCGGCGGGGTTGAGGTTGAGGTTCAAACCCAGGCCGATGAAGTCAATGTTCTCGATGCGTTCACAAAGCAGTCCGCCGAGTTTCTTGCCTTTGTAGACGATGTCGTTGGGCCATTTGAGTTGCAGGTCGGCGGTGGAGGCCAGCTCGGCTGCGGCGTTGCGGATGGCCAGGCCCGCGACGAGCGGCAGATGATGCGGCGGCGACGCGGGCTCGACAGCCACCGCAAATGTCGCCGTGATGACACCCGTATTGGAGAACCAGGTGTTGGTTCCGCGGCCGCGCCCGGCCGTCTGGTGGCCGGTGACGACAAGCGCTGGCGCAAAGATCTGATTGCGTTTCCGCAGGGTGATGGCGCGGTCGTTGGTCGAGCGCATGCGCGGGGACCAGATCATTCGGAACGGTCGCACACCTTCACGGAGCGAGGTCAGGTCGTAAGATGGGTAGTCAGCCATGATTGGTAAGCATAGGTAGAATCAGGCACAAATGAAAGAAGAACTGGACAATCATCTAAAAAACACAGGGGATTTAGCTCCCTCTGAAGGCGAGACGGGCATCGACGTCCATGCGATTGCCGGTCAGGCCAGGCTCAAATCCCGGGAATTGGGGTTCGATCTCGTGGGCATCGCATCGGCCGAGCCGTCGAAATATCAGAATTTCTTCCAGCAGTGGCTGGCTGACGGACGACAGGGACAGATGGACTGGCTGGCCAGGCGCGTGGACGAACGGACGAATGCAAGTGTCTATCTGCCAGGGGCGAAATCGGTGATTTGCGTGGCGGTGAACTATCATGCCCCGGTCCGGAGTACCGGCTTCAGCCGCAGCGTCGAGGAAGACCGCCTGAAGGCGGGACTACGAACGACAGGCCGCGTTGCCCAATACGCCCTGGGGGATGATTATCATGAGTGGTTCAAGCCGCGATTGCATGCGCTGGCCGACTGGCTGAAAGACCAGTCGCCAGGGATCCAGACACGGTGTGCGGTGGACACCGCGCCGGTCATGGAGAAGGAACTGGCCGCCCGCGCGGGGGTGGGCTGGGTCGGTAAGAACACGTGCGCGATCAATGAGAAGATCGGATCATGGATCCTGCTGGGCGAGGTGCTGACCACGCTGGAACTGCCGCCGGACAGCCCGGCCATCGACCGCTGCGGCAGCTGCACGCGCTGTCTCGACGCCTGCCCGACACACGCCTTGGAGCCGTACCGCATCGACGCGCGGCGATGTATCTCGTACATGAACATCGAGCTGCGGGAGGACGTGCCGGCCGAGTTTCGGCAGGCGATGGGGGACTGGCTTTTCGGCTGCGACATCTGCCAGGATGTCTGTCCCTGGAATCAGAAGGCGCCGCTGGCGCTAGCCCAGGCATTCAAGCCGAGATGGTCGACGGGTGGGCTGGATGTCGCGGCCGTGTCGAAGTGGTCGGTTGAAGACTACCGGCGGGAGTTGAAGGGGTCGGCGATGAAGCGGGTGAAACTGGACGTGCTGCAAAGAAACGCGGCGCTCGTGGCCGGAAATACGGTGATGGGTGGTCGGTGAGCGGTGATCAGTGAGGACGGACCACCGACTACAGAACTGCCTTATCTTCCGGCCCGAAGGGCCATAACTGATGGTAGCCGTGGCCGTGAGGCCACGGAATCTCCCGCCGAAATTCCCTCTTCAGAGGCCCGACGGGCCGACACAGTCTTCACACAACGGTCTACTCATGGCAATAGACCGAAGAAGACGCGCATGAGTGGACTGGGAAGCGATGCGACACTGCTCTTATGGCGAAGTCTTGGAATTGTCATCTTGAGCGTACGCGCGAAAGATCTGGTTTCGAACTTCGAGGTCAGATTCCCCGCGAGTACACTCGGAATGACTCTTCCGACATCTTTCATCGAATGCGAGTGGGCCGAAGGCCCGTGACGAATCGGAAACAAGTGCCGGCCCGTTGGGCCTCACGCGATTTTGGCCTTGGAACCGTGGCCTCACGGCCACGGCTACCCGCGGTTACGGCCCTTCGGGCCTGAAGACCGACCGCAGCGATTACCAATCACCGACTCCTGGTCACCATTGGCGGATCGCTGGTCACCGAGCACGGAATCACGGGTCACCGATCACCGATTACGGTTCACCGTTCACGATCACCCTCCTCACAATCGCCACGGTGCCCGATATGCCTTGCTCAACATTCGATTCGCTGTGTCATCATTGACGAACTGCTCCTTCTTGGGGTCCCAGCGGAGTTCGCGGCCAAGCCGCGCGGCGATATCGACGAGGTTGCAGGTGGTGGTGGCGCGGTGGCCGCTTTCGGCGTCGACGATGGTCGGGCGGCGCGAGCGGATGCAGTCAAGGAAATTGCGATGGTGCTCAGGGCTTTCGTAGAGGTGGATTTCGCCGGGGAGGATGGTCGATTTCAGCAGGCTCCTGGGTTCGGCGTCAAGCCGGCCGCGATCGACGAAGACCCAGCCCTGGTCGCCTTCGAAACGGATGCCCATGGGGTTGGGGGCGCCGTTGGAAGAGAATGACACGGGAATGCCGCCGGGATAGAGCAGCGTGGCGTGCCAGGCAACGGCGTCGTCGATCAGGCCGTCGCCGGGGATGGTGGCCATGTCGCAGTTGATCTCGGTGGGTCCGGAAAGGTCCGTGCCCATGCCCCACTGGGCAATGTCCACATGGTGTACGCCCCAGCCAGAGAGGAAGCCGATGGTGTAATCGGAGATGTAGTACCAGTAGCAGGCGCGGTCGCCACGTTCGACTCGCTCGGGCGAGAACGGCCTGACCGCCGCGGGGCCCTGCCATAGGTCATAGTCGAAACCTTCAGGCACAGGGGCGGCCGGGAAGTTGACGCCGGTCTTGATGCCGCCGTTGATCCCCGGGACGCCGACCTTCACGCGCAGCAGCTTGCCGATGCGCTGGTTCCTGACTAGTTCGCAGGCGAAGCGGAAGAATTTGTCCGAACGCTGCTGCAGGCCGGTCTGAAACACGCGTCCGTACGCCGCCGCGGTGTCGGCCATGGCCCGGCCTTCGGCGATTGTGTGCATCATCGGCTTCTCGCAGTACACATCCTTGCCCGCCTTCATGGCGGTGATGGCGATGATCGCGTGCCAGTGGTCGGGTGTGCCGATGCAGACGGCATCGATTTCCGGCCGGGCGATGAGCTCGCGGAAGTCGTGGTGGGGCGTGCAGATGCTCTTGGTGTAGTGCTTGTTTATGCGATCAGTCAGGCTGGTGCGGCGTTCGACGACCGGATCGGCGATGCCGACGATGGAGCAGTCGTTGTACCCAAGCAGTGCAGGCGTGTGGAAGTTGCCGTTGATGTTGCCCGCGCCGATCAGGCCGATGTTGATGCGGTTAGACGGGGAGTTCTGGCCGAGAACGTCGGAGGGGATGAAGAGCGGAGCGGTCGCGGTGGCGAGGATGGCTTTCATCAGGTGTCGGCGGGTGGTCATGAGGGCTCCTGTGAATGATCAAGGCAAAATGAAAAGTGCAAAGTGAAAAATGCAAAATGAAGAAAGTGGTGGAGGGCTATTTCTTTTTCGGTGCTGGTGACGGCGGCAGGGGGCCGTCGTCGAAGACTTCCAGTTCGCGGATGCCGGGCGAACGGCCGTAGTAGGCGGTGATCTTTAGTTCGAGAGTCTTGGCCGACACGGACTGGGGCAACTTGACTAGATACATGTTGTTGTCGTAGGTGGCCCCTTTGATCTGCTGGATGGGTTTGTCGTCGACGAGGATGATGAAGTCTTTGGGGGCGTAGTTGTGTTGCTGATAGCCGATGATGCGGATGGCGTGGATGGGCACGGATGTCGGCCATGTGAGGACCAGCCGATAGAGGCGCTGGTCGTCGGTCTTGTCCCAGTAAGTGTCGTATTCGCCGTCGATGGCGGCGGCCTCGCCCTTGGAGGCGCCGTCGTCGGCGAGCCCATCCGGCGAGGAGGCTTTGGCGATGCGCGCCAGGTTCGTGGCGGAATTGCAGCGAGCCAGGGCATCGGTGATCAGTTTCTTTTCCTCGTCACGGCGGGCCAGCGGCGCGAGGTTGTTGAGCAGTTCGATGGCGGCCGGTTTGTTGTGCAGCGAAGGGTTGGAAGCCAGACGCACGAGGCCGCGAATGGCAAGCACATTGTGGGTCACGTTGTCGGTCTTGGAGGCGATGGTCACAAGATCCGGCTCGGCCGACACGTCGGGCCAATCGCACAGGGAACGCACGGCGGCATCCTTTAGTGCGGCATCACCGAGTGATTTGCGGAGTGCATCGAGGGTGGCCGGCGAAGGCGCGCGGGTGAGCAGACGCACGATGGTCGGCTTGGCGGCCGGCGGCGCGGCGTCGAGCGACTTGAGCAGAAGGTCGGCGTCGGGTTTGGCCGCCACCAGGCCGCCGAGGATTGGCTCCAGTGACGCGCGAGATTCGTCATCGGGGAGTCGCGCCAATGTCGCCAGCAGGGGCGTGAGATCGGCCGGCGTGACCAGACCCTTGAGTGCGGCGATGGCGGCCATGCGCACATCGCGATCGGGTGAGGCCGCGAGCTCGGACAGCATCGGGGTCGCGTCAGCAATCTGACGGGCCGTGACGATGGGGATCAGGAACGCCTGCGTGGCCGGCGTGGCGAGCTTGAGAACGGCGATCAGGGCCGCATCGCTGCCGGGTTCGCGGATGCGTCGAAGAGTGGCGGCGATGAGCGGTCGATCGGTTGCGGATTTGGCAATTCGGTCCACGAGGGCAACGATGACGGTTTCGTCGGCGACCGCCGGAAGGGCTTCGTAGGCAGCGGCGCGCGTGGCCGGGTCCGGATCGGCGGTGGCGGCGAGGATCGCAGGGAAAGCTGCCGCATGACCCCGTCGCCCCAGTGCGGCGATGAGCAGAGGTCGATTGGCGACGGGCACCGAGGTGATCGCTTTGGCGTATTCGGCGGTCTGGTTATCGCGCCTGGTGACGATGGTTTCGGCGGCGGCCGCGGCGGCTTGGATATCCGGGTCGGCGATGGTCTTCAGAATCAGATCCTTTGACGCGCCGTACATCAGGAGCCCGTGCAGGGCGGCGACGCGGACAGTTCGGCTCGGCGCCGGCGAGAATTCGAGAATTGCCGCGAAGGGTGCTCCCGCCTGAGCATTCTGCCCCCAGGTCAGCAGCGCTCGATCGATGGCGGCGACCAGCGTCGCATCGGTCGCCTTCTGCCGGAGTGATGTCAGTTGCCCGAAGGTACTGAGAAACCGAAGTTGGCCGAGGGCATCGATGGCCGCCAGCACGGCTTCTCGATCACTGTTGGTTGCCACGATCTTACTCAGCGCGTCTCGTGCCTGTTCATCGCCGAGCGTGCCGAGGGAATTGATTATCCCCACCAGCATCGGACCCTTGGCCTTGGGCAACACCGCCAGCAGGGCGTTGACCGATGCCGTGTGGCCGATTCGTTCAAGCGCCCGGCGGGCGAAGAGCGTCAGATCGTCATCCAGCAGCAGGGGGGCGATGGCGTCCACCACCGAGAGCCGCTCGAGGACACGCATATGTTCGATGGCGAACTCCTTGTCGTCTGTGAACAGCGGGACTACGGCCTCGATGGTCGAGGGTCGGCCGATCAGGCCCAGTTGTTCGAGGACGAATGCCCTGGCGTCTCTGGTTGCATCAGCGGATTTCAGGATCACGACCAGCCTGCCGGCCATCGCGTCCCGTTTCATGGGATCAGCGGAAGAGCCGGCCACGAGTTTAGCTATGGCCGCCAATGCCTGTCGGCTTTCGCCCGCGTGATAGGCCGGCAGATCCTTGAACGGATCGGACGCGCTGGCCGCCGCGATCGTCACCTGTCCCGTTGCGGCCCATTCCGTGCCGCGAAGCAACAGCGATTGAAACCCCGCGTTCCGCATCGCAGCGGCGTCATGCCCGAGGATCAGGTGGAAACACCGGCCTTTGCCAAAGTCGCGCCAGTGTGCCATCGGCTCCACGTCGCCCGACCCGCCCTTGGTCTTCTCCGAGAGTGCCGAGCAAAGCACGTTCAGCTTTCCAGCTGTCCCCGATTTGTGCCAGAGCTCGTCGGTGGTGGTGAAATCCGCCAGTCCTTTGGTGATCGGATGATTCGCATCGGCAATGGCCACCTTGAACTCATGCACGGGTCCATGTCCCGTCTGCCCGAGCTTCCACCACGATCCGACAAGCTGCTGGAATTCCGGCCAGGAGTAGAAAACCGATCCGGCCGCGTGAACCGTGACATACCCCTTGCCGCCGCGCACGAAATCGAGCACTGCCTTCTCCGCCTTGTCGCCCCACACGCGCTTCTCCACATCCGGCCAGTTCGTCCAGTTGCTGACGATGACGTCGTACTTCGCCAGCAGCGCGTCGTCGCACTGTTCGGGGTGCTCGGTGATGTCGACGGTAAACCGCTTGCTGTCCACCAGTATCTTCTGGAGGACTGGCGTGGTTTCCTGCCATTTGTGATTGTTCTTGCCGCTGAAGATGAGCACGCGCAGCGGCGGCGGCGCGTCGGCCGCCGAGACGAGAAGAGCGGGTAAGAGCAGCAGTGAAAAGAGCAGGTTCCTGATCGACATGAATACTCCGGTTGGTCGTCTCTACCTACCGCAGGTCGGCCCGCGGGTTGCCTTCAGTAGAGCCAGCGTCCCCGCTGGCTTCATCGCAACCAAGCATGATGTCGCTCACTTCGTCGCCCCGCTTCCAGTTTGGCCGACTGGCGAAAATTGAACGTGTGTCGTGCCTGGGGGCCAGACTCTCGTGGCACCCTACGCCGCAAACTGTCTTGGCCTTGAAAGCGCACAATTCCTCTGATTTCCCAGCGTTTTGCGCCACTTTTTTCGCGCTGAAACTAAAATCGCATAATGATGCGATTGTTCGGCCAAAATCACTGTTTTCGGCCAAGA
>JANYKD010000356.1 GCA_025361735.1 Phycisphaerales bacterium
CTCACCGCCGGAAAGGGCGATGATTCCGCCTTCGGTGGCGCCGGCGATGACTCAATCCGCGGCGGCGCCGGCAACGACACGCTGGTCGGCGATGCCGGTCAGGACACCCTTTGGGGCGAGGCCGGCGATGACGAATTGCACGGCGCCACGTACAACGACACCCCCGACACCGCCGGTAACGAACTCCATGGCGGCGATGGCAACGACTTTATCCAGGGCGGAGACCACGCCGACAGCATCACCGGCGATGCGGGTGACGACAACCTCCTCGGCCAGGGCGGCGCTGACGACATCGACGGCGGTGACGGCGCGGATGCGCTCACCGCCGGCGTCGGCGCTGCGACGCTCAAGGGCGGCACCGGCGACGACGCGCTGTCCGACGGCCCGGACGGCCAGGCTGTCTTCTTCACCGGCGCCGGGCGCGACACCATCTACGGCTCCGACGCCGCCGAGAATCTCCATGACAACGATCAGATCGACGGCACCGTTATCAATGGCGGCAGCGGCAACGACACCATCACCGGATCCAACAACTCCGATACGCTCAACGGCGACGATGGCAACGATCAGATCGACGGCGGCGACGGCAACGACCTGATCGACGGCGGGGCCGGCAGCGACAACATTACCGGCGGCAACGGCGATGACTTCATCAGCGGAGGACTTGGCACCGGCGACGCCGACACGATCAGCGGTGACGCCGGCGACGATCTGCTCGCCGCATACGGCGGCGCCGCCACCATCACGGGCGGCGACGGCAATGACAAGATCGACGGCTACAACGACACCGCGATAAACGCTTCCGGTGGCGACGGCAGCGACACCATCCGCGGCAGGGACGGCGACGATCTCATCCGCGGCGGCGCCGGCGATGACTACCTTATCGGCGGCAATGGCAACAACACGATGTTCGGTGATGACGGCAACGATACGCTGACCTCCGGCACCGGCTCCGACGAGCTTCATGGCGGCGATGGCAATGATCTGCTCGAAGCCGATATCGACCCCGGCCCCGTTGTCGGCACCGACTCCCTCTACGGCGATGCGGGCATTGACACCCTCTTTGCCACCAACGGCCACGGCGGCGACGTCCTCATCGCCGGCGGCCCAGGCGAACAATGGCACTACGATGTCGACGATCAGGGACACCCCATCGACACCGGCGATTTCCCGCAATAGCCGTCTTCGGTCTGGAGGATGCAGATTAAACACGAAGACACGAAGGCACGAAGCGTCGCTTGGCGTGCCTGGACAAACTGCGACTGGATTGCCTCTGTGTTTCCTTTAACTGGATTTGTCATCGTGTTACGCCACAGCAGTTCGATCTACCAAGAACTGCTTCGTGCCTTCGTGTCTTCGTGTTTAATCTTCTTCGCCTTCGCTACCGCTTAATCCGCGCCGAGCCCCCTTTGAAGACGTGCATCAGTTCATCCAGATCAATCTGGCTCGTATCCCCGCGCGTTGTCTGGAGCAGTGCCCCGTGGGCGGCGCCGAGATCCACACATTCCTGCGGCGCCTTGCCGCTTAGGAAGCCGTACGCGAAACCGGAAGAAAAGCCGTCGCCGCCGCCGACGCGGTCTTCGATCTCTAGATTGTCGTAGCGACGCGACTCGTAGAACTGCCCATCGCACCAGAGAATGGCCGACCAGTTGTTCACCAGGCCACTCTTGACCTCGCGCAGCGTCGTGCCGACCACCTTGACGTTCGGGTACGCCTTGACCACTTTCTCGACCATCCGCTTGTACGCCCGTGTATCCAGCGCCGACAAATCTTCACCGACGCCTTCCACCTCGAAGCCCAGCACCTTCTGGAAGTCCTCCTCGTTGCCGATCAGGCAGTCGACGTACGGCACGAGCGCCCGCGTCTCCTCCTGGGCCTTCTGGCTCGACCAGAGTTTGGAGCGGAAATTCAGGTCATAACTGGTGATCGTGCCGGCCTCTTTCGCGGACTTGAGAGCCTCCAGGCAGACGTCGGCGCATCCATCTGAGAGTGCCGTAAAGATGCCCCCGGTGTGCAGCCAGCGCACGCCCTTCTCGCCGAAGATTCTCTTGAAATCGACCATTCCCGGCTTCATGTTCGAACAGGCCGAGTGGCCGCGATCGTACATCGTTACGGATCCCCGCACGCTGGTGCCGACTTCCGTGAAGTTGAGCCCGATCCGGTCGGCCCGGCCGACGCCGTCGTACTTCGCCATAGCCACATTCGACATGTCCACACCCACCGTGCGGCCATGATTGACGATGATCCGGCCGACGGGATTATCCACGAGCCGCGAGAGAAAACCTGTGCGCAGCCGCAGCCGCGACAGGGCATAGGCGACATTGTATTCGCCGCCGCCAACCCAGACTTCAAGCGACGTCGCAAACTCGATCCGCCCATGCCCCGGAGGCGAAAGCCGGACCATGCATTCACCGAGAGCCATCAGATCGTATTGGCAAGACGCAGCGGGCTTTGTGTTCATCACGGTTCTCCTTAGGCCGGGGAGTTTAGAATGGCGCGGCCGGATCAGCAAACGGACGAACGTGGGGATGGCGTACAAGCAATCGCGAATTATGAATCACGCCTGAAGCGACAAGCCCGAGCGCCCGTTCCTCAGCAGGCTGCCAGTTGTCGATTGGCCTTTCGCCCGCGGGACGATTCCGACCGCGCTTCGCCCTCGTATTCTCCCCGTCAGTCTTGCTTCGCCGTCTTCACGTCCTCCGCCAATTGACGGCAACTGATCACCTTCTCAATTAGATCCTGCGGCACATAGTAGTAATGGTTCGACGCCTCAAAGCCGATCCGCGAATCCAGCCTCACCAATGCAAACAGTTCCCGCGCACACGCCTCCTCGTCCGCGAGCAATGCTCCCAGTTGCGCCCTCAGCCGCAGGCGCTCTCCCTCTGCCGTCCCCTCGTCCGCCATCGCCTCACGCGCCAGCACAAACCGCACCTGATTGGCAACGCTGCGGAAATGCAGCCCCGCCGCCCGCGCCAGCGATGCCTCGCGCTGCGCCTCGTCCGCAAGTTCCTTCGGCGCCCCGGCTGCGGCCAGCTCCATCTCCGCCATCGCCTCCGTCCAGCCGGCCGCGACCTTCGCAAACTGCCCGGCCAACACGGCCGGCGGATACGGCCCGCTCCATCCCTTCACGTCGTCATACGGAAACCCCACCATCGTTGCCCTGAACCCCGTCGGCCGCCCAAACAGCAGGTTCGCCGGCCCCATCTGCACCGGCGAATTGTAAATCACGCCCGCATTAAACGGGTACTCTTCAAACGCCCTGCTGAACAGCGTCCACGCCTTGCGCGCATGCACCGCTCCCGCCGGCCCGAACCGCTCCCGCGCGATCGTCTCCAGCGCCTCCTCCTTCGACGGCGCAGGCCGCTGCGCCAGCAGGCTCGCCAGCCGCAGATTCGGCGAGGGATATCCGCCCAGACTCCAGCTCAACATCGTCCCATCCACCCCGGCCGATGACAGCCTCAAGCAATGCTCGGCCACCAAATCCATCACCGGCAGGTATGGAACCGCCGAGATTTCCCAACTGTTGTTCATCTGCACCTTGGCCACGCACTTGAGCCCCGCGCCTTTCGCCAGCGCCCAATGCCGCGTCGCCCGTGGCCCGGGCCCGACCGCCGAAAGTGAATACTCGCCGACCGACGTCTTCACGCCGCCCCGCGAAATCGGCAGCGACCACTCACTGACCGACATCAGCCACACCGACTTGGGCAGTTGCTGGATGACCTGCGGCGCCCACGCATCCGCCCAGCCCCAATCCCACACCAGCACCTTCGCCTTGGGGTTGGCATGATGCACGCCCTCCTCAATTGTCCGGTTTACCTCTGCGATGATGTCGGCCGGTTCTCGTTGCCGGCAACGCATGCATCCCTTGGACTGCCCGTGCGAGGCGCAGTTGGTGAGGTTCTCCGACGCCGTGATCGTGAACACGCCGCCCAGATCGGGCACATTCGCAAACACATTCGCCAATGCATCGCCCAGCCACCACCTGACTTGCGGATTGGAGGTACACATGGCAATGTGGTCCCCCTCGCGCACGCCCGCCATCTCCTGGCGATCCTTGAAGAACGCCTCGGGCATCGCCCGCGGCTCGTTGATGTACAGATACACGCCGATGCCAAATCGCTTGGCGCGCTGCACGAGGACTCGCAGGTTCGCCTGCCGCTGCTCATATCCCTTTCCGAACTCCGGGAAAATCCCGCCCGGCGCCAGTTGCCGCAGCACCACGTGCAGCCACACCCCGTTCACGCCCCGGTCGGCTAACTGCTGCAGCAATGCATCCGGATACGGATCCAGCGCCGGATCCGACAACGGATCGCCAAACACGGCAAAATAGGAATAGAGAAACCGCAGCCCCTGATCCTGATTCTCCTGCCTGAGCGGACTCGCCAGCGTCCCGGTCAACTTCGTCAGAAATCCCAGCCGCGGCTCGGCCGGCAACGCCAGTTGCGCCCCGAACTCCTTCTGCACGATCGCCGCAATCTCCGCCTCCCGCCTCCGTGCCTCCGCAGTTGGCTGTGTATACACCAGGCGCTCGCACCTGGGCTTGCGGCTCCCCAGTTTGATCCACAGGAAATCATCCTCGCGGAGCGTCTCGGCCAACTGGTCCTGCGTCATCTCCAGCAGCGTAAGCAACTGATCAAACGGCAGCAAGTGCCAGTTCCGCCGGATCACCGTGAGATAGAGCCGGGATTTCATCTGCGGCGTGACCGCCTGCTCGGCCGGCAACCCCATCGCCCCCGCCACCGCCCGCACATTCTCCGCCGACGTCCCCAGCACCTTGCCTATCCGCTCGGATTCCACGAGGTTCCAGTTCCGCCACACAAACGCATGCATCCGATCCGGAAAATGCGGCGCGTCCAGACCGGCAGGCAAACTCTCCGCCGGCAATTCCCCAAGCGCCGCCACCGCCGCCAACACCAACACCCCGAACACGACCACCATCAACCCGACGCAGTTTCGCATATCCATGCCTCCTGCCGGGCGTGTTATCACAGACGCCATCAGGAGAGTCAAACATCCTCGCCATCAGTCATCTATCCGCTTCCCTCGCCGCTCTGGCCAGATCAGCCAACTCCTCTGAAGAATCCACCTCTCCTGCTGCGGTATCATCAACCGCAATGGCGTCGGCATCCGGCGGCCGGGCCGGCTTCTGCAATGACTCCAATAGTGGCGAGACCTCTTCCGCTGTCAGCGTTCCCTTCAAGTCTGCCCGCACATCTGCCCCATGAGCGACACGTACAGTTGCACGTCAACGACCTCTAGGTTCTCAACGGTATCCTCGCCATCCAGGAACAGCGGCACCTTGTAGCCCGCACATTCGTGATGCCGAAGCTGCTTTCTGCCTTTTTTCTGCCAACTTGCGTAGAACTTCTCGGCCAGTGCCGCCTGGCCTTCGTAAACCAGTATCTTCTCTATGAACACATGGAAAACGGCCGGAATCTCCAGGAGTTCGCCGGTGCCCGGCACGAGCATGCCGATTTCCGCTTCGCCCTGCGTGTTCTTTCGATCCCTGTCGAATGCAAACTGCCGCCCCATCCAGTCATAGCCAAAGACGAACAACTGGCCCTGTCGCCCCGGCCAGTCCGGCCCCCATCCGCCGGCGCCGTTCCAACCGGCCAGGGAAACCTTGGTATCCGGCAGCAGGAAGCGGAGCATCCCGCCATTGAACGACGACCGTATCGTTTCCCGCATGAACTGAACGTAGCTCGGACAGACGATCCCGTACGGCGCCAGCAATGACGCGACGTCGCACTCCGGCGCCGGGCCACGCGCGCCGGGATCGACTTTGAACTTGCCTGAGAACCTGGGGAATTCCATTGACTGCTCGTGTTCGGACAAACTGGGATGATACTCAGAGGCGGAGCGGCTTTCACTTGCCGCATATCCGCACATTCGTGGACAAGTACACGCGTCTCCCGGCGATGTCGTAGACGGCCTCGCCAAACATGGCGGCATAGCCCGTCTCCGGCGTCTTCAGTTCGTAGACGTATTTGCCGTCGGTCGCCGGGACCGGCTGCTGGCGCCAGAACGCTTTGCGGAAATCCTTCGTGGGCGCAGCAGCCAGCCAGACCGCGACACTGGCCGGCTTTACGTCCGAACCGATGCTCAGCCGCAGCGTTCCCGCCTGCTCGGCAAGATCCCAGGTCAATTTTGGCAACTTCAGCTTGCCTGCGGCTTCCAGCGCCAAAGCGGAGACGCCGCCCATCACGCGAATCGGATCATTAAGCCCGTGACCGGAATTGGGGATATAAAGGATGTGCTTCTCGCCCGGCAGACCGTCGTAGTAGAGGCTGAGCGAGTCCAGCGTCCAGTACGGATCGTTTGTCCCCAGCAGGATCAGCTTGGGCATGGTCAACTTCTGGCGATAGGAATATGGATCCACCAGCGCCAGCAGTTTGTGCCCGGCGTCCGTGTCCATGCGGTCCTGAATGTTGAGCCTGGTATAGTCGCCAACCTGCTCGCTATAACCGCCGTAGGTCTCCTTCTGCTTCTTCATCTGCGCGCCCATGTTCAGCACGTCAATCACCATCGGCGCAATGGCGGCCACACGCTCATCGGCGGCACCGGTCAGCCAGGTCGTCCAGCCTCGTTTCGAGGCCCCGGTGACAACGAATTTGCTGATGTCCGTCTGCCACTGGTTCTTCGCGAATTCCTGCACCGTATCCATGGCGCGAACCGCGGTCTTGGTCATGGGCAGCAGCAGCGGCCAGTCCTCCTCGCCAGTCTTGAGGTACTGATCGAAGGTGTGGGCAATTAATTGGTCTTCCTTCATACCGCCGAACATCGGCTGAAAGGGTACGCATTGCAGCACCGCCACGGGCATCTTCGTCGATGCGGCCGCAAGCGCCGCCATCCGCAACTCAGCGGACTTGGGGTCCACCAGATCACGCTCGCGGCCTTCACGCCACGAGCCGCCGCCGATGATCAGTAGAGCAAGCGTACTCTTCTCCATCCCGGCGGGCCGCACAATGATAAGCTTGTGTTTCCAGGCGATCCCGTGCCACGTCTGCGACACCATGTACAATTCGTCGTACTGAATCGGGCTGTCGGCCGGACTGCCGCCGATCCGCGACCACGCATACGTTGGATCCTTCGCGGCCACATATCCAGCAAGGTCCGCATGTGCTGAAGCAATCAGCAGAACGGACAGGAACAAAGTAAAACACGCCAATCGTCTCATTCGTCGTCTCCTACACATCTGTTACAGTCACTCGCTTGAGCGCAGTGGCGGATTGTACGGTCCGACGCGGGATCGCGATACCCCGGCCAGACGGCACCCGGCCAGACGGCGGCGTATCCTGTGCCGCGGCGTTTCGATCGGAGCGCTCCGCCAGCGTTTCCCGCTGTAGTAGCTGCCACATTCCATGCTCATGCCGATCAGGTCAGTTCTCGCGTATTTTCCTTGATATAGAGGCAGATGCTCTGGACAATTCACAGACTGCTTGGTCCGGTTCTCTCACGCCGCTTTGACAATGGGTCGGGTAGCCATGGATCTGTCGCGATGGTGCGAAGGAGAGACATCATGATTTCGCTTGGCACAAGAGCGTATCGGGCAATTCAGCGGGCGGTTCAGCATTCCCGGCCGCGTGTGGCCGAAGGGCGGCGGACAAGCTGTCGGTGTGAAATGCTGGAAACCCGGCGGCTGTTGTCGGACGGCACGCCGACGGTGCAGTTGTTTGACGCCAGGCCGGCGGTGTTCGTGGAGAACCAGGGACAATGGCCGGATGCCTCGGTCCGCTACGCGTACAACTCCGGGACCGCCAGTGTTGCGTTTGGGAGTGACGGGCTGCGCTTCCATCTCACCCAAGCGGCTCCCGCCGCTGAGGACGGCATCGCCGCGAACCGCCTGGTTGATCCGACGCCCAGGCCAGAAGCCGTTGTGCAGTCCGCCTCTCTCTCAATGCGGTTCCTGGGCGCAAATCAGGTAACGCCCCAGGGCGAGCAGCGGGCGGACGCGGTCTGTAACTACTTCGTGGGCGATGAGGCTGACTGGCGAACCAATGTGCCAGGCTACCAGGCGATTTCGTATGACAACCTGTATGACGGCGTGACGCTTAAGACGTTCGGGCAGCTGGGCAGCATGAAGTATGAGTTCCACGTTGGGCCAGGCGTGGACTACCGGCAGGTGCAGATCCAATACACGGGCATCGAGGCCCTGAGTGTTGCCGACGATGGCTCACTGCACATCCGGACATCGGTGGGCGAGATGGTGGATGACGCACCGGTGATCTATCAGGAGATCGCCGGTGAACGTGTGGCGGTGGCCGGGCGATTTGTGCTGTTGGACGAGAGTGCGTACGCGTTCGACATCAGCGGGCGATGGGATCCGGCGTACGAGCTGGTGTTGGACCCGGAGTTGACCTGGTCGAGCTACCTCGGGGGCGACGGCATTGATCGCGGCGACAGCATTGCCATGGATGCCAGTGGGAATGCGTGGGTGACGGGGCGGACCGAGTATTCCACGTGGGCGAAGGGCGGGTTCAACACGAGCTACAATGGCGGCGACTACGATGCCTTTGTGGCGAAGATCAACGCCGATGGGACACTGGCGTGGTCAAGCTATCTTGGTGGCAACAATTATGATGTGGGCTATGGCATCGCCGTGGATGACAGCGGGAATGCGTGGGTAACGGGACAGACCAGTTCTTCCGGTTGGGCCAGGGGCGGATTCAACACCAGCTACGGCGGCGGCAATGACGCCTTTGTGGCGAAGGTCAACGCCAATGGGACGTTGGCGTGGTCGAGCTACCTTGGGGGCAGCGGCTACGACGACGGCTTGGGCATTGCCATCGATGGCACTGCCAATGCCTGGGTGACGGGGCGTACCGAGTCCATTGGTTGGACAAACGGCGGGTTCGATACGAGTTTCGACGGCCGCAGCGACGCATTCGTAGCTAAGATCAGCGCCGACGGGACGCTGGCATGGTCGACCTACCTCTGGGGCAGCGCGTGGGACGCCGGCCACGGCATTGCCATAGACGGCAGCGGAAATGCGTGGACAACGGGAGCGACCAGTTCCTCGGGCTGTGCCAGTGGCGGGTTCGATACGAGCTACAACGGCGGCGCTCTCGACGCCTATGTATTGAAGATCAATGCCGACGGGATGCTGGCTTGGTCGAGTTACCTCGGAGGCGGCAATAACGACGTCGGCTGTGGTGTTTCCGTGGATGACAGCGGGAATGCGTGGGTGACCGGTTACACCGATTCACCCGATTGGGCCAGCGGCGGATTCGATACGAGCTTCAACGGCAGAGACGACGCCTTTGTGGCCAGGATCAACGCCGACGGGACGCTGGCGTGGTCAAGCTATTTCGGGGGCACGAGCAATGACTACGGCGCTGGCATCGCCGTCGATGGCAACGGGCATGCGTGGGTGACGGGTCACACCTCCTCATCCGACTGGACCAGCGGCGGGTTCGACACGAGCTTCAATGGCAGTGAGGACGCCTTGGTCGCGATGATCAACGACGATGGCACGCTGGCGTGGTCGAGCTACCTCGGGGGCAGCACCTCTGACCTGGGCCTGGGCATTGCCGTGGACGTCAGCGGGAATGCGTGGATGACGGGATATTCCGCTTCATCCGACTGGACCAGCGATGGGTTCGATACGACCTACAACGGCGGCACTTGCGACGCCATCCTGGCGAAGATCAGTGCCGAGCCAGGCAACCAGACCCCAACCGATATCGTTCTCGCGGCTTCCAGCATTGCCGAACACCAGCCAGCGGGAACCACGGTGGGCGCCTTCAGCACAGTCGACACCGATATCGGCGACACGTTCACCTACACCCTGGTCAGCGGCTCCGGAAGCGCTGACAATGGATCGTTCACGATCAGTGGCGACACACTCAAGACCAATGCCGTCTTCGACTACGCGGCCAGGAACAGCTATTCCATCCGCGTTCGCTCGACGGATCAGGGTGGGCTCTGGTTCGAGAAGAACCTGACCATTTCCATCACGTATCTCGTCCGCGGCTGCATCAAAGGCACTCTGTACAACGACCTCAATTCCGACGGGAAGCGCGGCGCGAAAGAAGTGATCCTGGCCGCCCAGAAAGTGTTCCTGGACACCAACAACAACGGAACGCTCGACGCGGGCGAACCTTCGCAGATCAGCAGTTCCAAAGGTGCTTTTGCCTTCGCCAATCTTCTGCCCGGGGTGTACCACGTTCATGCCTGCCCGGGCAAAGGATGGCGCGTGGGTGGACCCTGCGCGGGATATGATCTGGCCGTCGGGGCAGGGCAGACCCACAGTGCCAAGGATTTCGGCCTGACACAGATGGCACTGATTTCAGGAACCGTGTTTAACGACGCCAACGGCAATAAGCTGCGCGGCACGACTGAGGTCGGGTTGGCCGGGTGGACCATATTCGTGGACAAGGACAAAGACGGCGTGCTGGACAAGGGCGAGTTGAGCACCAGGACCGCCACGTCCGGGAACTTCTCGTTAAGCCTGCCGGCCGGCTCGTACACGCTCCGCGTACTGCCCAAGAGCGGGTACAAGTGTACGACTCCGACGGGCGGCAAACTGGCGGCCAAATTGACTGCGGGACAGACCCTGGCCGGGCGATTGTTCGGGTTCAATAAGTAGGTGATCGCGGCCGAAATGCTGACGCGACTGTCGTGCGCAACTCCAGTCTGGCCAGTCAAGCTGGACACACATCCGGAAACAGATTGCGTCCTCCGCACTTAGGACATACTATGAGCCCATGCGACCCTACGCCGCAAACTGTCTTGGCCTTGAAAGCGCACAATTCCTCTGATTTCCCAGCGTTTTGCGCCACTTTTTTCGCGCTGAAACTAAAATCGCATAATGATGCGATTGTTCGGCCAAAATCACTGTTTTCGGCCAAGA
>JANYKD010000357.1 GCA_025361735.1 Phycisphaerales bacterium
GCCTGGCCAGGTTGTGCCGGTGCTGGTCAGCGAAGGCGATTCGGTTACCGGTTTCAACTTGCGGGCGCAGATTGGTGATGGGTTAAACCCCTCGCCGATCTTCCAGTCGATCAGCTTCGCCGGCGGCATCTGGGATGCTCATCCGAGCACAACCACCGGCAATCTGGTTGCGGGATTCGACGAATACGCGCAGCTTTCCGTGGCCTTCAACACGAACGTGACGGTCCCGGCCACTGGCGTGCTGGCCACACTGACCATCGACACCACCGGGATCACCACCGACAGTGTGTACGCCCTGAAGTTGAGCGGTGTAGAGTTGATTGGTCAGGATTCAGACTTCCTGCTGAGCGGCGGCTCAACCCTCGCCCCCACCATCAACAATGGCACGGTGCATGTCGTCGTTCCAGAACCGTCTGCCCTCGGATTGCTCGGAATCGCGGCGATCGTGGTATGTCTGAGGCGACGGTAAGGCTCATGAGTGATGTCCGTGCCTGGCCCAGAAGACGGCCAATTCCTTCCATTACGTCGCCACACAATGTGTCACATGCCACGGCGACAAACTCCGGCCCAAAGAGCCGAGCGCTGTTCTGTGAATTTCGCCTCGATCCAATGCGATCCTGATCACAAGTGCCTGTTAAATCAACGCTTGCAGTAGGCTACGAAAATAATCTATGATATCCTTACAAAACCACATTATGGCATTCGAACAGGTCAAAGGCAACCCCGAAAATGCCGGCGACCCAAGCCGTAACTACCGTATCTACAACAGGTTAACTCCTATTTCAGCGTGCCGCTTATTTGGTACAGAATTTAGTACGGAGCCGACAAGGCAATGTTCGTAAGTCTTTGTCGTTACCTAATGCACCCGACAGGAGTCGAAGCTGTAACCCTCGGCTCCGAAGTCTAAACTCCAACCCGCAAAACCTTGCTGAAAAAGCGCCGTTACCATTTCCACGCTTTCCCTATCTTACCATAGTTTCCATGAATTTGGCACGTGAATGGTTCGAAAGTGCGAGAGCAAATGATGGACGCGCACTTAACGTTTTAGCGGTCAGAGATGAGTAACAGTTGGCCATCTGCACTGGGGACCGCGGGGCGGTCATTGACCATAAGCTTGGGCCGATCCATGCCTCGCAGGCGCAGCGACTTGGCCAAGCCGGCCGTTATGTCGCCGGGGCGGTGGGCGTGGTCGATGATGATCTGATTCTCGCGGGGGCAGACCGTAACGCGGAGGAGGCCGACCTTGCCTTCGGGTTCGATGGTGATGCCGCCGGGCACTTCGAATCTCCAAGGGGTCGCGTCAGGCAGCGGCGTGTAACCGACGAAGGTGCCGCTGATGGGCTCCACCTCGACGCAGGCCATACGCCCCGGCTCAACCGTCAGGACCGCGCCGCCCTTTTCAATGCGCCCGGTTCGGCTGATCTGCGATAACGTTGTATCCCTCTCGACGCCCTTGGGCAGGTATGGCCAGACGCCGTTCACGCGGCGATAGACAAAGCACTTGTCGGTGGGGGTTTTACGGTCCCAGTCGCCCGTGTAGCCGGGTGCAAATCCCGCTTCGAGCGTATCGGTACCGCTTCGATACGTGGCATTCACGATCTTCGCTGCGCCATCCCATTGCGCTTCGACTTTCGCTGCGGCGATGTGCTTCTGGAAAGCGGTGAAGTCGTTGAACTCCGTGGCATCGGCGATTTCCATCGCGAACCCGCTCCACGCCTCGTCAAGGTCAGCGCGATTTCGGTCCAGCGGCGTGTTGGACCGGTAGTTGTAGATATTCAGCACGAGCGAAGTCCTTAGCTTTCCGCCACCCTGCATTTCGGTCAGTTCGCCTTCATCAGACAGGACAACCTCCGCATCCCGACCAAGATCGGTCGCGCCGGGAAGTGGAATGATGCCGAGGAACGTAACCCCATCCTTGATCGTGAAACGCTGCCCCAGTCTTGCGCGCGCCGGCCAGGTCTCCACGCGATTTGCGTCCAGGTAGATCTCCCATGTCGGTTTCGGCTGTAGATCGATGAATGCGATGGATGTCTGGATGCTGGTGATGTCGCTGGGCAATTTGCGGTCGCCGGAGTACTTCAGGCTAGGGTACGGCGAAGTGAAAGCCAATAGCTTGCTACGATGCTGGAGCGATGCGATGAACCCACCTTGCGTGCCCACGCTCCCATTGGGGTTGCGATTCTTCTCGCCATGCCAGACGCTGTCCAGGAATTCGGTACGATTGACGCCAAATCGCGCCAGCAGCGTGCCGACCTGCTCGGTGGTGTCGGCCGCGCGGTCGTCACGCCGCCACTGGGCCATGAGGGGAACCGTCTGGTTGTCGGCGGCGACGTCGATAGTGGCCAGTCCATAATGGCGGCCGAGGTAGCTGCGCTTCCAGAGCGGCGTCGCGCTGAACGCGCCCCATTGCTTGTAGCTCGCTGTCATTTCAAACGGCAGCGGCTTGTCGTCTATGATATGGCTCACCCACTCATCCGCCCACGGGCCGTTGAGCGCCTGCTGGGCGATCACGCCAGGGTCGGCGTCGTGGCCGAGCATCGGCATGCCTCCGGGGATATCCTTGCGGCCCATGTCGGTCAGCGCGCCCTTCCGCGAGAGTGTGTGGACAATGTGCTTGGTTCCGTCCTGGATGCCGAGCAGATAGGCGATGCCGGTGCGGCCGGACGAAGAGGTAAACCGCTTGAGGGATGGATGGTATGCCGATGCGAGTTCGCCAACGGACTTGGCCAAGATGTTCCGGCCCATGATGCGGTCGAAGGGGCTGGGGCCGAAGTCGGCGAAACCTTTCTGGTCCTTGAGAGACACCGAGAAGTAGTAGTGGTCGATCGACTCCTGGGTGCTGCCATCGAACCAACACCATGTGCGTAATGGGAAAGTCTCAAGACCATGGCGGCCTTCGTTCATCATCTTCTCCGAGCCGATGATGGCGCCGCCCAGCAGCGTGCCGTTGGCCGCCCAGTGGTTGAAGTTCATCGTGCCCATGGCGCGGCAGTAGGTGCGATAGACGCTGGCATTCCCGCGCCAGTCGCCGGTGCGCTGGATGTACTCCTGGTTCTCCTTGCCGCCGATGTATCCCTGCACCAGCTCCGCATTCTCGCGGTCGGGCATGAGCCAGGCCGACCAGTAGAGTTGCCAGTGCTCACGAACGGGCGCGGGCCAGGTCTGGCCGAACAGGAAGTAATCCTGGGTCATCTCCGCCGCCTGAAAGCCATCCCACGTCCGCGGTGCCTTGGCCAGCATCGCGTCGATCCACTTGGCGTAGGCTTCGGGTGTGGCGGGATAATCCTGAACATGTCCGAGTGCCTTGAGTTCCTGAACGCGTTGCCACTGCCAGTCGCTCATCCACCCCGGGCGATGGAAGCCGTGCTGGGCGGCGAAGTCGCGGATCGGCTCGGCGGTGGGCATGCTGGCCGTGGGTCGGCCTCGGCTGGCGTCGGGTAGTTTCGGGGCGAGTTGGCCATTTACATCCGGGGCCGGTGCGGCCGGCTTGAGCGTCACAATCAACTTCGGCGTGCGGACAATGATTCCGCGGCCACCTGTTGCACTGCCCCACTCGTAGCCGCCATACCAGTAGTTGAGGTCGTAAGTCTCCCACTTGCGAAGGAGCAGACCATTGCCTTCCAGTGCCTGCAGGCGGTCAGCGAGCGTGGTGCCGTAAACGGAGTCCGCCAGCAGCGGGGTGATATCCAGCCGGCCTTCAGGCGACTGACCGGACACCTCCGCAGGACCGAACCGCTGCGGGAAGCGGTCCTCTTCCTGATCCTGGGCACCAAAATGCTTCCAATACGCCAAGCCGTTGATGGAGGCATTGAAAGTCGGCCCACGCTGCGAATCGGCGACCCAGGGCTGGCGCAGCGCCCAGGCGACCGCGTGCCAGCGGGGCAATTTCTTGGCCCAGGAATCTCCAAGGAACGACATGCCCGGCGGCTGCGCGTAGCCTTCTGCCCAAAGCTCGGTTGCGCGATGAGGCAAGATGAGCTCCGCTTTCTCGATGGCGAAGCCCTTGCGGACCGTGTCCGCGATACGCTGGGCGCTGCCGGGGAAACGGACCAAGACCGCGCGATGCACAGCATCAAACACAATGGCCCCCGGCTTGCTGCCGCCATTGCGCCTCGCGACAGCCCAGACGGCGTTGGGGCCGGTGCCACCCGGGTTGTGCTGGGTTTCCACGACCGGACCATCCTCGGATAGCACGATGGGCGTGTCCCAGAACTCGCGGAAGCCGGAAATTCCGGCGAGTTGGGGCTGGTCAAACACCAGTGTCTCGGCGGCGGCCCCCGACGGTATCAACGCAAGCGCCACCAGCAGAAGTGCGAATTGGTACGTCAGGGACACAATTGCCATCATGGGCATCTCCGTCATCGGTTGCTAATCTCGGAGCACGAAATTTCGCACGAACTCGTTGGATTGAATCTGTTCCGGCGAGAGCGGGACTCCAGCAACTCGGCAACCTTCGAACGTCACGCCGTCCACCAGGTGCTGCTGGTTGTGGCCCGTTATCAGGATCGGGCAAGCTTTCTCCCACTGGATGTTCTTGAGACGCACGCCTTGGATTCGTCCGGGCGGGGTCTGGCTGTAGAACTTCCCGTCAGTAACGTTCAGTTCAAACATCCGGGTGATGTTCTCCTCGACACGAATGTCCTCGAACGTGACATCTCGGACAGTGGCCGGGCCATCGCAGATGATGCTGAAGGCCGAGTGCTGACCTGCCTTGGTGGCGCCGCGGGCATACAGGATATCGCAGTTCCTGACCGTGATGCCCTCGATCACTTCGGTTACTGCCTCGTAGCCGATCGTAAAGCCATCGCTGAAGTTGTATCCCGCCATAATGCAGCCCTGGACGGTAATGCCGGAGACCTTCGGGCCATCCTTCATCGCCTTCACGGCGATGCAGTCATCCGAACAGCGAAAGAAGCAGTCCTCGATGCGAATGTTCCGGCTGCAGACCGGATCAATGCCATCACCGTACGGCACGAAGCTCAGGATCTTCACATTGCGATAGGTGATATCATCGCAGTTCTGAAGCGTATTCTGCCAGGCCTTACCGCAGCGCATGATGATGCCTTCGACGAGCATGTTGGATGCCCGCTCCAGCCGCACCATCGAAGAATCCAGCTTGCTGCCGTCCAGGATGCCCCGGCCGAACACCTTGGCGTTTCGCGGGCCGCCGCGAAGGCCGCCATAAACGATAGCCCCGGGCGCCAGGTAGATCTGGTCGTTGTCCTTGAGGTTGATCAGGCCTGGCGTGTGGACTCCCGGTCCGAAGACCCGCACCTTCTGCGGGTCGAGTTCGATCTTTGGTTCGGGCGGTTCTGAAAAGATCAGGAGCGGCGGCAGCGATCCGATCTCGACGTACAGTTTGCAGGGTCCCGGCAACTCCAGGATCCAATCCCGATCCTGGCCGGTCACCCTGATCCCGGCGTGTTTCGGCCGGACCATCAGGCTCTTGACCGGCTCCTTGAGATGGATGGCGAACTTGCTGGGTCCAGCGCAGGTGAAACTGGCGATGTTCGCCGCCAGGCTGTTGGTCGTGTTGGCGCGGAACCAGGTTGGGGCATCGTCGGGGCATGGCCGGTTGAGATGTTCCACCCAGACCGGGGCCCCGTTGACCGCTGCGGTCAGGTCCGAACAGGCAACCAGCCCAGCAGGGTTCTGTGGGGCATTCTGGGCCGCTGCCAATGCGGGCAGAAGACTCGTCGCCAGCAACGCAACCACGACATTCGTTACGGTATTCATATATGCCTCATCACCATTTCTCATTTGGCGACAGTATCTGGACGAATCTGGGTGACGTTGTCGCGGACAATCACCTGATCGCCGTGTTCGCCCAGATCCAATAGCGACTGCTTCGTTCCGATCAGGCGATTGCCGATAAGCACGGAGTGATTCAGCTTGTTGATGATCAGGCCGCACTCGGGGGAGGAAACCGCTTTCTGCATGCTGGTATCGTTGCCTCCGACCGTGATGCTGTTGCCGGTGAACGTCAGACCGTCGACGCCGACCAGTCGCACGGCACAACGGTCATGTTCTTCCAGTGCTATTCCTCGCTCCAGTACGGCGCCGCTACGCAGGAAGAGATTGCCGGTAATCGTGAAGTCATGGCAGTTGCCCATCAGGTAAAGGCTGGCACCCTGAGCGCGGTCGAAGCTGTTGCCGGTGATGTTCCAGCCCCATGCGTTGCGGACGACCATGTTGCCACCGCGGTTCCACTCAATGCGATTCGCAGTGAACGTGGATGAACCCGTACCCTGCACCGCCCTGATGCCGGCGCCCTGGTTGTTGGAGAACCAGTTGTCGATGACCATCGCATCCGCATGCTTGTAATTGAACCCGTCTCCCTGGTTGTAACCAATGGCGCAAGCTCGCAGACTCAGGCACCAGACGTCCATGTCGAGAGCATTGCCCGTGAAGCCGCGAATCATGCAACGTTCGATGGCTGGGAAATCCTCCCGCTTCCATTTGCCGGGCTTCTCATTGGTCTCGTGAGCCCTGGTCAACACGCCATGCACGCCCTTACCCAGATTTCGGCCGACGAGTGACAAGCCGTGCAGCCGTGCTCCCTGGCAATACGTGAAATCAATCAGGCACTCGGCTTGTGGATCGTTCAATTCCAGCACCGATCCGCCGGGAACGTAGTAGGACCAGCCGGGATCACCCATCATGGATGTGAAGTCGTGCCAGACGAGCTTGCCCACACGGTAGGTGCCCGCGGGTACGAATACCGTGCCGCTCACTTTGGCGGCGGCGTCCAGGGCGGACTGAAAGGCCTTGGTATCGTCGGTCTTGCCGTCACCTTTCGCGCCAAAGGAGTGGACATTGAACCGGCCTATCGAGTCGCTGTCATCACGCGGCGCGGAGGCTGGGCTCGGATGGCAGCCGCCAAGGACAATGGTGAGGGCCAAGGCAAAAGGCACGCTGGCGAGTGTTCTCATGATTGTGACCTCACCTCTTCCCAGTCTTGGCCGGCCCTCCACCATTGGGAACGACCGCCCCGGCGCCCTCAGCTCCGGCATTGTCGCGAATGACGACGCCTTCGCAGCCGGTGACCGGCGTAATGGTACGAATGGGGCCGTCGAAGATGTTGCCGGTGACGACTATCATTCGTCCGCCGGGGGCGAATGAAAGAGCGGCGCTGGCGCTGGAGCCGCTGAGAAAGACGTTGTCCTTAACGATGATGTTGCCGTAGCGGCCTTCGGGCTCGTGCGTCGTGAAGTAGAGTTCGGCGTAGCGCTCGTAGTCGCCAGTGATGAAACTGCGCCGGCCGCAGCGGGGAGCCGGCACGCATTTGGTGGTGTTGCTGACGAATACGTTGTTTGCCAGTACGAAGTTCCGCGGCTGGTTGATCCACGAACCGCGGCCACCGTTGCGGAAAGTGTTGCCGACAATGGTCACGTCCTCACATGATTTTTCAACGCTGATGACGCGGGAGCCGTTGGTGCCGTCCACGGTATTGCCGGTGATGGTGGCGTTGCGGCAGTACTCGGCCAGGAAGAACGCCCCCATGCGCGAGCCCGTGATCTGGTTGGCCGCGAACACCACGCCGTCGCATTTCTGAATGTGCATCGTGTCGCCGAGGGCGCTGAGCCGGCAGCCCCGAACGATAACGTTGCGGCAGCCCACCAGGTCGATAGCGCCCTTACCCGGCCCGCTGCCGGTCGGGGCATAGAGGGCAAGATGCGCCTGGAACAGGTCGGCAACGAGCCGTGCATTGGGTCCGGCCGCGCCCGCGAAGCGTATGGCAGGACCGCCAGGGCGATCTGAAACGCGGATGAACTGCGGCGTGCTCTCGACCACGAAGTACTGCCGGCCGCGAACAAGGTTGGCCGGCAACACATCACCGAAGAAACAAACCGCTTCGCGGCCGTTGTTGTCGCCTTTGGTGATGGGAAGCGGCTGGGCCTGATCAACGAACACCCGGTCGTCACCAGCAGCGATACGAAGAGGCCCGCGGACCAGGTCATTGCGGAAGTAACGATCCGCCATTCCCCGCTCACGCGGTTCATAGTCCTCCGGCCAGACCGTGATTTGCCAGAGATATCCGTAGTCCCATATAAACTTGCCGCTACGCTGCAGCGTGCAGTTCTCGACAGTGACGTTGCGGGCGAACGTTTCCACCTCGCGGTCGCTCCCCTTCTTCTCCACGCCGAGAACAGTGACGACAGCGCCGGCAAGGCCGTCCGAGGTGATGTCGCGAAAGTTGAGGTTCTCGGTCTGGCCGCTTGGCGTGGTGGTGACGATGACGGCCCGGGTATTGGCATTGGGCTCCCACGTGTTGTTTTTGCGGGATGGATCAAAGACGCGACCGGAAAAGTGCCCGCCCTGCCAGCAGAAATCGCGGATGTTTGCGCCGGAGAAGAGAACCACACGTGCCTTGTCGCCGATGTGCTCCGGGAGGCGGAATCGCGCTCCCTGGGCCAAGATCGTCAATCCCGATGCGAGCGGAATGGGTACGTCCCCTTGAAGAAAGTAGTCGCCAGGCGGGATCGTGATCGTGCAGGCATCGGTCTTTGCCGCCTCGGCGAAGCAGCGTTGGAATACGGGCGTGTCGTCGGACACGCCGTCGGCATTGGGGCCGAAATCGTGGAGGTTGAGATCCGCACCACGCGTGACGACGGCCAATGCCAGCGAAAAGAGACAGATACAGTAAGCCCTCATCGGAGATCCTCCGGAACACGCGGCAGCGAGAATATAGGCTTTTCCCGACCGATTTGCGCCAGGCGGCCGACTTCATCGGCATCTAGCGCACGGTTGAAAACCGCCACTCCGCCGATCCAGCCGGTGAAGCCAACGCCCCTCGAACTATGGATGACCCGGCCGATGGTGAACGGCCCGCCGGTGGAGGCGTCCTTCGGGGAGTAGATGCCATGGGGATACCACCAGGGATTCAGGCGCAGGGCGACCAGATCGCGGGCAGCAACAGTCAAACTGCCGTCCGCGCCTTTGCGAAGCGTGACTTTCACACGCGTGTAGCGGAACTCCTGCAATTCCACTCGCTCGCCCGCAGTCTCACTGAGGACCTTGACGGAGGTGGGTTTGTCCTCAGGCGGATTGTAGAACTGGTCCTTCGCGAAGTTCGGATCTTCGCCATCTTGCAGGCCGGGTTCGCGGTGCAGATGGCCCTGGAGCCAGGCGTTGTATGCAGAGGAGATGAGCTTGTCGTTCTTGGGGTTCTCCAACCAGCGGTCGCCTGCTTTGCCATTGAGCCAACCGGTGAGTTCATGGCTTTGATGGTCGAAGGTCATGGCGAAGCACTGCCACGAGGCATCAAGCACTTCGTCGGGTGAGTCGGCGGGCACGGCGGGCGAGACATCGGCGGAGTTGCATTTGTGCAGGGCGTAGCGGTTGAGGAAGGAACTGGCGCCGTTTTCCGATACATGGCCGCACGCCGAGCCTTCTTTGTTCAGCCCAGCAAACAGGGCATATTGCCGCTGGCCTCGTTCGACTTTGCGGATGTTCGCGGTCGAGTCCTGCTTCAGGTCCGTGCCCTCATGCCAGATGCCTGCCAGGGCGTGATTGCCGCTCTCGCGAATGGCCCACACGACGACTGTGACTGACTTGCCCTCGCCCTTGATGTCCAGCGGTGAATCATGCAGCCGGGAACGGGGCACAAAGAGCAGCGGGCGGAAGGTGGCATCCTCCTCCTTGCGAATGCGGATTGCCTGACCAAACGGACCGCGTCCCAGTAGCGGAAAGTCGGCATAGGTGGCCTCACGCCCTTCACCCCAGTAGTCCTTCACGTAGTTGGCCGCGTCGAGGGCGAAATCGTTCGTAGCGCCCGGCGGTACGTGCGCGGTGAAGCGTTTGCCGCCACCGGGTTCACGCTTCACAAAGTCCCACAGGGCGACGAATCCGGGTGTCCGCGCAACCGACTGGACGCGTTCCTCATAGCTGACTGGCGCCTGTCGCGCCTCGCCACGCGGTCGGGAGGCAGGACTTGGGACTTGAGCGGGATTCCGAACTGGCTCTCCAAGCCCGGTCCAGAACGGCAGCTTCTGGGCACTGCCAACCGGTTTGGCAAATGGCCCGACCGGAACTTCCTGTCCCTTGCGGAGATTTCCGAAGAAGTCGTGCGTGATGCCCGGCACTGGCTTGCACGACATCCCCGCGGCCGGAATACTCCAACTTACCGTCATCGCTAGAGCGTCCAGCGTTGCTGTCACACCTTCTGTGAGATTGTCGGCCGCATCGCTGGGCTCGCCGCCAAAATAGTCGGCTTTCGCGTTCCGTATCAGCATGTTGTTCCTGGCGACATGGCGGCCATAGACCATGGCCCGGCCATCCACGCGTCGGTCGGTGATCCTGCCGTGCAGATGCAGGCCGCTCTTGCTGCTGTCGGCGATCAGGTTATGGACGAAGATCTGGCCCGTGCTGTCGTGCTCGTAGATGCCGTGGCCATCGGTCTTCCAGATGAGGTTCTGGTCCACCAGGTTCGGCTGGTATGACGCCTCCATGAAGATCGCCCCATGAATTGTCTGCGTGTTGACGATGACGTTCTGGGTGCAGCGGGAGAACTGGTTGTTCCAGTCCATCCAGATGCCCGCGCCGTGCGATGTGTCAGTAATGAGGTTGCGGCGAATGAGGCAGCGGATGTTGTTGTGGGTCTTGATGGCGCCGGTCTCGAAGAGCCGCTCAACGTCGTAGAACGCATTGCGCTGCAGAATGTTGTCCTCGATCAGCAGGCCGAAATCCCGGCCGCGGGCGGGCCCGAGGCCGCAGATGCCGCAAATCCCGCAGTCGGTCACGATGTTGCGGCGGACGATGTGAAAGCCGACCACGGGCGGCTGCGGCCGGCGCGGATGCTGGGTGCCCAGGTCCATGCCCACGCCGTTTGCCCAGCGCACGGTATTGTCCTCAATGATCCAGTGATGACCACGCGTGGTGGAGATGGCGCCCACCTGTTCCCATGGAAACGGCCCGGCGGCATGCTCGATTGTGAATCCCTTGACCCGAATGTAGCCGAGTCCCGCCTGCACCGGGGCGAACACCGTTTCCTGGGTGGTGATTTCGATGTGCGCCTGCCCGGGGTTCTGATCACCAAGTAGGCGAACATGGAGGATCTGCGCGGGTCGATCTATCAAATACGTACCGGCTGCCGCCAAGAGGCCGGCCGGTTCGGCCACCTGTCGCAGCAGTTTCCCATCGTGGAAGACCAGCCCGCGCGGAAGCGTATAGGGCACCTTGCCCTTCAGCGGTGTGGCCCAGTCCATCGTCGCGAATTGCTCCGGGGTGACGTTGTCAATGTTGAAGGGGTTGTAACCATCGAACAGGGTCGGATCCAGCTTTGCCTGCCAGAGAGCCACACCCGCGGCTGATGTCGCATTGCTCGGCTGCCATTGCGGCTTGAATTCGCGCGATCCCTTGATGATCACCGTAGCGCCAGGCGCGGCTTCGTAGCTGATTATGCGATCCGGTCCGGAGCCGCCACGCTGAGGCCGCACCCATTCGCGATAAACTCCCGCCGCCACAACCACCCGCTCGCCCGGCTGCAGCACCTCGGCCGCGCGGTTGATGGTGGCAAACGGTCGATCTTCGGTGCCTGGGTTCTTGTCTGATGCGGCAGGACTGGCTCCATCAACGTAATACGTGCGGTCGAATCGAACCGGTTGCTCCCAGGTCAGAAAAGGCTTCCCATCCGGCAGCAGTACCGGGGGCTCAAGGCTGCGCATGGCAGGTGCCTCCTGGCCCCAGGCCAGACCGTCCAAATGACTGAGGGCGCAGGACAAAATGATCAATAACATCGCGCGGTGTTCGGTCCGGTTCATGGTCTTACGGCTCGCTTTCGTTCTCCAGATATCTACGCAGTTGTTCCGGCATCGGATACTCAAGCTGCACGTGTTGCTCTCGCAGTAAGGCTCGCAGACGTTCGGGAGGAACATCGGGCAGTTCGACCTTCGATTGCTTGGCCAGCACGGCAGCGGTGCCGGCGGCTTGGCCAAGTTGGATCATTGTTCGCGAGAGCCGGCAACTCGATGCCGCCAGGGAACTGAAACTGGCTGCGCGGGAGGCAATCAGCACGTTGCGCTGTCCTTTGGGAACCAGACATCGGTACGGCACGCTATACGGCGCAGGCAATTCGCCGATCGGCCGGGCATGGCCGCCGTGCGTGTCCATGGCGTGGTCGGCGAGGCAGATGGTGTCGGCATGCTTCTGTCCGCCAATGCCTGCGAGCAGATCCTGCTCGGTCAGGACATACTGGCCAACGATGCGTCGGGACTCCCGGATGCCCAGGGCTGGCGCCACCCAACTGAGCCTAAACTCCTGAAACTCGCTGAAATTGGATTGCAGGTAATGCCAGTGTGCCCGAACACGGCGGCGGCATTCTTCCAGCGACTCTGGATAGCCTCGCCGCTGAAACTCGGCCCCATCCATGGAGGGAAGCATGTTCACGTTCAGGTCGCCGTTGGGGTAATGGTTGATGGCGGCGGCCGGAAATCGATCTACCCACCAGCAGCGATCAGGAATGCCCTGCGGAAGCGGTTCGATCTGCGACGTCACCACCGGCGTAGCGCGATAGATCAAGCTCACACCATTGATCCGCGAACTGGCCTCCGCAGGGGCATCGAGTTCTCTGAAGGTATCGCGGGATTCCTGTCCCGACATGGCTTTGCAGCCCGCGGCCACGCACACCAGGCCGTCGTCGGTGGCATCCACAAAGTACTCAGCCCCCAGCGTTCGGCCATCCGACAGCGTGATCTGGCTGATCCGGCCATCTGCAATCTTAACACCTGTGAATGCGGTATTGAGAAGCACACGACAGTGGCCGGTCTCCTTGAGCAGGGCGAGCATGGTCTGCGACATTGCCGCTGGCTCAAACGGCAGGCCGTGCCACATTTCGCGAACGCGGTCCGCATCTGCGCTCAGGCCGCGTGTGCCGTGCCGCTGGAGTGTATCGAGATACCGCCGGGCCGGGTCGATGACCGATTCGCCACCCGGGTAGCGGTATGGCTCTCGCTTGGGATCAAACCATGCCTGATGCCGGCCCATTGAGTAGATTCCGATGGCGTTTGGCTGCCTTCGCAGCCGTCGATACAGGTCGAACGGAATGCCGGTGCCGCCCACGCCCGGTTCCCAGCAGTTGACGCCGCTGCGCACCGAGTTTCCGCCCAGACAATCGGCCTTTTCCACCAGCACCACATCCATCCCCAGCCGCGCCGCCGCCAGCGCTGCCCCGAATCCGCCGCTGCCGCCGCCGATGACGGCCAGTTCACACCGCACTGGCGAGGTAGCGACACTTGCGGCGGCGACGGGGTCGGCCGCCCGTGTCACGGAAAACGCACTGATGCCGATTGCCATGCAGGCAAGACAGGATAGGGCAATGCGGATCATGGTGTTTCAGCCTCCGGCTTGTCGCGAAGATACAGCTTGGTCGCACCTGGCTGGTACGGAAGCCGGCATGCGCCATTATTCACCTGCACCGTCCCGCCATCGAACAACTCCTCGAGGCGGAAGGGTTTACCCGGCGAGAAAACAATCTCCGGCGCTGCTTCGCCCTGCATGTGGATGCCGATCAGGCGGCTGTTGATGTACGTCGGATCGCGGCCTTCATAGTAGATGTGGACACCGGCGGCGCGGGCGATCTCGCGGAAGACGGCAGCGGGCAGGTTGCCGACGGCGCTATAGACGGCGGTGTGCTGCGCCAGCTTCTTCGAGACGAGAGCGGGTGCGCCGTTGGACTGATAGACACCCCAGACCTGGGCAATTTTGTCCTGGACCTCGAAGAGCGGCGATATCTTCCCGCCGAATGCATACCGGGTCTCGACTGCAAGGCGTGCGAATATCCCTTGAGCGGCAACGTGCACGCGGCTGTCGTCACCTTCGCGACCGGCCACGGCGATACCCGTCATGTCGGAGATTCCGTCGGTGGATAGCCCGTTGTTCTGGATGTAGTTCGGCGCATACACCCATAATAACGTGCGACCGTCGGCCTGAAGTCGGGTGCGAATGAAGTCCCGCTTTTCCTTCGGGATGAGGAATGGATTCAGGAAGATGCACAACTTGTACTGCTTGAGCGGCTGTCGCTCGTGGTCGAGGTCGGAGAAGGTGTAGATGTCGTACGGTGCCCCGATCCGGGCCAGTTCATCGGGCGGACGCACCAGCAGGTCGTCGGCGATGCTCGAGCGCGCGTTAATGTGGAACATGGACGGCACGTCGCCGAACACCGCGATTTCCGCCACCGACCACATCGGCACGTCGCGCAGCCGGTTCTGTGCTCGCACTAGTTCGGCGACCATCGCCATCATCTCCGCGCTGGCGTAGTTGCCGCCGAGGAAATCAAACCACCACAAAGCGGTGCCCTTAGCGCGAGTCAGGGCGAACTCCCGTCGCAACACCTGCCGCGAAGCGAACGTGTCGGGAAGCTTGGTGTCTCCCCCCGGGATCTTGCGGCCGTTCTCCACAGTGCCGCGGGCGATATGGGTGGTGTGGTCCACTTCGTGAAACACCAGCTTGCCGTGCAGGTCGAGCGAATCCACCGTGATCAGATAGCCGCTGGCGCCCTCGAAGCTGCGCGGCGAGCCGTATTTCGCGGGCGCGTAGATCATGTCAATGTCCGGAGAGCGCCAGACGCGCTCGTAGCCCAGGTGCCCCTCCTGCAGCAGTCGCTCGCTGTTGAGCTGCGTCAGATACCCGTAGAAGAGGCCGAGCAGTTTCCGGTGCTGCAGCACCTCCTGAGCCTTGCCGGCGAAATAGAGGATGGCGTCGCCGATGATCTCGTGATGAAACCGCCAGTAGCGCAGAGCTTGGGCGTCGGCGACCGGATCGCGGAAGATGCCGTGCGAGGTGCGCTGCAGCACGTCGAGGGGAGGCATGGTTGCCGAGGGGTCGCCGGTGAATTTGCGGAAGGCCGCCATCTTGATCGGATGCTCGCGGATCTGCGCCTCCGGCCGGCCCCGGCCCTGCGAGTTCGTGTACCACTCCGTCGAGGAACCGCAGAGCAGACTGTAGGCAAATACGCGGTCGCCGTAGCGCGCTTCGATCTGGCGCAGGAAGGCCTGAAGCGACGCGGCCGTGTCCACCCGCCAGGGCTCATGTCCGGCAGTCTCGACCAAATTCCAATAACTGTTCGAACACTCCGGATGGGCAGCCAGGTACCAGTCACGGGTGTCCAACTGCAGGGCGATGTTGTAGTACGCGCCCGGAGCGTTGGTCTCGAAAAGGGCCATCTGCGCGTCGAAGGCCTTCCAGTCGAACTGCTCCGGACCGGTCCAGACCTCGCCAAACAGAGAGTACGGCACATCCAGCGTGCATAGCATGCCTGTGTGCGTGATGTTGGCCAGCTTGAGGCCGGTGCCGGCGAAGCCGCGGATCAACTCGGGCGTGGGGCGGTACGAGCGGTACGCCAGCGGATCGAAGACCTCACCATTGATCTCGATCTTCAGCACGCCGCCAGCGCGAACTACTTTGGCGCGCAAACCACGCTGGGGGTTTGCGGCAGCGGCTGCCGGCAGTCCATTACGCAGGGCCAGCGCGCCAACGCCGCCGGCCGCCAGGGAGAGGATGAATGTGCGTCGTGTGGTATCCATAATATTCAACCTGCATTACTCGAAGAGGTGTCGTCAGAGTTGGCCTGATGGAACCTCCGGTACGTTCTCCAGATAGACGCCATCCTTGCGGAGTTGTGTGTGCAGCTTGCCGATATCGACCTTGGCCATGTCCATGCCGCCCTGCAGAGCCATCGCCGCGCACGTTCCCACACCCTGGCCCATTACCATGCAGTGACTCTGGAGCCGCACAGAGGCGTGGGCCTCGTGCGTGGCGGAGGCACAGCGCCCGACCACGGCGAGGTTGGGAACCTGGCTGTTGAGACACATACCCAGCGGGATGTGATAGCTGTCGCCCACCGGCGGCATCATGTCGGCCTTCTGGTCCACCCAGGTGGTGTGGCCGGTGCCCTTGGGGTCGTGGATGTCGATCATCCAGAAGCCGTGGCCGATGGCATCAAGCTGCTTGACAGCTTTGACCACCATCTGAGCGTCGAGGGTCTTGAGACCGCGGATGCGACGGGATTCCCGGATGCCCAGGCTGAATCCCATCTGCTCCACCTCGGCCTTCTCGAAGCCCGGCATCTCCTTCCGCCAAAGGTCCACGTAAGCGTACACCTGCTCCCTGGCCTGTGCCGAGATACGCGTCAGTTCTTCCTCATCCAGCGGATTGCCCGCCACCGGACACATGTTATAGGACACCACGGGGTCCCGTGGACTGCGCAGGTACGACAGGGCTGCGCCTTCCAGGAACTGAGGGAATTTGCCTTCATTCCGCAGCTTCTTCATGAGGGCAAACACGCGATCGGCTTCGTTCGGGTTGGCTTTGACTGCCGCGGCGTCCAAGCCGCGCAGGCGGAACATCATGGTCATGCCCTGCACGCCGCCATCGCCGGGCCGGCCAAAGTCAAAGGGCAACCCGGCATTGGCCGCAATGTCGCCATCGCCGGTGGCATCGATGAATATCTTACCGCAGACCGCCTTGCGGCCGCGTTTGGTATCGACCACCACGGCACGCAGTCGATCTCCGTCGCGCACCGACTCCACCACCATGACATTGCAGATCGTGCGGACGCCGGCATCCTTCAGCATGCTGTGGAGGACCACGCGCATGCCGGTGGAGTCAAACTCGTGTGTCTCCGGCCGCTTGGGATAGTCGGCCATACGGCGTACGAACCGCCCGCCGCGGTCAATCGCCTCCTGTATGAAGCCGGTGATGACCTGCTTGGTGCGGTCGCTCGTATGCCAGATGTTCACCAGAGCATTGGTGGCCATGCCGCCGACGCTTGGCCAACGCTCCAGCAGGATCACCTTGGCTCCATGGCGAGCAGCACAACAGGCGGCCGAAATGCCGGCCGGGCCGCCGCCGCAAACGGCCACGTCGGCCTCCGCTATAACAGGAATCTCACGCATGGGCTGCGCTATGACACTAGCCTTCGCCGCAGGCGCGTCAGCCGCACTGAGCCAGGGAGATCCGATCGCGAGCGTCGCGCCAACTCCGCTCAACTTGATGAACTCTCGTCGTTTCATGACTGCTCCTCTGGGATCAATCACCAGTTCACTGAAGCCACTCATTTCTCCGTTGGCTCCCTGACGGCTACCTTCCGCATTATCCCACAATCCCAGGGACTCACCCAGATGCGCTGGCGAAGTTCCAAATCATGGGCGCCATCCAGAGTTGAGAAAATGCAGCCTATGTTCTGGCTCTCGCTGCTTGACTTGACGCCATTGTTGATCCCGTTGATGCCACGAGCGCTGCTTGGAAAGCAGAGCCATTCCTTCCCATCGATGGTGAACTGGGGGTTCATCAGCCAACCGGGGAAGGGCTCGACAATGAAGTGCCGCGCGCGCCCCTCGGTATGGATACGAATCACGTTGCCCTCCAGCACCGCCTTGAACGGTTCCTCGCCCCGCACAGTAATCCCCTGGCCGATTTCGACCGTCCGGATGGTCTTGGGCGTTCCGCCCAGTTCAACGGTGCCGGCGATCAGCCTGTCGGTGGGCACGCTGCGTTCAAAGGGGCCGCTGCCGCTGAGAATATGACCTTTGTATCCGATGTTCCCGGTGCCGCTGTTCATGCAGAAGACGACATGGTCGCGGAAGACGCGCGCCGCGCCGGCCTTGCCTGTGAAGACCACGCCCTCCTGATTGAAATCGAACGGAGCGTCGCCGACAAACACATAGTCCGTGGCTTCGGAGGTGACGATCTTCAAGCAGCCGGGCGCCAGCCGTGTGCAGGCCGGCGGTGCCTCGTCGCCTTTGCGTGGATACGCCACATAGAAGAAGCCCGTATCGGCATTTCCTTCCATGCGATACACCGTACGCTGCTCCTTGGAGCCGGGTTGTGGAATCGACGGCAAGCGTTTGGCAAACTGGGTTTGGTAGTCGGCGGGCGCAACTCCGTACCTCATCTGCATCGTTGCCTGGAGTGTTGGGGTCGTCGGAGTGTCGAACCAGAACCACGTCGAAGCGCCGTACTTGGTTCCCATCTCGATGACATTGCCGGTGAGAGCAGGCCACTGACTCTCCGGAATGACCTTTTCGACCGGTACTTGTGAGGCGTCGAACGCCTTTCCGTTGACAGTCGTCAGATCCGCCGTGTCCAAGGTTAACCAATGCCACCACGCTTTGCGGCCGGTTGGCGGCACCGCTGCGCCGTCGTAGCCGTTGAAGGTGTCGCGCATCACGAAATAGTTTGGGCCGGTCGGCTGCGGGCTCTTCAGGAAGAGGATGTGCCGACGCCAGTCCATCTCGCCTTTGCCGTCGCCGAGTGTTTCGGCGGAAAAATACATGCGACCAACGGCGTAATCGGCGCTGGCGCCGAACCCATAGTCCTGCACGTCCGTTTGCATGCGGCCAAACGGTGGTTCCTTCGCCGCATCCACGAGACGGCACTGAGTGAATTCGGTGCCGATAGCTCCGGCCTTCGAGCCGGAGTATTGATCGGCGTGGCCCGGCGCCAGCGGTGCTCCTTTGCCGTACAGGATGACGCTCTGGTCGTCGGTGGGCCAGTGGCTGCGGGTGTAGCCGCAGCGGAAGATCATCGCGGTTTCATTCGCGTCGTAGCAATGAGCACGGAAGGAGACCCCAAATCCGGGGATGTACGTGGTCACGAGGGGCTTGGCAGTCTCGCCCCCATCCGGGGGATAGAGGTAACTGTAATCCGCGTTATTCCAATCACTCCGGGCAATCAAACCATTGATGCTGTTGAGCCAGTGCATGTAACGGAAGAATTTCGCACTCTCCGGGTCAGAGCTTTCCACCAACCCGACCCCGATGCCGAACATTGCCTCCAGCGTGTTTCCGCCATGTCCCAAGCCCGGCAGAATGCGATGATCGGGATACCGCGGATCGGGCAAGGTGAGGTCGGCATTGTATTGCAGGAATTTCGTAATGTACCCGTTCGCATTGAGGTCTGCGGTGCCGGTGTTGCGGAGGATCTGCGCGCAGACTGCGAACCAGCACTGCGGTCCATACATGGAATAGAGCGGCGGTTCATACCAGCCACCACCCGGCGAAACCGATGTGGCCAGCAGGTAGCTGTCGAGATCCCGATACTTTGTCATCCAGTAGTCATACAATGGATGATCCGGTAGGAGCGCGACCCCATAGGTTCCGCCAACCACGCGACCGATCCGCATGTTCCATGTGCCCAGGTGCGCTCCCGTCCCCAATTCCGTGATGTCGGGCTCAGAAAAATAATGGACGTCCAACACCAGCGCCAGTCGCAACTGTTCCAGCAAGTTCGCTGGAAGCGAAGGACATGAAAGGGCATCCTCCACTTTCAACATATAGAGTAAATCCTCCGCCTTGCGATAGTCTGTATAGGCCCAGGTGTGCCCCCAGTTGTTCCCTCGCATGCGCTTCAACGCGACTTGCGCGCTGTTGACCGCGTCCGCGGGATTCCCGCTGATCAGATAGAGCGACTGCAGCCGGTCCTTGTCGGGATGAGAGTTAATCGTGTCTCTCAGCCGCTTCGCCTGCGCGGTGGTCATGAAGGCGCGGGGAAAGGTCTTTGAAGCATCGTGCTGCCAATTGAGAATCCAGTTCTTGTAGCGGTCGAGGCCGATGACGCCGGCCCGGAATCGCACGTCGGTCACCTCCTTGTCGGACAGTCCGCAGACAAGCGCCCAACTGCGGCGGCCGTAGCTCACCGGCAGGGCAGGATCGTGCGTCAGTGTGGCAAAGGCGTTCCCATCGCCGCTGACTTCCAGAAAGCCGTCCAGCGGGCGAACGCCGATGGGGAGAGCCATCTTGATGCCACCGCTGGGATCGTTCCAGCAAGTGAGAGCCATGCCACGCCGCCAGCTTCCCCCATGCATTGGCAGGATAAAGGTGGACTGGCTCCCGGTGGAGAGTCCGATCGCGCCGCGGGGTCCGAAGGAACCCGTATGAGTCAAGCGATCCAACAGCACCATCCTGGAACTGCCTGGCTGATGGGGATGGGGCGTAGATGAGCCGGGCTTGTTCCACTCGGCGGTCCTGGCCTCAGTGTATTCAGCGAGTGTTTTTGAATAGAGTCCACCTGTGCCTATTGGGCTTTCGCCACCGCCAAAGGCGCATTCGATGTAATGGTACGTATCGGGTGCCCATCCTTTCGTCAGATCCAGCACGAGGAAGTCATGACCGTCGGTCATGGTGCCAAAGTCGAACTCTTCTGTGATGACCGGATACGGCAGCCCGTTGTCCAGTTGCACGCGCATGACGTATTCGCCGACGGGGGCGAACCTGTATCGCGCTTCGTAGATGATGCTGGCCGGACCTTCCTCGACGACGCGGAAGTGATACGAGGAGACCTTGCGCGGGGATTCGAAGTGCGAGCCGCCGATCCAGCCTCGTCCCTGTTGCTTGAAGCCCGCCAGCGGCGCAGGGACCGTGGCGGCGGCGGCCGGTTCGGACAGCGTCTTCTCCTGCGGTGCCAGAACCCGTATTGCCACGCGATCGTTGGCGATCTCCAGGAACTCGTCGGCCTTGCTCACGCTCAGCCGGCTGTTCTCGCGCGAGCGATCCGCATCGGCCCGCTGCAGTTTGTACTGCACGGTTTGTCCCTTGGCCAACTCCGCGACGAATGAGAGCACATCCGCGTTAATCTGAAAGGGAACGGCTTTACCATCCGGGCCGAGCAGCACCCGGTTTCCCGGCGGGAACTGGGCCGGATCAACTCGGTACTGAACCAGTTCCGGCCCCCAATTTCGATACCCGTGGTCGGCTAGTTGGATAACGCCATCGGCTGGCACAGAGGCCCGCTGCGGACCACCGGCCAGCGCCAGCGAGCCAGATAGCAGGACGACACCAATCACCAGGTATCTCATCACGTTCACGTTGTTCATCATTGTATTCTCCGTAGGTCATGCCAGCTAATTCGCCCGCTTCAGTTGCTCGATCTCTGCCGCTGCGTTCTTCAGATCATTCTTATCACTCACGATCGGCTGTGGTGAAGTGGGCGGTCTGTTGGAATCGGGCGTGGGGCCTGATGGTGTGCGGCGCTGGTGGAAGGTTTTCAAATTCCCCTTGCCAGGAACCGATGGTGATGTCTGGATCGGCGGGTTGGCCCTGGATGTCACCGACTTGGTGCAGGCGCACAGCCGGCGTGGGGAATACGAAGCCGATCTGGCCAAGGGCCGCCTCGTGGCGGATGTAACCACCGGAAACGCGGCCGCAGTGAACGATCTTCCCCCGCGGCTGAGCCAGATGCTCGAACTGCTCACGGCCGGGTGGACGGTCAAACAAATCGCCGCTCGGCTGGGTATCAGCCCCAAGACGGCCGAGGTGCATCGCGCCCGTCTGCTCCGGCGGCTTGGCGTCGACAGCGTCGTTGAGGCGGTACGACCAAAGTTGGCCGTTCCCGGTGGAGCCAACCTGGCGGTGATTACCACGCGAAATTTGAATCTAGTCCCAGGAATTCCCATAATGCACCCAAACACTTGACCTCCGTAGCCCGTGATGTCAATTGTAAATACGCCTGTGAACGGCAAGAAGCGCACGGCCTGACAGGCATTTGGCCGCTGAAGGACGGCCCAACATGACTGTAGTTTCGCGGTCGAGTATGCATCTTTCAATTCTGATGCGTTATGCAAAAAACCCGGTTGCGACGGCTCATGGCATAGCCGTTGCGGGTTGGGATTTCAAGCCAACGCCGTTAACGGCGAGCACTTTGTAGCGGTGTTCGGACGACGCCTGTGTGTCGGTAAAGCGAGTTTCGGCCAGTGGGGGTGTGGGCGTGTCGCTGTAGCCGATACGCTGGAGTGTCTGGCGGCCAATGGAACCGGTGGGCTTCGCCGGGACGCGGGCGAGTTCCACACCATCACGCTCGATGATGAACGCGGCAATGCCACTTTCGAGATCAGCTTCGGCTTCCCAAGTGATCTCACCATTCACGCGCACACGTACATTGGCGGGTGCAGGTGGCGGGGTGGTGTCACTCACGTCACCGTCCTTAATATATTCTGCCCAAGCTTTGGCAATGCGCTGGTTCGGCAGCCAGACTGCGGCTTTCGCTTCCCCGGCAAATTGCGCAGCAGGTGTCGCGGTATCACCGAGCAGAGGCGCGAGCCAGGCAACCTCGGTTGGCATGGGTTTCAGGGTGCCGCCGCTCTTGTCCGGCAGGCGCGCAGTGAGGCATGCATCGAACCAGGGAATAGCGAGATAGCGGGAGTTGCCGCAATCATGGCTGCTGTTGGGGTCCACGGCCACGCCGATGAGTCCGCCCCGGGCGCGGACCTCTGCGAAGAAAGGTCGAGTGGTCTCCCAGACGCGTGCAAACCTGCCGGTCTTCTCCGTCACGCCTTCCTTGGTGCCGAGATTGCACATTACCGGAACAGCGCAGGCTGCGGCCGGAAATTCCAGCGATGGCTGTTTGGATGCATCCTGCGAAACGAGGCGTGGCGAACCCGAGCGCAACCACACGGCGGCGATACGCTCGGGATGCAGGATGAGCATGGTGCCCACCCAAGTCGCGCCGCCGGAATGCCCCCAGAGCGCCCACGGCACTGTTGCGAGTTCGGGATGTCGCGATTGTGTTGCGAGGTCGCTGAGCACTTGCAGGAACTTCTGCTCCGAACCGTTGCGCGGGTCGCACCACAGGCCGCAGTTCGCACTCTCCGGTTGCTCATATGACGGCCCAAGCAACGCGCAATCGTGCTTCCTCGCCAGCGCCTGCCAGTGTAAATCGAAGGCTGCCGTCTGCCCCGCCTTGCAGGCACCCTCGCCGCAACCATGTTGATGGACGATGATCCCGCGTATCGTTTTGACTCCGGGCGGAATCCAGAGTGTGTAATTGACGGCAAAGACGAGCTCGCCCGGTCGCGTTGAGGATTCATAGCGTACGCGGTAATACGGCGGTGCCGCGGCCGGGACTGAGTCTTCGGCATGCAAAGGGAGAGCAAAGGCGAACGCCAATGCGATGACGACGATTCGGAGAATAGCGGTATTCATGGTTTGATGGTCCTTCGTTTCATCGTTATTGCAGTAGCCAATCACGACTTCGTTCCCACACGAAAGTGGCTCACGTCAGAATGTCCGAGTAACCGCCCTACTTCGCTTTCACATCGAAGCAGTACAAGTTCGTATCGTAGCGCAGATACAGCCGTCCGCCGCTAACGACCGGGTGCGCCCAACTGGGGCCTTCGCCTTGCACGCTGAACCGGCCGGCGAGTTTCAAGCCGTCCGGCGACGCCGCCGCCAGGCCCACGACGCCGTCGTTCTCGCCGAACAGGTAGAGCATCCCGTCGGCATAGGTGATCGAGCACTTGCCCACGCCTCTGTCGAACCACTTCTTCTGCCCGCTCTTC
>JANYKD010000387.1 GCA_025361735.1 Phycisphaerales bacterium
TTGGCCAGTGCCAGGCCGTCGGTGACGGGCATGTGCATATCGAGGATGGCCAGCCGGAAGGGATGTTTTTCCTGCGATGCGAATTTGAGCTTGCACAGAGCCTCGTCTGCCGAGTCGCACGTCTCGGCCTCAAGAGCCCAGTTCGCGAGCTGGGTCTGGAGTATCTCGCGATTGGTGCTGTTGTCATCGACGGCCAGCACGCGAAGCCCTCGAAGATCGAAGGGCAGTTCCGTTGCGGTGGCGGCTGGCGTGACCGCCTTGGTGAGTCTCACCGTGAACCAGAATGTCGAACCCTTGTCCAGCTCGCTGTCCACGTTGATCGAGCCGCCCATGAGTTCAACGATGCGCCGGGAGATGGCCAGCCCCAGGCCCGTGCCGCCGAATTTCCGGGTGGTTGAGGTGTCGACCTGGGAGAAGGTTTGGAACAGTCGGTCGAGCCGGTCTTGCGGAATCCCGATGCCCGTGTCGCGGACACTGATGCGCACGACGGCGGTGTCGGGCAGATCCTCCTCCAGCGTCGCTTGCAGCACGACCTCGCCTTTTTCCGTGAACTTGATGGCATTGACCGCGAGGTTGCAGATGACCTGCCGCAGTCGCACGGGATCGGCCCGCACGGTCACAGGTACGCCGCTCTGGACACAGCAGACGAGTTCAAGCTTCTTCTTTTCAGCACGCTCCCCGAGCATCTGGGCGACGCCTTCCATCATCTCGTGGAAATTGAATTCGGTGGAATCTAGCTCGAGCTTGCCGGCCTCGATCTTGGAGAAGTCGAGGATGTCGTTGATCAGATCCAGCAGGGCGCGGCCCGAGGATTTGGCGATGTCGGCATAACGGCGCTGTTGCGGATTGGGATTGGTACCCAGCAGCAGATCGACCATACCGATGACGCCGTTAAGCGGCGTTCGCAGTTCGTGGGACATGTTTGCCAGGAACATGCTCTTGGCCCGGTTGGCGTTTTCGGCGACGACCAGGGCCTTCTCCAGTTCCTGGGTGCGCTCGCGCACCTGCTCCTGCAGAGTATCCGTGAACTCGCGAAGTTTGGCGTCGCGTTGTCGCAGCGCGTCGCGCATGCGGTCAAAGGCCTGTGACAGCCGTCCGATCTCGTCGTCGTGGGTGTCGCTGTTGACGCCGCTGAAGTCGCCGCGGGACATCCGCTCGCTGGCCTGGGCCAGATTGTCCAACCGTCGCAGCCAGGCGGCCAGGGTCAGGAACACAACAAAGGCACTCGCGATCGCCGTGCAGACAGTGACGCCGAGCGTGATCCGGCTCTGGCGCTGTTGGGCCGCAATCGCCGGGGCGGTGGAAATGCCCACAACCACGCGTCCGACGCCGCCCGCAGCCTTGACGGGCGCCACGCTGGTGGCGGCAGGGTCTCCCGGCGTCTCGGGCTGAAACTCGTTGTTGTTGGCCGCGATCTCGACGATGTTCTCGGCGACGATGAACGACTGGGAGGCGGAAGCGCGGTTCTGGTAGCTCCTCCATGCGGCATCATCGCGGACAGCACTGGCCAGAAGTTGTCCACCGTTTGAGTAGACGGCTACGAACAACGTATTGGGATCCCGAAGTGAACCGGTACAAAGTCGTCCAAGCTCACGTTTGTCGCCCACCGCCAGGGCAAGCTCGGCCGCGCGTGAAATGCTCCGTACGGCCGCGTCAGCGGTTCGCTGCTGCTCCACCATCAACTGCCGCCGGATCTGCACGATACTGGCGGCAGCCATGACCACAAGCGCCAGCGTGATGATCGCCAGCGACAGTGCTGTTGCTTTCGTGCGGAGACTCAGTTTCTTTAGCCAATTGGACAGCATGGGCTACTTCTCCCCTCGAAAGACGAACTGGGCCCGGCGGACCACGCTCTCGGGCAGTTCTACTCCCAGTTGTTCCGCGACAATGAGGTTCACCGCCAACTGATAGGCCTGAGGCGAATGAACCCGCTCCATCGACACCTCGGGATTGAGCAGGAGCTTTAGCGTAATTCCGGCGGCCTGGGTGCCCTGGGCGCGCGGGTCGACACCCACGCCGAGGATGGCCCCGGCCCGGACAAATGCTGGCGAGAATCCCCACACGGGGATCTTGTTCCGCAATGCCGACAGGAGCAGAGCGCGTACGGCCGCGCTGTCGTAGACGGAGGTGTCGGCGGCAGTCCAGATGACGTCGATCCGCTTGCGCGTAAGCGCATCGATCGCCGCGGCCACCGACGGATGATCGTTGACGGCCACGGCCTCCAGATGCCAGCCGGCCGGCAGTGATTTCTCCATCATCTTCAGCAGTCGCGGGCCTTCCTGATTGTCGGAGCGGTAGAGGATGCCGATGTTTCTTGCGTTCGGAAGACTCTCCGAGATTGTCTGAAGTTGCACTGGCAGCGACACGTCCGTGGTCACGCCGAACGAAGCCCGGCCTTCGGCCAGCCCGATGCCGGCGGGGTTGGGCACCATGCAGTAGACCAATGGGATCGGAGCGGGCAGCTTCTTTTGCAGCAGGGCGGCGGTCGGCGTGCCCACCGCCACCACCGCACCCGCTTTCCCAACAGTCGACTCAATACCCTTGGCGGCGACATCGGCGAGGAGCACCGAGCGAACGACGTGGTGATGCTCGGCCAGGGATGACTTCAGGGACTCCTCCGCCTGGGAATAGGGTTCGGCATCGCTGCTCTTGACGATGACGACGTCGGCAGCGCGGAGCCTGCACGTCAGGAGCAGGAGTGCGGCGAAAATGAATCCGATTCGAAAACGCATTGCTCAAACCACGTCGGGTTCGATTCAGTTGGCGGGAGCCGTCCCGACGAGCCGGCTCCCGCGGGTTTCACGTTCTAGAAGCGACCCTGCAACCGCACAAAAAAGGTGCGTCCTGGGCTCTCGTGCGACGTCAACTGGCCAGTCTGCGGTAATGGAAAGCCGGTCTCATCAAACACGTCTTGAACCCCGAGCAGGATCTCCGCCTTGGTGTCAAAAAGCGATTTGGCCAGGGAAAGATCGAGGTTGTTAAAACTGGGCTCGTACTCGTTCGATCCCTGGTTGTCGGTCCGGCCGGTGTAACGGTAATTGGCTGTCAAAGTCCAGCCGTCGCCCGGGCTCCACCGGGCGGTCGCTCCCGCCTTCTGCTCGGCGGGGTAGAGCGACCGCGTGCTCGTCTCGCGTACGTCGGTCTGGAAGTACTCGTATCCGTACCACACGGAGAGTTTCAGGTTCTTGCGGGTGTAGGAAAGCTCGGTCTCCCCTCCGTAACTGTCGGCATCGCCAAGATTGTCAAAATACGTGCTGTAGGTTCCCATCGGGCTGATCGCAGTCGGCGATGCGCCGATCAGATCAAGATACCGCTGATAGAAGCCATCCAGCCTGAACGTGAGGCCATCGGCGACTTGGGCACTGTAACCCGCTTCGAGGGCGTAGACCTGCTCGTTCTCGAGCGATTGATTCTCCAGGAAGTTGAACGCGCTGGTTCCCGCGGGCGCTGGCGGAGGCACCGGAAAGCGCTGGCCCTCGATCCTGCGAACGCCGACCAGAGGGGCGCGGAAGGCTTTGGCCGCACTCAGGCGAAGAATGTGATGATTGGCCGCGTCCAGGGCATAAAGTCCGGTAATCCGCGTCCAGCCGCCGTAATGAATGTCATCGGCCGTGATGATGCTCACGGGAACGCCGGAAAGATTGATCGGTTGTGCCTGCCTCGCGGCCGACACGACAATGGGCATATCCTGGAACAGAAGCAGCTCAGAACCGGCCTGCGTTCCAAGCGAGGGAGTCAACGTGAATGGATCCGCGGCGGGTGCGTCGGCCGGGGGCGTCGCAGGCGATATCTTGCCGGTGTCCAGGCGTGTCGGGGGCTCGGCAGCCAGCGAGGTTGCCGGAATGCATAGAGCACCGTGCAGAGATGTGACCACCGCTGCAAGACACAGCCGGTAGCAGGCTGGCATCAGGCGTTTAAGGCATTTGCGGTCAGCCATTCCATCTCTCACTTTCGGCAGCCACCAGCGACCCCGCGTCTGCGACACCGGACGCCGTTTACCCGATGGACACAGAGCTATCCCAGGCGAAAACCGGATTGCCGCGATGTTCATGTATCGGTCGGTTGGAGAGAGCGCTTTAGGTCCCGGGTGCTGCAGACTAGAGCGAGATGGAGGCCTCCGCGCCCGGGCTGGGCACGACCGTAACCAGTGTCATCAGCAGTGGTTAGTATCGACCTTGAAGACGAATGAATACGATGCGGCCCGGGCTCTCGTGAGACGTTACCTGGCCATCTTGGGGCACGGGAGAACCGGTCTGATCGAACACGTCGTCGATGCCCAGCATGATCTCGGCCCGGTTGTTGAACAGGGACTTGGCAACGGAAAGATCCAGCGTATTGGAACTTCCGGCGGAGCTCTCCGGAACCGAGCTGTACGCGTTTCCCGTGTACTTGTAATTGGCGTTCAAGGTCCAGCCGTCGCCCGGGCTCCAGCGGGCGGAAGCCCCGGCCTGATGTTCGGTGGGGTAGAACGAGCGCGTATCCTGATCGTCATGCTCTGTCGTGAAGTGCTCGTAGCTGTACCACACCGAAAGCCGCAGTCGTTTGAGCGTGTACGAGAGTTCAGCCTCGCCGCCAATACCGTCGGCGGCGCCGAGATTGTCCAGATACATGTACTGCCGGAAATCGCTGCCGGAGCGAGAAAGGCCACCGATGAGATCTTCGTAATGGTGGTAGAAGCTGTCGAGGCGGAACATCAGCCCATCGGCAAGCTGGGCGTTGTATCCGGCCTCGAGGGCATAAACCTCTTCGTTCTGAAGGTCCTCGCTGGGAACGAGATTGAACAACGCCATGCCCGCGGGAGCCGGAGCGGGGAATGGAACACGCTGGCCCTGCAGCCTGCGGAAGCCGACCGGCGGGGCACGGAACGCCTTGGCGGCGCCGAGTCGCAGGATGTGGTGCTTGGCATCGTCGACGGCGTAGAGGCCGGTCAACCGTCCAGACCAGTCGCCTCCGGTCGCCGAATACCAGTCGCCTCGCAACTGACCTTCAAGCGCCAGGTGATGGTTGATCTGCCAGTGGTCGACCGCGTACAGACCAGCCCAGGTCTCGTGTGCATTGAAACTACCCATCATGTCGGTCGGTCGTGATTGATCCGGCGCGACCTGAACCGCACGGATGTTGCCGCCGAGTGTGAGCGTGTTGGTCTCACCCAATCCAAAGCTGACCTGGCTTTCAAGGTCATTCTCGACATCCCAATAGTCCACGAGCGAGGGGCGCTCTGCATTTTCAAAGTTGGCGAACCATTGGAGATAGGCGGACGTGTGTTTGTCCGGTGTATAGTCCAGCCGGGCGTAGGCCCGCACCATGTCGCCATCGTTACGCCGGTCGGACAAAAAACCCAGCAGTTCCGTTTCACCACGCTGGTAGCTGGAACTGGCCAGCCCGAACGATGCCTTGGTTTCGGATGAGAATGTATAGGCCAACTCGCTGTCGGTACGAAGGTCTCGCAGGAGATCCTCGGCGGCCCACTTCTCGACGGCGAGCAGCGGACCCAGCAGGGGGGTCGTGGCGTTGAAACGGGCATCGTCACCGATCGCCTGATCCGATGACTTTTGGTCCTGATAGCCAACGGAGACTCGCCAGGCCCAGTTGCCGCTGACTTCGGCCCAGCGAACCATACTGTAGGTGTCGCCGTAGTTGTCGACGGTCGAGCTGACAAAGATCCCGCGGATGTCCTTGGGCTGTTTGGTGATGATGTTGACGACGCCGTTGAGGGCGTTGGCGCCCCAGACCGCTCCGCCCGGCCCGCGCACCACCTCGATGCGCTGGATATCCTCCATGAGCACCGGCAGGATGGTCCAATCGGCGCCGCCGAAGAGCGGATTGCCGGCGCTGCGGCCGTTGATGAGGGTGAGCGTCCGGTCGGCAAAATTATGATGTAACCCATGCACGCCGACCGCGTAGGAATTGCGGTCCGACCTGACCACATCCATGCCGGGTACAAACTGCAGCAGGTTCGGAACGTTCGTGCGGCCGCTGTAGTGGATATCGTCACTGGTCAGAATGCTCACCGGAACCGCCGAGAGGTTCATTGGCTGCGCCTGCCGTGCGGCGGAAATCACGATGGGCATATCCTGAAAAAGAAGCAACTCGGAACCAGCCTGGGCTCCGGGTGGGGGTGTCAGAGTGAAGGGATCATTAGCGATGGTGTCGGTCGGCGAGATCGCAGGCGACGCCTGGCCGGTACTCGGGCGTGTGGGAGGCTCGGCCCCGAGTGTGCTGGCCGGGGTCCACAGAGGCAGGTGCAGCGCCGCGGCCACGGCACCCAGAAGGAGTCGTTGGCACGGTGGCACCGGGCGCGACAGGGATGTGCGTTCAGCCATATCCGACCTCGATTGCGGGCAGTGAGGAAACCTTACCTGTCTGCATCAGGACGCCGTTGGCACAACAAATACAGAAAGGGCCACGTCAAAAATGATCTGCGTCGTTGTTCTGGTATCGGTCGGATGCAGCGAGTGCTTAATCTTGTTGGTGTACTGGCGGCGTGTTATCGGCACCTCGACTTGGCCTCGAACCGGAGGAATTCCACTTGCTTCCGGCGTGGCCGTTTGTGATATCAACCTCGTCGGGTGACGGTCACCCGGATTGTTTGTCGAGCCTGATTGTTGGTGAATGGGAGAAGATGCATGTGGAATTTGACGAATGCGTTCGTAAGTAACGGCCGTCCATGGATGCCGGCTGCCAAACCGGTTGTGGAGAGCCTCGAAGGGCGGACACTTCTTAGCGGCTCCGGCTTTGAATTACCCGCGGCGCCGGCGATGGCCGAGGCAGCGATCCTGCAGCGCGTGGCGATGCCGAATGTGAAGGGCTCCTATGCCGGCACAATCAAGCCGACAGGCTATCCCATGTCTTTCTCGTCGACGCTCGTCATCCTGACTCAGTCGTCAACCGGAGCGCTCACGGGCAAGATCACGGTTGCTGGTGTGGGCGTCACCAATTTTGCTGTGACCGGCAAAATCGATGCCAAGGGCAACTTCACCATCAGTTGGGCCAAGGGCACGAGCACGGGCTCCATCAAGGGCAAACGGGCTGCGAACGGGAGCCTCTCAGGTGCATTCGCTGGCAAGATGAACGCTCTGGGTGCGCTGCGAACTGTGGCCGGGACCTTTACGTACACGAAGAAATGAACCTGGTACGCCGGATTATCAGAACCGGTACTTGAGCGTGAGCATCACTTCGGTGCCCGGGTAGTTCAGCCAGGGCTGGCTGTGGTCGAATGGGCTGTTACGCGGCAACCGTGCTTCGTGTGCAAACAGATTGTATACGCCCAGTTGTATGTCCAATCCCGGCAGGACGTCCCGGGAAGTCGCGACCAGGTTGGTAATGAACGTGGGATCGGTCGACTCGTCGAAGTCCGACTTCATCGGGCCAATGATCTGAGGTTCGATTGCCAGGATTGTATTCTTGCTGAACAGAGGGATCGCCACGGCGCTGCCGAGGATCCATTCGGGCGAATGAGTCAATTCATCGCCCTTTTGGACCGCCCGGCCGAGTGTGGCATAAGCCCGGAACCGGGCGCCAGAGTGCCATTGTTTCTGGATTTCGGCTTCGACGCCGTGAGCCCAGTAGTTGCCGGAGTTCACAGTTTCCAGCGAGTGGTCGGGCATCTCAAGATCGCCCAACCCGTGGGACATCTTCCAGAAATAGTAGCCGAGAGAACTACGCCATCCGTCCGCGTTCTGTCGCTCCCAGATCAGCTCGAGCGTGTCGATGACTTCCGGCATCAGATTCGGATTGGGGGTGTTGGCTCCCGGGGAAGCATAGAACATCTCGTACAGATTGGGTGCCCGAAACGCCCGGCCATACAGTCCCTTGATTGTGTCCTCCGTGGTTGGCGTAACGATGACGGCTGCCCGCGGACTGAACTGCATGTCCATGCGGGCCACCCAGTCGGCGCGAATCCCGCCCGTGAACGACAGGCAATCCGCGGCCTTCCATTCGCCCTCGGCAAAGAGGCCGAGCGAACGTGTTGAGGGTTGCTCGTTGAGGAGTTCCCCCGTCAGCGAATCCCGGTCCACCTGGTGTGTGTCCACGGACACCGTGGCATCGGCCCCCAGAGTCACGTGAACACTCTTGTTCACCTGCCATTCGTGGTGGAATTCGCCGCCCAGCCAGTCTGTGTCGGCCGCCGTGCTGTAACCGTAGGGATGGCCGGCGCCATCGTCGTTGAATTGCCAAGCTTGTTTGTAGACGTAACGTCCGTAATAGGCCATGGCATGGACGCTCTGGCCCTCGCCCAACTCGTGATCGAACCGGACTGTGACGCTGGCCCGTTCTTCTTCCATGCTTCCGGGGTCGGCCCAGGAAGTGAGGAAGGTCGCCGAGCGGTTGTCACGGTCACGCCGGGCAAAATCGCCTTCGATGACGAAATCGCCCTTTCTTGCTTTGAGGAATATCGCGCCCACATCCTCGCTGTCGAAGCCTTCGATCAGGCCGAAGTTGTGGGCGGCATCGTGAACACCGTCGTAGCGAATCTCTTTCTCCCCCTGGCTGTTGTACAGGCTGGCGGTTCCCATCACGTCCCAGCCGTCTTCCAGCTTCTTGCCGATCAGAGCCGACACCCGGCCGGTTTCGTGCGTGCCGCCCTGGACCTTCAATTCCGCCCAGTTACGCACGTCGGCGCCGTCCTTGGTAACCACATTGATCACCCCGAAGACGGCGTTTCCTCCGTAAAGCGTCGAACCCGGACCGCGGATCACCTCGATTCGCTTCACGGCTTCCGTCGGGACGACGAAGTCCAGGTCCAGGTGCGTCTGCCCGTAGATCGGTTCGCGCGTCGGCCGGCCATCCACCAGCACAAGCATGCGCGCGTTCCATTCCCCTGGCCGAAGAAATCCGCGAACTCCCGCGAACCAGTTCAGTCCGTCGGTATGAAGATTGAAACTTCGCTGGTTGCGCAACGCGTCGGCCAGGGACTGATAACCGAAGAGTTCGATTTCTTCGGAGTCGATGACACTGACGGATGCCGCCGCCTGCCGTTGGGTCTGTTCTCTCTTGCCGGCGGCCACGACCGTGGGAATGTCTTTGTAGAGGAGCAGTTCAGGCGAGGCGTCGAGAGGATCCGGCATCGCCGTGCCGGGTGCTTCTGGTGCCGGCCTGGCCGGGGAAGCCGCAATTACGCTCAGTACTATCGCCGCCAACACGATCTTGGCTCCGCTCGGCAATGACCGCCGGTGAAGTCGCGGGGGACGTAATGGGCGTTCGCGTTCCGTCATGCTCGGCCGGATTCCTGCGGCTAACAGCCGCCCTGCGGTTACCACCGGGTCGTTACGCAAGCGGATCGAGAAAGGCTTCGCCATCGAATCGAACCACCGTATTACCGTATTACCGTATCAGTATCGGACGGATTGGCGGATGGCTGAAGGCCGTGTGGGCATGCGCGGTGCGAAGCGGCGGCCAGCAGTCCCGATTCTAATCTCCGCGGACAGACGCGGCGGTCCCGGGTGCCGGTTCTCGGTGCATCACAATGACTCCAACTCCCGCGGTGTCCGGGGCTCCCCACTACGCTTCGCGCAAGCGAATCGACGCCGCCATGGCATGCGAAGAACCGCGATCGGTAGTCGTGGTTATAGCTCGCATCTACATGCGTAGATACAGGCGGTGATTTGCATCATGTCCCGTTTGTCCGGCGCGTCAACATTCGGCGTGCTCCCTTCTCACCGGGCCGAAAATCGCGGGCCGTTCTGAGGCTCCTTAGAAGAGTATTACGGTGATTATTAACTTAAAAAACCATCTGGCGCAACCGATACCAATGACGTATGAACCAGCAGCTATTGGATCGAATCAAGCAGGTGCCGGAGCTTCCTTCGCTTCCCGCTGTTGCGGTCCAGATCGTGGGACTGGCGAGGCAGAACAATTCGAGCATTCAGGACGTCGCCAATGTCCTCTCCAGCGATCCGGCGCTTTCGGCCAAGGTGCTCAAGACCATCAACAGCAGTTTCTACGGCCTGCACAACCCTGTGACCACCATCAAGAGCGCGGTCGTTCTTCTCGGCCTGCAGACGGTGAAGACTCTGGCTTTGGGTTTCTCGCTGGTTGGCACGCTGAATACGCGCAAGAGTGCGACGTTCGACTACGAGAGGTTCTGGAGGCAGAGCCTGTACTCGGCTGTTGCGGCCCGGGCGATCGCCAAGAGGCAACGGACTCTGCAACGCGACGAGGCCTTCCTCGCCGGCCTTCTCTCGGACATCGGCACCCTGGTGATGCACCTCACGCTTGGCCGCGAGTACGACGTTCTTCTGGAGGCATGCCGGGGAGATCAGGTTGCGCTCGTTCGCCTGTCGCGTGAGAAGTTTGACCTCGATCATGCCCAGGTGGGCGGGACGCTGGCCGAGCATTGGAAGTTCCCGGCTTTGCTCATCGAGCCCATTCGACGGCATCATGACTTGGCGGATGCGGACATCAAAACAGCGGCGTTGTGCGAAATCGTCTACGCGGGTGTGCTTTGCGGCCAGGTCTTCGCCGCCCAGTCGCTGAATCTGCTTGACCGCGCCCGCCAGGAACTCGGTCTGCGCTTCAAGTTGGATGAGGCGGAGATTCACAATCTGTTTCTCGACATTGAAACACAATGTAGTGAACTGGCTGATCTATTTGAAATTGACATCGAGTCTCGCCACAACTTTACTGACATCGAGGCCGAGGCCCGGCAGGAGCTCATACGGATCTCCCTTCAGGCGCAACTTCAGGTGCAGCAGTTTCAGCAGCAGAACAAGCAGCTGCAGCAACAGATAACGGTAGATGCCCTGACCGGCCTGGCCAACCGCACCCGATTCAACCAGTACATTGACGAAGCATTTGCCGAGTCGGCGAGGTCGGAGCGGCCGCTTGCCCTGCTTTTCCTGGATATCGACAACTTCAAAACGATCAACGACACCTACGGGCACCAGGCCGGTGACGCGGTGCTGACGCGGCTTGGCACGCTGCTGGGGGAGAATGCTGATCCGGCTGATCTGGCGGCGCGCTATGGAGGGGAAGAACTCGTCATGGTCCTCAAGGGCAGGGGTCGCGACGTGGCCGCACACATCGCCGAGGACATCCGACAGGCCATCATGAGTGAGATCATAGCGTTCGAGGATGAAACGATTCGGGTGACGGCAAGCATCGGGGTTGCGATCGCTGATGCTGTTCATCCGTTCCGTTCGGTTGAGGAGTTCATCGGTGCCGCCGATCGCGCTGTATATGCCGCCAAGAGCGCCGGCCGCAATTGCGTCCGGGTGTACATCCCGCCGCCGACGTCAACCCCTAAAGCGTTGTGGGCGAACGGCATACAAGCCCGAGGAAAGCAGGACAATCACATTATCAAGGAGGGACTACATGCAGGCGAAACTTTCAGCAGAACTGTTTAGCGAGATTGTTACCAGCTTAAAATCAGATTCCAGGACGTCGCGCAGCAAGGAACATCGCACCGAAGGACGGGTCGGATTACGATCCAATCTAGACCTGATCCTGTGTGCGTATGGAGACACTGGCGAACAAAGAGCGACTGTCTGGGTACGGGACGTGTCGATCAAGGGCATGGGCTTTGTCTGTTCCACACGTATCGCGGAGGGTGTTAACTTCATCGCGCAGTTCACGCGCGAGTCCCAACCACCCGTGTCGATTCTCTATGAAGTGCGGTATTGCGGTCGAATTGCCCATGGTCTGTTCGGCGTGGGCGCGAGACTTGAGCGTGTGATGGCCGATGCGTCCGGTGCGACTGTTTCCGTCGGAAGAGACATCCGATCGGCGAAACTCGGGCTTGCATGAACGGCTGGTGGCCTACCGCGTGCTCGGTTTTGTGGATATCGCGGCATCGAGGGCGTCGCGGACGGCACGGGCACGCTGGGCGTCTCCAGCGGTTTCCAGCTTGCCCGCGAGGCGGGTGCCGATGCGGTACCAGTTGGTTTGTTCGGCCATCCCCGTGTATGTCGGGGGCTTCATCTGAGCCCACGCCTGCTGGTACATCGCCGGGATCTGTTGCTGGCGCTTGGTTCGCACCAGGGCATCCTCGCACTTTTCCAGCGCGGTCAGCACAAACGGGCCGGCGTTGGCGTAGCGCTGGACAATCTCCCAGTAGATGTCGATGGCGCGCTCGGGCTTGTTCTGTTGTTCCAGGATCTGTGCCTGTTTCATGCGGCACGCGGCGGCGAGGTCGGCTCGGGCGCGGAAGGTGGTGAACGCGAAGTTCCAGAGGCGATCCTGCTCGGCGGGCTCGGTGACGGTTTCAATCATCGGCACCAGCATCTCAAACGCGAAGTCGGGATATTTCTCGCCGGCTCCGGCAATGATGCGGTCGCTCCATTGCCGCTTTTCCGCGAGCGTGAGCTTGCCCTGCCGGGCCAGACGCAGCAGCGGTACCCAGCATTCCCGCTCGCCGGCGGCCAGTTTGATCGCCTGATCGAGCAGTTCCAATGCAGTCTTGCAGGCATTCGTCCGCGGTTTGGCGAGCAGCCCCAGGACGTTTTCCGGGGCGGCGATGGCGAGACCCTCTTCGCCATCCTTGCTGGCCGCGAGACCGTCGGCGTAGTCGGCCAGGGCGATGGCAAGCTGGTGGTCGGCGGGCCGGACGCCGATGAGTTCGGCTCCGAGGGAGATGTACGAATCGGGGACGGGCTTGTGGGTCAGCGGGTCATCCAGCGTGCCACGAATGCCCTTGTAGGCGTCGTAGCGCCCGACATCGAAGTTCCACCAGCAGCGGCGGTTGTCGAATTGGAGAAACCCGACCCACGCGTGGCCCGCCTGGCCGGAACTCGCGTGGGCCATGCAAGACGGCACGCCGATGGACTTGGCAACGCTGGCGGCAAAATAAGCCTGATCCACGCACACGCCGCCGTAGGTAAGGATGTTCGGCAGGCTCAGCCCGTGTTCCGTCACCGCCTTGGTCTTGTCTTTCGTGATGCCGTTGAAGTCGTACTTGATGTCGAAGAACCGCTCGCCCACCTTGCGGTCGCCCGCATAGCGATCCAGGGCCCATTTCATATCCTGCACGGGTGCGGTCGAATCCACGACATGGATCAGCAACTGCGCCGGAACCGTGCGGATGCCGCAGATCATCCGGTTCTCGTTGGCGATGAAGTAGTCGAAGATGGCGATGGGATCGTCAGCCTGGACCTTGTTCTCGTTGATATGTGCCGTCAACGGGCGGCTGTGAACGATGCAGATGGCGGCCGCAAGCTGTGAATAGGTTTCCAGCTTGTTCTCGCGTTCGCTTCGGAGGCGGTTGAGCATGGTCAGAATGCCCTCGCGCGAATGGACGGAGCGGCGGATGAGCGAGAGCAACGCCCGCGTGAAGGCGTCGTGAGTTCGCAGGAATTTTACGAGCTCCTGTTGTTTGGCCGCATCCGCTTCGCCTGAGACCAGCCACAAGATGCGCGAGACATATTGGGGTTCGCGAAGCGACTCGAATTGGCCCGTCGGCCCCCACGCCATGCACGCCAGTGCGATGCCGCGATCGGCCTGCTCGGCTTCTGCCACCGATCCGCCCTGTGCCAGATTGGCCATGACCTGGTCGGCCGAAGCCTTGGACCAGGCCACGAGCGTCTTCTTCACCACGGGCCGGGTTGTCGCCGGCGTGCGGGGTGTGGCGGTTTGCGCGCGTACATGCGGAGCCAGCGCGGACAGTGCGATGACGGCTGCCAGAGCGACGATGGCGATGATCGACCGAATGTTCATGCGAACCCCTCTTCCCGTATTGTCTACCGTAGACAAGACTACCACGGAAGCGATCCGCATGTCAAAGACACGTTCACAGGCACGCCAGCATCGCCGCCAGGGACAACGCCACCCCAGTGATCAAGGCCACCAGCCCCACCTTGCGCCGGCCGGGCAGGGACATCCAGAGCAGCAGTCCCGTGATGGAACCGAAGGCCAGGACGAGCGCCGAGATGTCGATCACCACGCTCCAGGCCTTGCCACTGTCAGAGCCTTTGTGAAGATCGCCGATAAACCCAGCCAGGCCGCGCGTTTCAAAGCGGAGTTTGACCTCGCCGGTGGCACGGTCGATGTTGGCCTCGGTCGCCCGGCCGGGGCCTTTGAAGATCACGCGGATGGACTGATCATCCGGCTCGTACGAGTTGACGTTAAGTCGGATGCCGTGGTCTTTGCGCAATCGCTCGACGACATCGAGCCGGTCGGCCTTCACAAGAATGGCCGGGTCGATCTTGCCCTGGGCCTCACGTACGTTCCTGGCCGAGACGCCGAACCAGTCATCGTGGTTGATGATGAAGCCGGTGACCGCAAAGAAGAGCAGGAGCAGCATCGCGGCCAGCGTCGTGTAGATGTGCAGCGTGCGCGAGATGATCAGGAGTTGGCGATTCACTTGGTGTCGGCCCTGGGTCCGTAGTCGATGGTTGTGGCGTCCGACTCCGGGGTGGCCTTGATGGTCGCCGACTGCTTCTGGTCGCCGCAGGTCAGCTTGACTGACTCGTTGATATGCCGGCCTTTTTCGCGGTTGATCTCGAGACGAATTGTGTAATCACCCTTGGGCAGGGGGGTGCCTTTGTCGTCGGTGCCGTCCCAGGTCACCGTGTATTGGCCGGCGTCGCGCGAGGCGCGGGACACAGAGCGGATCAGATCGTCCTTGCCGCCCGTGGCCTTCCACCATGTCGACATGTCGCGCAAATATTTCCTTTCCTTGCCCCAGACGGCGACACTGCGGACGACCGTGCCGTCGGCGGTTTCAACCCAGATGCAGACATAGGGGCGATGCGTTCTGCGGCCCTGTTGCTTCACGAGGGAAAGCTGGACCGACACCTGGAAATCCTTGGGCCAGATCGCGGGCTTGTCGGCCAGAGCGACGGCCGTGCATTCGCCGGCGAGGCCGGCGCAGGTGCGGCGGCCTCGCGTGTCCACCAGCATCCAGCCGCGCACGGAATCGTCCTGCCACTGCATCGCCGTTTCGCCCGCGACACAGGCGGCGGTGGCCAGCGCGTTGGCCGTGACACAATCGTCTGCAACGACGGTCGCGCTGGACAACACCCGCGCTGGAGAGTCCGTGCGCGGGTCGATGATGTGCTCGCCTCGGGCATAACTGCCGCTGGTCGCCACGGCGCCGGTGGTCAATTTGATGATGCCGGCCGGAGGTGCGTTCTCGGAGGGATTGTGTGGGTTGGCCACCCCGATCTTCCAGGTCCGGTTGCCCCAGACGCGCAGGTCGCCGCCGATGTTGAGGATGCCGGCCGGGGCTATTTGGGCGGCGACGGCGGTGGCGCGATCGATGATGTAGGCTTTGCCGAGAGCGTCGACGTTGAGCAGCGCGGACGCGGAGTTGGCCGGTCGTGGCAGGGACCCTTTGCCGGATCGTCCATCACACGATTCTGGTAGGGACCGCTCGCCGAGCGGTCCGTCGCACGCCGCAAACGGCGGTTTCGGCGCAACCGCCCTGCCATTGGCTCGGGATTTCCACTGCGCGATGACCTGGCCCATGTGGGCGGTGATGATGCCGCCCGTGCGGATTTCCCAGCGGCGGTAGAGATCGAGAAGTTCCGCTAATTCGGGCGAACGCACATCGCCGCCGCGATTGACGTGGCTGATCTCGCTGGCTGGGTCGTAGATGCTCAGGATCTGGCGCAGGCGTTCGATTTCGCCGAGCACCGCCGTCTGGCAGTGGATCGCCACCGAAGGCGATCTTGACTGCACCAGAAGGTCGAGCGATGTCCCGATGATGCTGTCGTGGTGGAAATCGAACTCGCCCAGCGCCTCGGCCGGAGCGGCGCAGACGATTGCCGGCAATATCCCGGCCGCGACAGTCCAACTTGCCGAACGCAACTTCATGAGGTCTACCTGGTAAGATCGCCTAGAATTTGAGCCACTGATCGTACGCCTTCTGCACGGCTTCCTTGTCCACGGTCCCATCCCAGGCCGCCACGCCATATCTAAGCGAAAGGCTCTTGCCGGCTTCCAGCGTCATGGGTTCTTTCCAGAGGTTGAGCGTGATGGACTGATAGGAGAAGGGATTGGTCATGGTGAAGATGCGGTTGGGATGCCGCGGGTTCTTCGGGTGATCGAACAGCGCGACTGTGACGGGCTTGCCGTCGATCGTGCCTTGGGCGGCCACCCATGCCGTGCTCCGCACCTGTTCGTCGCCACGGACCAGTTCACCTTTGGGGTCATCCTGGGCGAGCAGAAACTTCGCAGCCTTGTCCATCGACCGGGGAAAGCGCATCCCCAAGCCAAAATAGTGGCTGCCCGTCAGCTTTGCCGCGGTCTTGCCAGGCGGGAGCGAGAGTTCGCTGGTCCAGGTCATCAATGTTAATCCGTCAATCTTGTGCGGCGCAACCGCTCGCCGCTCAAGGGCTAACGTTCGGCCGTCAGCGTTATTCCATTCCAGTTGCGAGTTGATGCCACCGTCCTTGGCCTCAACGGAGCGAGCCACCTGCTTGCCGCATTTGGGCGTTTCCGCCCAGAAATCGACATCGTCGACGGCGATACCGAACATCACGCCATGATGGTGCAGATGATCCGCGGGCGCATCCAGCAGGACGTTAATGCCGCCTGGTGTATAGACTTCGCGGAGGTATGGCTTGAATGGAACCTGTTCGTGCCTGTAAAGAGCGAGGAGTTTGCCTCCCGACTCAATACGAGCCCCGCCTGCGGCAGGCTGTTGAGCCGCAGCCGAGAGGGTGACCAGGAAGACTGCGACCGTCGTCAACAAGCGAGCCGGGACCATATCGCTCCTTGGCCGAACCAATTCGATTCAGCCGTCCTATTTATGACGGCTGGGCGATTATGTTGCAAGGCGGCTCAGGCGGCCTGCTTGTCGGACTTCTTTTCTGGCCGGGCTTTGGGATCTGCCGGGGCTTTCCCCGGAGTTGACTTTCCCTTGGGTACGTTCGCGGCCGGGGCGGGCCTGGGAGGGGCCGATTCGATGCGCGGCGCAACTTCGCCCTCCTTCAGCTTGCGCAGGCCCACTTCGATGACAAACCGGCCCTTGGACGTCTCGCAGGGGATTACCAGGAACAGCTGGTTGGGTGGATATGTCAGGTCCGTGGACCCGATCGTGGTCTTCGGAATTGACATGTTCAGCGGCCGATCCGCAGGGAGCAGTTTCTTCGCGCTGCCGACGATCATATTGGTGATTTCACCCAGGGCGTCGAGGCATTCTTCTGTCAGTCCCGTGTGCTGCTCGCCCGACAACCCCGCGGCGGCAGCCAGGGCCACCGTTTGGCTGAAACGGAGAATCACCATTCCGCACACCGGTCCGGCGAGCGTGATCACCGAGTTAACAGCGGCGCTGGTCTCCGTGGCCCGTTTCACATAGGGCTTATCGAGCGACAGGTCGAGGTTAACCATCTTCTGGAACACTTCTTGCGAAGCGATCAGAAACGGATTGATATAGGCGACATCCATCATCAACCCAACAACCTCCACCGAGAGTATCGGCAGCAAAAGGGGGTGAGCCAAGGCATATGCTGAAACGGCTGATGATTGCCTCACACTCGGGCCATAACAGTAAATGTCCGCGAAATGTGGACGCGGGCTTCTGACGGCTTCGCAATATCGGACTAAACCAATCGCGAAACAATTCTCGAAATAGAAACTCCGCTTGCTGCTGGCACCCGACGCGCCTCACCGTCGTCGCCGCCTCAGATAGATGATGGCACCGGCCACTACGCCCCCGCCGGCAATGTACTTGATCCACGGCCGGAACCGATCCCACGCCCGCAGTGCGCCCTTCTGATAGCGGTCGTCGATCTCGAGAATGCCTTCGTCGATGGACGCGCCCTTATGGGTCAGGCGTTTACGGCGGCGCGGCGGAAGCAGGTCGAATCCCTTGCGCCGCATCCATGGCCGGGTTCTGCGGCGGGCGATGGGAATCAGCGATATTCCGAAGTTGATGATGTGAATGCCGCGAAAAGCGAAGATCCAGATCAGGATCACGAGGGACAGGTAGATGATGAAGAGCAGGAGTTGCGAAGGGGCGTGCTTCCAGATCATCTCGTGCCACATCGACCGGTCCAGGAGATACCAGCGGTGCTGGTTCCGGTCTTCATGGCTCCTGATGAACCAGGAAACCCACGAGAACAACCCGGCCGGTCCCAATATGGCCACAATGGCCACCGCCCAGCGGTAGAGCTTTGCCTGGGGATTTATCGGCACCCCACGCAGGGTTCGCGACGTGAGATATCGCTTGCCCGGAAGCGCAATCATCGCAAAGCCGATGAGAAACAACGGCAACCCGCCCGGCCCGGGAAATACCACGCCGATCGGCCCGGCCGCAAGGATCAGCGTCCATCCCACGATGTTGTTGAAAAGGAACCAGAACCAGTCACGAACGACCCAGCGGGGCTTGACGCCCGGGGACACGGATTCGGCGCTCGCGGAGGATGAGGTTGTTCCAATAACGTTTGGCAAGAGGACAAGCGATTCTAGCGAAGGAGGCGGGAAACAAAAGGATTCGGCCGGCGCGACTGGTAGATGTGATACTGCACACCCCGCACGAAGGGGCCGACCAAGGGCTCAGGAACGGTCGGTGGACTGCGATTCACCCACGATGTCATTTCAACGACGGCCACGCTCATAAGTGGCTGCCGCATCTCCGGCGCGCCGCGTGAGGGGAAATGTCTCGATGATCTTCATCGACGCGACCGTCCGCTACTCTTTCCCGATGCAGAACAGGTGTTCTTCGCCACGCAGCAGAATCCGTCCGCCCACGGGCACCGGCGAAGCGATCATTCGCTCACCCATCTCGTTCTTGGACAGCACCTCGAACTTGCCCTCGATGTTCGCAACGAAGACAACTCCATCCTGCCGCGCGGCGTAGAGTTTCCCGCCGGCCACGGTCGGCGAGGCGTAGTAGTTGCCAGCGCTCTTGGGGAGCGCGTCGGACCAGAGGCTCTTGCCGGTCTGCGGGTCGATGCACTCAACCTCACCGCGATCACGCAGCAGGTAGACCTTCCCCTTGTACTCGGCCGGCGTGGGGACGAATGAACCGGTGTCCTCGCGAAGCCAGAGGCGATGCGTCGGGGTGACATCGCCCGCGCCACCGAGTTTGATCCCGTCTAGGCGGTTTCCCCGTCCGTAGGGTACGACCGCGATGTCGCCGACAACCACCGGCGAACCGACGGCCACCCAGTTCCGCAGCGACTTGGGATTGAAATCTCCGACAGACCAGAGTTCCTTTCCGTCGGCCGTGTCGTGGGCGGTCAGATGCTGGCCACCCCAGACGAGCAGCGCCTCTGCACCCTTGTGGCGGATCACGAGCGGCGTGGCGTAGCTGTGGTCACCCTCGTCCGGGGTCTGGTAGTTACGCGGGAACTTCCAGCGAAGTTCGCCGGTCAGCTTGTCGAACGCGGCCAGATAGGACTCGCCGTGATGCATCATCGCGACGACCGCGTACTTCTCCGTGAGCACCGGCGATGTGCCCAGATCCCAGTAGAACGTGTCGCGGCCGAACCGGTCGAGGATGTTGGTCTTCCAGGTCACCTTGCCATCCATCTCCACCCGTGCCAGCGTGCCACTTTTGTAGTAGACGAAAATGGCCTGGCCATCGGTGGCCGGCGAAGGATTGCTGCCCGAACCGGCCGGGTTCTTGCCCTTGCGCTCCGGGCCGAACGTGGCCTGCCAGAGTTGTTTGCCTGACCAGTCCAGCGCCAGCAGCGCATCCTTGCCCTCGGCCGGGCCGGTGACGTAGATCCGCTGCTTGCAGACGATCGGCGTCGAGCAGCCCTTGCCGGGCAGGGCGACCTTCCAGAGTACGCCGTTCGTGGCGTCCCATTTCACGGGATATGCCCCGGTTTCAGTGCTGCCTTTGTCGCCCGGGCCGCGCCAGCGCGGCCAGTCGGCGGGCTCCTGGGCGACGGCAGAGAAGGCCAGCATGGCCAAGGTAACGAGTATGAATGTGCGATGCGTCATGGAATACCCTCTTGGGAACATCACCGCGATGAACCACCGCGGCTGCAGCGGCGAAGCGGCGCTATGCGGACCCTGCTAAAATATCTGCAGCGGACGAAAATGGGCCTCGATCATCACGCTTTTGCCTTTGGGCAGCATGATATTGGCACCCTGTTTCCGAACGCCTTGTCCGATGATCGTCTGGGCAACGCCATCGACGGTGAGCTTATCCACGTCCATGCCCGGTGGCAGGACCAGGGCGACCTTCTGTTCGACGTCCGAGGTGATCACGGCCGACAGCGTGCCGGCGGGCATGTCCCAGGTGATGCGGTTAACCAGAATCTGGCCGCGGGCACGCGTGCCGCTGAGTGAGCCCCTGGGCAGCAAATCGGGAATCGCGGGGAGCAGCATCAGCCGGCCGATCTTCGACTGGATGGCCATGCGGTTGACGATCTCCGGGATGGATCCGTTGCCGTCGTCGCAGAGCGTGTGCGGGCCGTCGTTGTGGGCGGTGACCATGCTGGGGTACATCGAGCGATCGGTGGCCATGAGCTTGAGCCGGCCATACGCTTCGTTGGCCATGCCGAGCGTGGTGGCCGCGAGGCCCATGTGCATCCGGCCGTGGGTCGCGGTTTCCTTCGCGGCGGCAAGGCGGTTCTGCAACGCCACGCGAGCCGCCTGGAACAGCCTGGGATTGGCGTCTTCGCTGAACTCCTGGCTTTCGAACGCGCCGTATAGGTGCATCAGATGGCGATGATTATTGTTTTCGCCGCGATTGGGAATGGCCCATTCCTTGAGCTGGCCCTGCTCATTAATGAGATATGGCGGGAGTTTGGCGAGCAGTTCTTTCCAGCGTTTCACGCCCTCGGGCTCGATCCCGAGAGCCTCGCAGGCCGTGATGAGGTTGGTCAGCAACTCGCGGGCGATGGAGATATCCTGCGTGGAATTATCCGCCAGGCCGTTCTCCGCGGAATAGGACGGGGTGAAACGGTACTTGCCGCTGGCATCTTCAGTACCCTTGAGGAAGTCCTCATAGAACAAGGCGCATTCCTTCATGAATGGCACGGCACGTTTGGCGAGGAATTCCTTGTCGCCCGTGTACTGGTAATAGTCGTAGAACCAGTGAGCCAGCCACGGGGCTCCGGGCGTCCAGAAATTTCCCGGCCAGCCGCCCCAGTGCAGGTGCAATCCCGTGTTCGAGGCCCGCGTACCGGACATGATTCCGCGACAGCCGTAAAGATTCTTCGCGTTGATGCGCATATCGGGGACAAAGCTCTCCAGCAGCTTGAAGTATCCTTCCATGCACTCGGCCATATTACCGCTGAAGGCACACTCGATGTCGAGCTGGATGTTGGTGTCCAGCGTATAGTCGCCCGACCACGCGGGAGCCCAGGTGCCCGTCCAGATGCCGAAGAGATTCGGCGGCGTCTGCGGTCCGGCGGAACACAGATACACATACCGCCCCGCGTCGTACATCCGCTCGAGCAGCGCCGCCGGAAGGCGGTTCTCCTTCCTGGCGAGGTCGAGCAGGGCCTCTGAAGACAGCCCGCGTTCGGCCCCGCCGCCGAGATCGACTTGCACGCGATTGTAGATCGCTCCGTGATTGGCGGCGTGTGGCTTGAGCAGCGCGTCATAGTCCATCTTCAGCGATGCCAGCGAATCCGTCAGTTTTTTCAGGCTGTCGGCTGAGACCGTCTTGAACGGCTCGATACGCATAACCAGCGTAACCGAGTCGGCGTTTGCCACCGACACGGCGCCCGCGTCGCTGGTCACGCTGCCGCCTTGCACTGCGATGCGCACAGAACTATCGTAACCGCCCTTGCCATTTACATAGATGTTGTGGGCGTTGATCCATTCCTTCTCGTGAACGAAGGTCCCCTGAATGAGTTTGTTGCCGATGGGTGGTATCGAAAGCACACAGGCGAGCTTTCCGGCCGGGCCGCTGAGTTTCATCACGATGATGTTGTCCGTTCGCGACACGAACATGCGCCGCGAGAATTGTCCCTGCTCCGTGCCCCACTGTGTCCAGACCTCGCCGGTGGAGAAGTCCTCAATCCTGGCGTAGTCGCTTAGATTACCTTCGGCCGGCTGATCGATCTTGAGGAAAAAACCCGGATGGAATGGATCGGTCCAGATGATCTTGCCGCCCCAGCCCTGTTCTTTCGCGTTGTCCTCGAAGAACCTCTGGCCGGCCCCGTACCCCTTGTCGGCGATGATGCGGCGCATCTCAGCGAGAAAGCCGCCGACATCGGGAACGACCTCGCGCGAACCCAGCGGCAGCCACAGCTTGCAGTGATTGGCGATGAGCGTGTCCTTGCGCGGGTCGCCGGCCAGCAGTGCGCCCATGATGCCGTTGCCCGCCGCCAGTGAATCCTCCCACTTGCCGGCAGGGGCTATGCTCACAGTGCCGTGCCGGGGCATCAGGGCTGCGGTGTCTGCGATGGGCGTGACCGGTGTCGGCTTCTCCGCGGCCATGGCGGACAAAGGGGACAGTGTTAGCAAGACCAGCGAAAGCAGGCGACGCGGACTCATGGTTGTTCCTCTCTTGTTCGGAGTACCGCCTTCAGGCGGTCTTGTTCATTCTTCGAATCGCCTGAAGGCGTTACTCCAAACGGGCGGTACTACGGACTACTCGCCCTTCCGCCAAAGCAACCCCGCAAGCAACACCAATGCCGCTGCCACGGTCAGCATCCACGGCCCGACTGCCCGGCCGGCAAGGCCCGCCGGACCTCGCTGGCGCAAACCCGTCAACCGCTCCGCTGCGTTACCAGCGGCTGTCGTCGCAGACGCCGCATTTCCCGCGTGCATCGCGAGCATCGCCCCGTCACTTCGCCGATACAGCCCCGGCCACAGTCCATTTTCGACGCCGGCGTGCGGAACCACGCGAGTCCATTCCGGGCCCAGGTCATGCACCTCTTCACTCACATATTGCGGATCGCCGGCGCCCAGCCAGTCGAACACGTTGGTCCAGAACACGACGAAATCAGCGGAGCGCGACCATGTCTCCAGGTCGGCCGAAACCAGCACGCGACGCGGCGGGCCTTCGCGCGCTCCGACGATCATTTTTCCGCCCGCGCTGACCACCGGATCCCAGCCGGCGGCATTGGTTCCGCCACTTGCCGGCCAGCGCGATACAGACGCCGTGACCGCGTGTTCCCGCACGGTTGCCGACGCACCGATGGTGGCGGCATTGGACGCCGAGAGCAGCACTCCCGTCTCGTCTGCGGCCAGATCCTGCGTCGAGCCGGCGATCACCACGCGTTTGGAACCGTTGGCGGGCGGGCGCAGCGCCGCGTAGCTGTCGGCCATCCGCCGCAGTTCCGGCGGCAGCGGCATCCGGGCCTCAATCACTGGCCATGCCCCGCGCCGAACGACGATCCGGCGATTGTCCGCGTCCAAATCGTCCTTAACCAGGAGCTCGGCCTCCAAAACCATTCCCGGACGACGGAGGTCAACAAAATAATCCCGGCTTTCGCCACGTTTGGGTAACTCGATTTCCTGGCGCGACGCCTCCACTTGGTCGCTCCGCACCACCAGTTCTGCGTTGGTAATCGAAGACTGGTTCTCCACTCGCGCCATCACCTGGCCCTGTCGTATCGTCAGGCGTGTGATGGTGACGTTCTCAACCGTCCCCACGGGCGCGATCTGCACAATGCGCTCGTCGGAAATGCCCAGTTTCCGATCACTCACGACAACCACGATCGACCTGCCTTGAGTGAGAAAGCGGGCGATCGCCGACTCAACGGCCCCGCCGCTATCCATCGCCGTCGGAGCGGCCGCACTGGCCCTTGATGCCCAAGTCCGCCGATCAGTTTCGATGGTCCGCGAACCGGGCACGAGCGTCAGTTCCACGTGTCCATCACCCAGCGTCTGTTGCAGCACCCGAGCAGCATTCGCGATCGCGGCCGTATAACGCTGTCCACCACTCGCCGACAGGGTGATGCTCCGATCGACGACGATCGCCACATCGGGTCCGTCGGCCTGACCGATGCGGACTCGCGGCCCGGCAGCGGCCAGGACTGCCAGCAGCATGGCCGCGATCAGCGCCGCCAGCGCCGGCGGCGGCAGTTCCAGCGACCGTTTTGCATGCTCGTGAGGTTGCAGCCGTGGCCAAAGTTGTAGAAAGGGAACAGACACCCGATGCCGCTGGCCCCACAACAACCACAGCGTCATTGCCGCCCATGGCAGAAGTCCGAGCAGCCACCATGGAGAGGTGAAGAACATGAATGTTGGGTGCCACGGCTTGTCTACGGCAAGTTTCGACGCCCTACTGCTGACGGTCCGAATCGCTCTTCTTCTGAATCGGCGCCAGTTGATCCGGCACGACCACAACCTTATCCAGGAGGATGTAGTTCCGGGCGTTGTATTCCGTCACCAGTCCCGTCACGCGAAACCGCAGGTCGCGGCTGGTGCTCTGGATGTACTTCTCCATGGTTGCCAGCTTGAGGTTGGGCAGGATCAGCAGTGGTGGATCCTTCATCCCCTTGCCGTCGGCCTCCAGCGTCAGTTCGTTCATGTTGTCCGCGGTCTTGGTCAACCGGCCGACGCGATCGACGAGATACGTTCCCTCGCGGATGAGGTTGAGTTGCTCTCCCGCCGGCGCCACGGTTTTGACGGTGCCAATATCCTTCTTCGGTGGATCGGGCTCGGACTGTAGCGGTTGGGCCACGGGCCGCGAGGGCTGCAGCAGCCGGTTCAGCACATCGTCGGCCGACTGCGAGCCCGTCGCCGGCCGGGTCGTCTGCGCCCACGTTGCCGACGCGATCGAAAGCACCGCCAAAATGTTCAGTAGCCGTCGCATGGTGTACCTCGTTGGTTCGGACATCGGCATTCTAGCAGGAATTAGTTGATGATTGATGGTTGATGGTTGATGGTTGGTGGTTGATAGAAGCAAAGGCAAGCATTGGCAATTTGCTATCAACTGTCAACGATCAACCATCAACCATCAACTCCCGCACAAGACTATCAACTCCCTGGGATACTTCGTCAGCGAGACCCCGCCGTTCTCGGTCATGACGACGTCATCCTCAATCCGCACACCGGTTCGGCCGGGAAGGTAGATGCCAGGTTCTATTGTGAAAACGCACCCGACGGGGAACGCTTCCTCGTAGGTCGCGGCCACGTAGGGCGGCTCGTGGATGTCCATGCCCAGGCCGTGTCCGGTACGGTGCATGAAATTCTCGCCAAAGCCGGCGTCTTCGATGACTTTGCGGGCCGTCGCATCCAGTTCCCGGCCGGTCATGCCCGGCCGCGCCGATTCCCGCCCGGCGGTGTTGGCCGCCAGCACGATGTCGTAAATGCGGCGTTTCTCGGCCGATGGCTCGCCCAGCGAGACCGTACGCGTGATATCCGAGTTGTATCCGCGATGCCGGGCACCGCCGTCGAGAATCACCATGTCCCCCATTTCCAGCACGCGCTCGCCCGTGCCGTGATGAGGGGACGACGCATTGGGGCCGGAGGCAATGATGAATTCAAACGCAGGACCTTCGGCGCCTAGCTCGAGGATTTCCGTCAGCCAGACCGACGCCACCTGTCGCTCGGTCATGCCCGGCTTGATCTTCGGCAGCAGGCGATCGAGCGAGTCGTCGATCATTTTGGCGGCCTCCTGCATGATCGCCAACTCCGCCGGCTCCTTTACGATTCGCAACTCCGTGAGTATCGGCGCGGCATCGGGCGTGTCGCCAACGCCGGCCAATTGCAGCGACATCAGCTCGAACACGCGCATGGCTCCGTGTTCGACGGCCACGACGCGCCCGCGCAGGCCCAGGTCGCCGATCATCCGGCTCATCGACTCCTGCGGCGGTTGCGAGTCATCCCAGGGATAGATGGTAAAGGGAACCGCACACTCGCGGGCGGTTCGGGCCGCATCCATGGCCGGCATCACGAAGCCGCAGTGGCCGTTGGTGTCGAACACCGCCATGCTCAACCGCTCGCCCGGGTGGTAGTAAATGCCGGTCACGTAGCGCAGGTTGGTCCCCGGCACGAGGGCTACGGCGTCAACGCCGCGACGTTTGGCCACGGTCAGCAGTTTATCGAGTTTGGTCATCTCTTTGTTGTACCCCAACAGTTGGCACCTGAGAAGGACCGCCTGCACTCTTGTTCATCAGATCCAGCGCGATCCTGGCCGCGTTCATCGATGCGCCGGGCCGGTCCAGCGACCGCACCAGCGCATTGAGCCGATCAGCCTGTGCTCTAAGTTTCTCAGGGTGGCGAAGCATGTCCAATGCATACTCGGCGACAGGCCGGTTCGAGCCGTACCAGGGCACGAACTCCGGCACGATGTGTTCGCGGCCTTCGCTGAGCAGGTTCACCAGTGAGAACGTGCGTGTCTTGATCAGAAACCGGCCGATCGTGTGCCAGAGAAACGGGTTGCCGCGATAGACGACAATCATCGGCACGCCATGGCCGGCGACATGCAGCGTGGCTGTTCCCGATACCGTCACGCACAGATCGCAGCGCGGGACCATCGTGTCAAATTCGCGCTCGCCGCAATGCACATCCTCAAGCCCAGCGGCCATGCGCGTCGCGATCGGCTGCGTCGCGTGGGTCGTGGGCACGAGAAACCTCGTGCCTGGAAACTCGCGGCGGATGTAGTTCGCCACGTCGAGCAGATGCGGAAAGTTCGCATTCGCCTCCGACCGTCGTGAACCGGCGAGCAGCCCGATAACCGGCGGACAATCGGGAAAACGAGCGCCCGGCGCGGGACCACGGTTGGGCGGCAGTTCATCGAACAGCGGATGCCCGACGAACGTGGCATCGACGCCGTGATTGCGGAAGTACTCCTCCTCGAACGGCAGGATGCAGGCCACGCGGTCAACCCACCTGCGAAGCTTGACCACGCGGCTTTCCCGCCAGGCCCAGAGCTGCGGGGCGATGTAGTAGAGCACGGGAATGCCACGTTGATGCGCCGCCCGGGCAAAGTGGAAGTTCATGGCCGGCGAGTCGACACAGATCTGCAAGTCCGGCTTGCTGCGGTTGAAGTAGCGTTTGGTCCACTGAAGCAGCCACCACATTTCGCCGACGCGCGAGGCGGCGAAAGCGCCCATGGCCGCGCGGCGGGTCGTCTCGTGGTGAATGATCGTGCCGGCGGATTCCATCTCCGGCCCGCCGTGGCCCTCGAAGATCAGGCTCGGATCGAGCTTTCTGAGACTCTCGATCAGGTGCGCGGCATGGCTGTCCCCCGAGACTTCCGCGGCTGTGATGAAGATCCGACGAGCCATTCGATTCCTCGTTCAGAGTTCACGCTTTAGCGTGTTCGTCCAAAACAGCCTGAAGGCGGAACTCCAAACACATGCGATCCACTCAGGGCCAATCCTCCGCATCCCGAATCGCCTCGATCTGCTTGCAGCCGTGAAGTTTGCCCTTGCCAAGCCCGGGGCAACGTCCGCCGGCACGTTGCCAATTCTCCTGCGAAACGAGATTTCCCTCCCAGAACGGCCAAGTCCGGCATTGCAGCGGCCGAACCGGATACACCGAGCAAACCAGTTTCTTCGTCCGGCCTTTGCCATCAGCCGAGGCCACCTCGGCCTCTTGCAGGAAAATGCAGTCGTGCAGTCCCTCGCGCAATTTCTCCTTCAAGGAGAACCTGCCGGAGACGTTGCGGCAGTACCTGCGAACGGTCTCCTCGGCGCTAAGTTTCAAGTATGAGGCCAGTCGTTGGATCTCGTCATCCGTGATCCAGATATACCCCGGACCGCCCGTGCAGCAGTTGCCGCACTGGGTGCATGTAAACCGCAGGCCGTCCTGATACCACGGTTGAACTTCGGGAACGACTGTCAGCTTCATACGGTTATCATACTACACGCGCCCGTGAATCGCTCACTGGGGTGGCATGGGCAAGTACGCTTGCCCG
>JANYKD010000391.1 GCA_025361735.1 Phycisphaerales bacterium
ATAGAGCCGCGGCGTGTGGGCGCCGCGGCTCCTCTGCTTATTCGGTTAAATCTCAGTCGATCGCGATCTATTGGATGTTGCCACCGCCGGCGCCGCCACCCTGGCGACCGCCGCCGCCTTGACGGCCACCGCCGCCCTGACGACCACCGGCACCACCCTGGCCGCCACCGCCCGTGCCACCACGGCCGGGCATGAGCTGCTGCACCTTGGCCATCTGCTCGGCGGTGAGGATATCCTTAAGCTGGGTCTGCATGTCCTGGAAGGCCGTGCGCATCGCCTGGCCCATGGCTTGGGGATCGCCGCCCGCAGTCTCACGAAGCTTGGCGAACTTCGCCTGCATGTCGGTGCTGAGCGCGGTGAGCTTGTCCTTCTGCTCCTGGGTGAGATTCAGGTCGGCATTTTGAAGAAGGGCGGCCACCCTGCCACCCGGGCCCATGCCGGCGCCGCCACCCGTGGCTGCGGCAAGCTTGTCGCGAAGCTGTGCCTTCTGCTCTTCGGTGAGCAGGTCGTTGATGTCGTTGCGTTCGGCGGCCGCAAGCTGGTTGACCTTGTCTTCGATCTCCTTTTTCTCGGCCTCAAGTTTGGCCAGGCGATCCTTCAGGGGAGTGAGCTCGAGCCCAAGTTTCTTGAACATCTCCTCGAACTTGGGCTTTTGCTGGTCGGTCGCGAGGTCCATCACGGCTTTCTCGGTGGCTTCGACGCGTTGGACGGGGCTCACGGCCTGGGGTTGCATGCCAGCCCGGCGGGCCATGCCACCACCGCCGCCGCCACCACCCTGGCCTCTGCCGCCTCCGCCGCCACCACCGCCGGGGCCGGCTTGTCCGAACGCGGGGATGGCTAGAGCGGCACCGAGCACAATCGTTGAAAGGACAGTCTTGAACTTGGTCATTGGTTCTCCTTGTGTTATCTCCAGAACGGATGGTGGTCGGAAATATTCCAGCAATGGGAGGGTTCAAGAGTTTAAGGGTTCAAGAGTTCAAGAGTGCCGAGGTTTATGGGTATGAAAGCGGGTGGGAAGGCGTACGAGGAGGCGGGTTTTGTGGTCGGCTACAAATGCTTTGTGCGGGAGGGTTTGACGCTTGCGGCGGAAGTCGGGTATTCTTGGGGCCTACGCCGGAGGTCGGCGGCCTTGTCGCCGCCCCCTGGCAATCACGCAACCTGAGGAGCACCGTGGATCGTAAGCACATCAATAGTTGCGGCAAATGGGTAAGAAGCCTCCTGGGTATTGCCGCGGGCATCGCATTGGCCGGCTGCGGGTCGAAGGCGACCGGGCAGGCCGAGGCCGAGAAAACCGCGGCACCGCAGGGCCAGGTCATGGAAGTTCCGGTGGGATCATTCATGTCCACCTGGAAGGTTTCCATTCCGCTGGCGCAGGAACAGGTGACAAGGATTTCATTGAACGAAGACAAGGTCTTTGTTCTGACCTCGGATGGAAAGCTGTACTGGATTGATCGGGCCAGCGGCGTGACCCGGGCGGTGACGGGCGTGGCCCCCAAGGGCAACAAGGTCTTCGACCCGGTCACGCTCAAGAACCGCATCGTGGTTCCGACCGAGAACAAACTGGTGGTGTTTGAGCCGAACGGCAAGCCGGCGTACACGATCAATCTCCGCTACAACACGTCGACCGGGGCGGTCGGCGAGGGCGGCAACGTGTACCTCGGTGTGGACCATCCCAGCCAGGGCCGCGTGCAGGCGATCGACACCAAGGCACAGCCGTACGAGATTTCCCCGCTTTGGGAACTCGCGACCGGAAGCCAGGTCAGTTCGCGGCCGGCCGTTTTCCAGGGCGCGGTGTTCGCCGCCTCCCGCGACGGGGCCGTCTACGGCGTTCGTGGGGAGAACCGCGACGTTCTCTGGCCGGTGCTTGACGGCAGCGTGTTCCGGACGGGCGCGGCGATCGTGGCCAATCTGGCGGCCGACAAGGACGGCGTGTTTGTCGCTTCGACCGACACGAAACTTTACTGCATCAGCGCCGCCACCGGCCGGGTCCGCTGGACCTACTACGCCGGGGCGGTACTGAAGGAAGAGAGCGCTCCGGTCTCGGTTGGCGCGTTCGTCTACATTTATGTCCCGGGCAAGGGGCTGGTGGCGATCGACAAGACCGGGCAGGGCGAATTGCGGCTGGCCAAGTGGGTCGTCGAGGATGGCCGGCAGGTGCTGGCGATCGATGAGAAGAACACCTATATCCGCATGGCGGACAATTCCATCGCCGGCGTCGAGCGGGCGACGGGACAGATCAAGATGCGGTCGTCGCGGAAGGACTTCGTGGCTTTTGCGTCCAATGTGAATTTCAAGGAACTGGGCACCATTTACGCGGTCACGTCCGCCGGCACGGTAATGGCCATCAAGCCGGTCACCAAGCCGGGCGCGGTCGGCGAGTGGGTGATGGCCCCGGCCGAGGGCGAACCCGTGGCCGGGCGTTGACCTGACGACGGCGGTCCGCAAGATAGACTGATACACCGGATTGGACGGCTCGGCCGTCCATCCGTGTTTTGAGGGTTTCAAGCAGAAGTGAGGTTTTTGTGTCCGATCTGGTTCCCGTCAAGCGTGCATTGATCTCCGTCTCCGACAAATCCGGCCTGGCCGAGTTCGCCCGGGCTCTGGTCAACGAATTCAAGGTCCAGCTCATCAGTACGGGCGGCACGGCGAAATTCCTGCGCGAGCAGGGCCTGACGGTGACCGACGTTTCCGAGGTGACGGGGTTTCCAGAGATGATGGACGGGCGGGTGAAGACGCTGCATCCAAAGGTCCACGGCGGGCTGTTGGCACTGCGCGACAATGCAGAGCATGTGGCCGCGATGCAGAAGCATGACATCCAGCCGATTGACCTGGTCTGCATCAACCTCTATCCGTTTGAGAAGACGATCGCCAAGCCCGGGGTGAGCTTTGAGGAGGCCATCGAGAACATCGATATCGGCGGGCCGAGCATGGTGCGGTCGGCATCGAAGAACCACCGGTTTGTCGTGGTCGTCACCGCGCCCGAGCAGTACGAGAAGGTGCTGGGCGACCTGCGCAAGCACGGCGGGTGTACGTGCGAGAAGCACAGGCTCAAGCTTGCGCAGCAGGCGTTCGCGCATACCGGGGCGTATGACGTGAGAATCGCCGAATACCTCGCCAGGACAGAGGCCCCGGCATCCGAGCAACGATTGCCGGTCACATTGAAGCTGTCGCTCGTGAAGAAATCCGACCTCCGCTACGGCGAGAATCCTCACCAGAAAGCCGCACTGTATATCGATGACGCTGCAGCGTCCGCTGAAGCGGACCCTACGGCGGAAGCTTCGGTCGCATTCGCGACGCAACATCACGGCAAAGAACTTTCGTACATCAATTTGCTGGACGCCGACGCGGCGCTGGGGGTGGTCAAGGAATTCGCCGGTCCGGCGGCGTGCATCGTGAAACACGCCACACCCTGCGGCGTGGCGACGGCTGACGATTTGCCGACCGCGTTCCGCAATGCGTTCGCGGGCGATCCGCTGGCCGCGTTTGGCGGGATTGTTGCGCTCAACAAACCCATCGACCTGGCGACCGCGCAGGCCATTACTTCCATCGACAAGCTTCTGGAAGTCATCGTTGCTCCGAGCTATGCGACGGACGCGCTCGACCTTCTCAAAACTCGCTGGAAGAATGTCCGCCTTCTGGAAGTCGGGCCCGTCACACAACTCAGCACTCAGCACTCAGCACTCAGCACTGATCTCCTAATCCACACCATCTCCGGCGGTTATCTCGTCCAGCAGCGCGACCTGCTCGGCATCGACGAGGCTGAATGGGAAGTCATCTCCAAACGCCAGCCGACGGCGAAGGAAATGGCCGACCTCAAGCTGGCGTGGCTGGCGTGCAAGCATGTGAAGTCAAATGCCATCGTCATCGCGGGAAACTCCATGATGTACGGATCGGGCGCCGGGCAGCAGGATCGCGTCGGCGCCTGCCGCATCGCCATCGCCAAGGCCGGCGAGCGGGTTCGCGGGGCGGTGGCGGCGTCGGATGCGTTCTTCCCGTTCCCGGACGGGCCGCAACTTCTGCTTGATGCCGGCGTGACGGCTATCATTCACCCAGGCGGCTCGGTCAAGGATAAGGAAACCACTGACCTGGTCGACCAGCGCGGCGCCGCCATGGTCCTGACCGGGCAGCGGCATTTCAAGCATTGAACCTCTCACCTGGAGGAACGTCATGCGGTTCATCTGGTCGATCCTGCTGCTCTTTGCCTGGGGCTTGTGGCTGGGCGGACTCGTGACGGTGTTCTTTGTCGTGACCCTGCTCTTCGCGGCCGACCGGACGCTGGCGGTGCAAGTCGGCCCGCGGGTGTTCCCGCCGTTTGAGAGATTCGAACTGATCCTCGGCGCTGTCGCACTGCTGGCCTGTTTCGGCCTGCGCGTGGCCACCAAGTCGGGGTACTGGACGTTCCTGCTGGCGCTGCTGATCGCGGCGGTTCTGCCGGCCATTGCCTCGCCGCTGCTGGTCACGCCCAAGCTCATGCACCTCTGGTCGCAGAATCTCTCCTACAACGCCGACTTCAGGAAGCTGCACGGATATTCGATGATGCTCTATTCCACGACGACGATCATGCTGGCGCTGGCCGGGCTGGTGTTGCCGTGGGGATTGATGCGGAAGAGCGGGAAGGCAGCGAGCGGTAACAACGCAGTGGATCCCTCATTGCCCGCAGTGCCGGGCCTTCGTTAGGTGCGTCGCATTGCATCGGATGTCGAATTGGCACAGGAACTAAAGGCAGAAAGATGGCAGGTAGAATATGAAGACCACACACGAAGATTGCGTCGATATTTTACCCGCCATTTTTCTGCCATTGTTCCGTTGTTCAGACAGTCGTGAAGGCTGCTGACTGTGGCCGTGTTGCCAGGTGGCAGGGGTCGTGTCAAAAGGAGCGCCATGAGAACGGGACAATCCAACGCTCTTCGATCGTTCTTCGGCATGGTGGTTGCCCTGATCGCTATGGCACCAATGGCAATCGCGGCGCCGGGCGCGGTCTACAACGTCACGCTGGTGACGGACTCCTCGCCCGATCTGACGGACATCGACAGCTACCTGCGGTCGATCACGTCGCAATACACGACGCCGCAGGAGCAGGCCATCGCCATCTGGCGCTGGTCGCAACGCCTGCGAAAGCAGATGACCAACCCGTCGGAGGATGGCCACGAAGTGCTGGACCCGATCCGCATGTTCAACAGCTACGGCTACTGCAACTGCGGGATCGTCTCGGGGGTCAACAATGCGCTGTGGCTGAAGATGGGCTGGAAGGCCCATTATGTGCAACTGGGGGACCACACCGTCTGCGAATGCTCGTGGGATGAAGGCAAAATCTGGCACATGTTCGACGCTTCGATGAGCTTCTACTGTTTCAACGACAAAGGCGAAGTGGCGTCGGTCCGCGAGATTGAGAAGAACCCGCGGTTCTATCTGGAGAATTTCGCGCCCGAGTGCGGAACGAACCCCGTGCGCGACATCAACGACCACAACGGGTGGCGCTGCGCCTCGGATCGGCCGGTGGAATACAAGCGGACGCTGGCCAACGGCTACGATTCCTTCAAGCCGCCCAACGCCATCACGGATGGCAATCTCTACGCCCAATGGGGCAGCCGTTATGTGCTCAATCTCCGGCCGGGCGAGCATTACACGCGGTACTTTCAGCCGCTCGACGCGAGCGGCCCGGGCACCTTCCGGCCGGTACGCGGCAGCCAGGATGTGGATGTCAACAAGGTCATCCGGGCCAACGGAGTCTGGCGCTACAACCCCGACCTGCACGACCCGGCCACGCGCGATCTCGTCTATTCCGACACGGGCGTGACCTGGGCAAAAGACGGCGTGAAAGGCCCGGGGCAAGTAGTCCTCAAAGTGTCGGCGGCCAATGTGGTCACCTCGACCAAGCTCTCCTGGCAGGCGTCCGGCGCTGCGATTTCCATCTCGCGCGATGCGGGCATCAACTGGACGAAGATCGACGCGAACAGCGGCGTGGCGGAGTGCCGGGAGCACGTCGCGGGCGTGACGGAATATCTCGTCAAGGTCGACCTGAGCGGGCCGGAATCGGCTCTCACGTCGATGCTGGTCGAGACGATCACGCAGATCAATCGGCCGGCGCTGCCGCGGCTGAGCCGTGGCGCAAACCGCGTGCAAATCCGGCTCGGACAACAGGCCGAGACAATCTCGTTTCAACCTTCCATCGTCGCCGGCAATCATCGGAAGACGGTTTATGCGGAAAAGGGCATCGACGTTGAGCGGGAAACGGGCTACTACAAGCCGACGCTCCGGCCCGCTGAAAAGGGGACGCCGTGCTCCGCAACCTGGAAGATCCTGGCGCCCACGCCGATCACGGACCTGGTCTACGGCGGGACGGTCTGCGTGAAGACGCCGAGGGATCGCGTGACGCTGCTTCACTCCTGGGATGACCAGACCTACACCCGCGATTTCCAAAAGACGGAGGGCTCGTCGCCATTTGACCTGATGGTCAACGCGGCCGTCGGTGGCGTCCCGGCCGGGACGACGGCCGCCTATCTGCGATACGAGTTTCAAACGGAACTCTATCCCAAAAGCTATTCCGGACCCGGCATTCAGGCCGCGATGATGACCGTCCATCATCAGCCGCGAACAACAGGCTTTACGCCGTTTGAAGTGGCCTATTGCTGGGTCGAGCACCGGGAGACGGGCGACGTCGAACGGCAGCATATCCAACTCGTGAACGGCCCGGAACAGGAATACACCATCAACGTCGGCGGGTTCCGCGACCCGACAATGAAGTGGATCCGCGTGAATCTCAAGGGTCAAGGGCCTGATGGCGAGGCCGTGAAAACCGGCTATTCCGACGGCCAGGATGTCGGCCCCGGCGTCAAGCCGTCGCGCGAGCGATATCACTGGGGGAAGAATCTCGCCCTGGGTAAAAAGTACACGCTTGAGGGCGCGCAGGATCCGAAGAATCCAGACGGCGGCGGCGACCTCACCGACGGGCTGATTGCCCCGCCCGACACGTACGTCTCGGTCAAGTGGATGCCGACCTACGTCATGTTCGCAAAGGACGTCTCGCCGGTCATCGCGGTCGACCTTGGCGAATCCCAGAGCGTATCGGCGGTCCGTGTTCACGCGGGGCAGGCCGACGATTTCCATATAACCTTCCCCGACAGCATCACTGTGCAGACTTCCGACGACGGCAAGACCTTCACGCCGGCAGGTTCGGCGGCGTTCAATCAGGTCTTCTCTCCGCCGGCCGACTATGTGCCGTGGGAGCTCGATGAATCGAGGCTGTTCGACAAACTGCCCGCCGGTGGCCGGCTCGCGCACGCTTACCGCATCATCTTGGACAAGCCCGTTTCCGCGCGCTATGTCCGTGTGAGTTGCGCCGCCCGCAAGGGATGGGGCATGTTGCTCTCGGAGGTGCAGGCGTTCGACAAAGTGATCGTCGACAAGGACGTCCCACCGCTGGTTGTACACAAGGCCGTGGGCGCGGGCCGCTGAGCAGTACGGCCGGCATAACATCCCAACGTGTTGAATGGGTGGCATGGGCAAGTACGCTTGCCCG
>JANYKD010000400.1 GCA_025361735.1 Phycisphaerales bacterium
CCCCAGGGGCGAAGTCGGCGGAGCCTGGATAGTCCAGACCATCTATCTTAATACCGGCAATCAGCATCTGGTAATAGCCTCCATTCATGCCCTTGGGCTCCGAAAGCGCCAGGGTGGAGGCCATATCAGGAACATACGCCACAGGATTGTCCACGCTGAAGCTGGTCGTCCCACTGTAGGTCGCGACGCCCGCGACGGTTGAGACGAATACCGGGCTGAAGCCGGGCTGGTTGGAGCCCGTGTAGATAACATTCGCGAATGATGCGCTGACGCCACCTTTGACGACGCCGGTGAAGGTCAGTGTCTCGGCCGCTCCACCCGCAACGCCGCGCACGGTGACGGAATCGCCCGAAACCTTGCCACCCTGGAAGTTGCCGCCGATCGTCGCCGTCGCGCCGCTGGCAAGCGTGATTTGTCCGGTTGTCCCGGCGGCAGTACCGGCCCCTTTGCTGGGCATCACGATCCCGCCACCGCTGGACACCTGGCCACCATTGCCAAGAGTGATGGAGCGAATTTCCGAACGAACCGGCGCGACAACCTGCACGAGGTTCGATTGCGCATCCAGTTCGCCGGCAAAGTCGGCCGGACCCGTGAAGTTCACCAGCGCCATCGAGCCGATGGCCTGGAGCCTGCCGGTTTTGGCCGCGCCGGGTACGGTGAGAGTGCGCTGGATGAGGCCCTGGGTTTGCAGGGTTGCGCCGTCCTGGATGCTGATGACCCCGGAGCCGGTGCTCGCAAGGCTTCCGGCCGTGGTGGCGTTGGTGCCGTCGTTGACGATCTTCATGGTCCCGGCCGCGACGTCGATCCCGCTGGTGGCGGGCAGAGACAGCCCGGCAGCGACATTGAGAGTGCCCGCGCCGATCTTGGAGATGTTCTGCCCGGCGCCAACACTCAGCGTGCCGCTGGTCTGCAGGACAGCGCCCGTGTCGACCTGAACGTTGAGGTTGCCCGCGCCGGGGAGAGCCGCGAGGCTGCCCATATTCTTGGTGCCTGCGGTGACGGCGAGTATCTGCCCGGGGGCAATAACGACATTTACATGGTTGCCGTTGGTGGCGCCGCCGGTATTGTCGGTGAACGGATCAACCGTGCCGCCGGCAGTGAAGCCGCCGCCTGTGACGGTCAAAGTCGGGGTCGCGCCGCTGACCGCGGGAACCGTGAAGACCGAGCCGGCCTGGGGCTCGGCGACGATCTTCAGGGGCGTGGCGACGTCGCTCCAGGTGTGGCTGAACGTGCTCTTGAGGCCCTTGGTACTGCCGTTGAGTTGGTCAATGTCGGTCTGGCCGACGGAGGTGCTGAACCCGTTTGCCGACGAGGGATCAACCAGTTTGGCGTCAACCAGGTTGAACGTGGTCTGGTCATTAGCGCCGGAGGTGTGGTTAACGCTGCCATCGGCATTGATGGTGGCGTTGAGCGCGGCGGTCTGATCGCTATAGCTCTGGCCGTTGAACTTGGCGACGATGAACGCATCGTTCAGATCGACCCTGCCGTCATGGTTGACGTCGCGCTTGTTGAAGGCGTTGCCGCCGCTGGCATCCCATGTATACAGGGTCTGACCAGGATGGGCCGCATCAGCACCGAGGTTCGTCGCACCGGCCGGAACAGCGGGGGCACTGAGAACCACGCGGGCCGACTGGCGGATTGTCAGGTCGGTGCCGGCAGCGGTCAATGCGGTGTCAAAGGAGTCCAAGGCATCGTTCTTGCGGAGCACGCCGCTGCGAACCGCGTCCCGGCTGCTAAGCGTGCCTGCAGCGTAGGCAGGGGCGGCGGCGTCAGACAGAGCGGCGCCGTGGGCCAGGGCAAAGAGATCCTTGCCGTCGAACTTGCCGTCGCCGTTGTAGTCGCCCATGACGATCAGGTCGCCTTTGGTGGCGGGTGTGCCGGCGGCCGGGAGAGCCGGCCCGTTCATGGTGTCCAGTGCGGAGCCCCCGCCAATTGCGACAGGTGTGTTGTTCGCAACGCCGACGTTGACGTCGGTATTGCCAGCCGCCGTCAGAACGCGAAGAACCGGAAGGGCCGCCGCGACGGAAGAATAGTCGCGGATGCCGTTCTGATTGAAATTGCCGAAGAGCCAATTGCCCGTGCCAGCGCCGCGCGTCGCGGTATTGTCGGTGATTGGAACGGAGCCTTGGGTGAAGAGACCGAGGTTGCTACCGCCAGCGCCGTTGCCATAGACCGAGTTGTTGCCGCTGGTCACGGTCGTGGGGTCGCCGACGTTGAATTTACTGTTATACGGGCTGGCGGCACTGATGATTGCGGCACGGAGACTCGGGCTGTAAGCCACCGAGTTGCCCGCGTTGCGCGCGACGGCCGTGTCACCATCAAACTGCTTGTACTGAGCCATCATTTGGGGCAGGATGAATCCCTGGGATAGAAGTGCGTCAGCGGGATTGGCCACGGTAGCCGCGGGGAAGTTGGTCACGGCGCTGGTGATGTTATGCTGGAAGTCGACCACGTCGTTGCCACTGTTGTCGCCCTTGACAGCCGGGCCGGCCGTGTAGGTGGGTTGCGCAAGGGGGGTGGCCGCAACGGAGACCGTTTTGCCTGCCTGGGCCGACCACGCGGCAACCGTGCTGCCGGCATAAGCCGCGGTCGGGGCCTTGACGGTCACGAATGTCTGGTTGGTCCAGAGGGCGTAGGCGGGGTCGGAGTTGTTCACATTGCCCGCGCCGCCGCCGGTGATGCTGGTGATGCTGCACTGCACGAAGGTCGCGCCGGCGTCCGTGGCCGAATCCGCGTAGCTCAAGGCCCGCAAGGGACTGCTGGCACCGTTGGTCGAGGAGCCCACGCCATCAGACAGGGAGAGCGTACCCAGTGCCATGCGATTATTCTGAACAGTGGGGCGAAGCTGGCCGCCGCCGGCCGTCTTATTCGAGAAGCGCATGGCAACGCCGATGCTGGCCTGGTTGGCGGCGGTGTAACTGGCCAAAGAGCTCTGGCCATTGCCTTCGTCGTTCTCACCCACCGCAAACGACGGATCCACGCCCGTGTTCAGGGCGGTGCTGACGCGGGTACCAGAATTGATGTCGCGGCTGGCGACATTGAAGTCCGCGCCATTGGCCAGGCGTCCGGTCGTCTGGAGCCATTGAGCATCGCTCTTGTTGAGCCTCGTCAGGCCCGTGCCGGGATTGGCGGCGAAAAGCATCGCGGTATTGGCGACGACGGTATTCTGGAGATTTCCGACGCCGGCGCTGTTCCACGGACCGGCGGCATAGTTGGTGCCGGTTTGTGGATCGATCTTGGTCGTCTCCATATTCAGCGTTTCCTGCGCCACCATCTGGTAGCGAGCGCCCGGCTTGGTGAAGCCGGTGCTGGGAAGCGAACCGGCCACGGTCGTGGCCAGATTCAAGCTGCTATTGCCCTGGCCAAAGCCGACGGTACCGGGCTTGCTGCCCAATGTGCCGCCACCGATGACAGCGAAGCCTTCGGCCGCATTGACGTCCGAAATGGCCAACTGGACGCGGTTCTGGCCGCCCACGAGATTCTGGCCTGTGGCCTGATTGTACGTCGCCGGGTCGTAGGTGTTATAGTTGGAACTGACCAGGCCAAGGCCATTCGCGTTTAGTGCATTCGCCGCAGTGAACCTGTTCGTATTGGAGCCGTTGGCAGGCACGTTGACGCGGCCATTGACCCAGATCGGGTTGGCCGTGCCGTTGAAATCACGGATGCTCGTTGGCGTAATCGGAGCACCAAAGTAACCGATTTGATCATTTACCATGTCGAGGATGCCCTCGACCGATCCCTGTTCGTGCCACTCGAGGCGGATCGCCGATTGGCTGGCCGAGCTGTCCGCCGTATTGAATACGTACGGCGACAACTGAAGCGACGTACCGCTGTTCGTGTACGCGACAGGCGCGCCGGCGAAACCGTTGTTGAGCCACATGGATGTGCCCGTCGTCAACAACGTGGGACCGTCGCTCACGGTCCAGTTACGCGTGGCCGTTGAGCCGCTGAGCGAAATGGTCACGGCTGCATTGCCGCCGTTCAAGCTGAGCCCGTTGGCGTTGGCGTTGGGGTTCGTCGATGTGCCGGCCAGCACCACTGGCGTAGCCCACACCGCCGCCGCAATGACGCTGGCAGCCACGAGACTTTTGTTCATCTTCCGCTTCATAATCGACCTCCTAGAGTATCGAAATTCTGGTGAGCAAAGAGGAGCCCCGACACTTGCGGGAACCAACGACTCCGTGCCCTCCGTTGTCAATTCAGGACGAGCCCCGACATCGATCAGGGCGTTTGCATGTCGCCATGAGGGCTGACGCCGTGGAATGTCGATCCCCACTCGAACGGCTTGACCGTGTCGTAGATGTTCTTGGTTTCCACGTGCCCGTCCACGTAGAGGAAATTCGTCTTCTTTTCCGTGTCCTTCCCGCGACCGTGATTCCGTCCCACCCAGCTCGACAGCAGGCTGGTGCCCTGCTTCACATCGTCCACCGTGCATTGCCGGTAGGTGGCGCGATTGCCGAATATATCGGGGGCAATCAGCGACATGTCCGTGCCACCGCCAATACCCACGAATCCGTGGATCGGCCGGTGGCTCTTGCAGACCACGGCGTCAAGGTCGCGCCCCTGGGCCGCAACGCTTCGCCAGTCGATCGGAAACTCGGTTGCCAGGATCGTGCTGCCGCCGTTCTTGACACTGCCCATGGTGACGTAGTTGGAGACACGCATCGTACCCTGAAAACCAAGGACGAACTTGTTTCTCGGGCAGACCGCTTCGTTCACTGTGTAGGCGCAGCGTGGAGACTGTTTGTCGATGACGCCGTCACCATCGTCATTGGCCATCCCCGCGTCGCGGTTGTCTGGATACGTGTTGGTCGGCGGCAGGCCGCCCTTATCGATGCTCGGGCACTGCAGTGCGCTCCAACCTGTCGTGGTGTTGAAGATCTCCGGCCCGGACTTGGCCTTGTTGCCATAGAGAAAACTCGACCAGTGGAGATAGCCGTTGACGGCCTTGTCGGGCGTCTGGTTATTGCCTGAGATCGCCATGCCATCATACACGTATGAAGCCGGTGCCTTGCCCTTGTAGTCGACAGAGTACATCATGATTCCCTGCCCGACGCTGCGCAGATTCGAGGCGCACTTGATCTTGTTGGCATGCTCCTTCGCCATGTTCAGCGCCGGAAGCAGGATGCTGATTAATAATGCAATAATGCCAATAACAACCAATAACTCAACCAGCGTAAACCCATGTCTGTGCGATACACGCATTCCCAAGCTCCTTCAATCGCAGTAGCTGCTGGATCACAGGCCGCGCGAACGCCGGCAAACACCGGCCATCGCTGACAGCCCTTCCGCAGCCCTCCATACGACGGGCAGGAATATGACGGCCGTCAATTAAGATGCGTTGACGAAATCAGTTATTTCCGCGCAATGTTCCGCTAAGAAGCCCCGGTGATCATGCAAAGCTCGGGTTCGGACAACCGCAACTGACAGTATGTATTGGGACTGGAGCATCTTCTGCATGGCAAACCCCCGGACACTCCCAGCCGCCGAGTTCGGCACCCATGTCGTTCGTTTTGCGACCTCAGGGGTTTGCGTTCGCTATTAACGCAACTACAATCTGATCTTAGCGCAATCTTATCAATCTGACCCTGGAGATATGGGCTCATGTTCAACCTGCTTCCGCGAGACACCGTCTTTTTCGACCTCTTCGAGCGTATAGCGAAACACATCATCGACTCTGCCAAGCACTTACAGCGACTGGCGAAGGAGTTTCCCAAGATCGACGGACCGATCGAACTGATCCGCAAGGCGGAACACGAGGCCGACGACGTGGCCCATCAGACGTTGCACCGGCTCGATCGAACCTTCATCACCCCGTTCGACCGCGAGGACATCCACACGCTGGTCAACGAGATGGATGACATCGTGGACGAAGTGGACGCGCTGGTGAAGCGAATGCCGCTCTTTCACATCACCAACATGCCCGCGGGATTCGTGAAGCAGACGGCGGTGCTGCTGGCCGCCGCCGAGGCGGTGGCCAAGGCCGTCGGCATGCTCCGCAAGACGCACAAGCTGTCCGATCTGAGCGAGTGCCTCATCGAAATCCATCACCAGGAGAGCATCGGCGACGACAACCACCACGCGGCCATGTCGGAGCTCTTTGCCGGCCAGACCGATGCACTGGAAGTACTCAAGTGGAAGGAACTCTACGACTACATCGAGAACGCCATCGACGGCTGCGAAGACGTGGGGAACACGCTGGAACGGATCGTCCTCAAAAACGGATGACGCCGGCACGACGGCGTGTTTGTTTAACCCAGCCAACTGAACGACCGGTGCAAGCATGATTGGATTGATCACTCAAACCCTCGCCGCCACCACTGCCGCCCCGGCGGGTGGCGCTCATTCGACGATCTACCTGATTATTTTCGTCATCGCTCTGGCGCTCATATTTGACTTCCTCAACGGTTTTCACGACGCGGCCAACTCGGTCGCCACGATCGTTGCAACGCGCATCCTCTCGCCAACGACGGCCGTCATCTGGGCGGCCGTGTTCAACTTCGCCGCGGCATTCGTTTTCGGAACAAAAGTCGCCCGGACGATCGGCGAGGGAATGATCGACACCAACCAGATCGACATCTACGTCGTCTTTGGCGGGCTCATCGGCGCCATCATTTGGAACATCGTGACCTGGTTGTTGGCGCTGCCCACGAGTTCATCGCACGCCATCATCGGCGGCTATGCGGGAGCGGCCGTCGCCAAGGGAGGCATGGGCGTGCTGATCGTCGGCGGCTGGACCAAGATCGTCCTGTTTATCTTCCTCTCGCCGATCGTGGGGTTCATCCTGGGCGCGATCAACATGATCTGTCTCTCCTGGTTCTTCCGGAAATCGTCGCCGCAGAAGGTGGAGAAGATGTTCCGCCCGCTGCGGCTAATCAGTGCCGGCGCCTACAGCCTGGCACACGGCAGTAATGACGCGCAAAAGACCATGGGGATCATCGTGGCCCTGCTCATCGCGGGCAACCACAAGGCGTGGGCCGAGGGCGGCTTCAAGATGATGGGCCACGACCACGACGTGGCCCTGTGGATCATCCTGTCGTGCTACGCGGCGATCTCGCTGGGAACACTGTGCGGCGGCCGGCGGATCATGAAGACCATGGGATCGGGGATCACCCGGCTGCAAACCGCCGGCGCTTTCTCGGCCGAACTCGCTGCGGCGTTGACCATCTCCTACGCCAGCATTCGCGGGACACCGCTTTCGACGACGCACGCAATCACCGGCTCGATCCTGGGCGTGGGCACGACCAAGGGAATTCGCTCGGTTCGCTGGATCTGGGGACAGCGCATCATCATGGCCTGGATACTCACCATCCCCTGCTCGGCCTTCATGGCGGCGGTGGCCTATCTGCTGGTCCACTGGTGCATCCAGCCACTGTTCCACTAAGAAACGCGGCCTGAATCGCTTGCTGCTGGCTTGATCGAGTGGCATGGGCAAGTACTCTTGCCCGTGCTCCACGGGCAAGAGTA
>JANYKD010000449.1 GCA_025361735.1 Phycisphaerales bacterium
AGCCGCTCCTGAATGGCGGCATAACGGCGGGCGCGGTCGAGGATCACCGGCCGGAGCTTGTCCGCGAACGCCAGCTTGCCGACGAAGACGTCCGCACAGTCGATCAGCATCGGCTGGATCACAAAACTGTTGTAGTAATTCCAGTGCAGCATCGCTCCGTCGCCGTAGACGCCGTCGCCCTTGTACCACTCCATGTGGCGTTTGAACGCATACTCGACGCGCTCGGGGACAATCTCCTCGCCGGCGCGATGGATGGCCGCCTCGACCATGGCGGCGAACAGTGTCCAGTTGTTCTCGCCGGGCTTGATGGCCCTGGTGAGTTTGAGGGCGGCAATGACATTCCCGCGAACGTGGCCATCGAGCTTCTTCCAAAGTTCGCTTGGCGCCCGGACGATGGCATGGGCGAGAAAAGCCGCGTCGACCAGCGGCTGGCCGCCGGTCTTGAAGTTCATGTAATCGGGCGACTGCGGATCGGTGCCGGCGTCGATCGCCTTGCGCGACAGGTCCGCCAATTCCGCCCGGAGTTTGCCTTCGGGACTGTCGGCCGGGCCCAGTTCGAGCCACGGGGAAATGCCCGTGAGCGTGCGGCCGAGTGCTTCGAGATGAGTGTACTTGGCGCGATCGGGCTGCAGTTGCGGACGCAGTGCTTCCACAGGCATGGTCGCCTTGAGCCGCCGTTGCGATAGAGCCGCCAACACCGGGCGGGCGATGCGGTCGAGGGTCTTGATCCAGAACTGGCGGTCTTCAGGTCCGGTTGGCATGGGCGTTCTCCTTGTTCGTAGTACCGCCTTCAGGCGGCTAGCGTAGGGTCCGCTTCAGCGGACGCGGGCCGGCGTGCCCAAGGGTTTCCGCGTCCGCTGAAGCGGACCCTACGCAGCGTGAGATTGGTGCGATGAATCGCACCCTACGTGCGCCTCGCGGCGGGGTGTAATCGTTCGTTGATCAGTTGTCCGGCCAGGAGCATGAAGACCACTAGGCCGCCGGCCAGACTGACCAGCCAGCCGTGCTTAAACCCGCGAGGCTGAAATTCCACGACAACCTCGCACGGACCCAGTTCCCGGGCGTCTCGGGCGTCCCGGCCGCCACGGCGTCCCTGCTGCGGCGCGGCCGGCGGCAGCGGAATGCCTTGCAGGCAGCCGAACGCCGGGAAAATCAGCGAATCCTTCTCGACATCGTGCTCCTTTTTCTTGCCCGCCGATGTGGACGACACGTTCCAGGCGAAGGTGGCCTTCCACCCCGGCGCGAACGGATTCGCAAGAACGAGCCACCCGCCGTACCCGCCGTTGATGCGCAGGCGAATGCGATCGGGGAAATCCTCGATCCACTGGATGGTCGCCCGGCCGGTCATGGCCGAAGCCGATCGCGCCAAGGAAAGGTACTTCGTCTCCTCCGGGTTCTTGAGGAAACCATATTCCGGCGCAAGTTCAGAATCGGTGATGACCGACAGTTGCGGATCGAGACTCGGCCGCGTCGTGGCGAGTACTGCCGCGATGCCGGAGGCGACCGGCTGCCCGGAGCGGGCGATCCAGGCGCGAGGCGAGGCGGCATCCACAGGCGTGCCGAACGACAGCACCGATGGCCGGGTTGACGCGAACACCTGTGGCGTGGTCCGCAATAGGGAGATTCTCGGAGCGACAAGCGCAGGCGCGGTGGCGGTGACACCCGCCTTGGCAGTCGACGATCCGGGATTGCACCAGACCGCGAAGATCAGCCCGTTGGCCGCGATCAGTGCGACACAGATTCGCGACAGCTCCGCGCGAAGACACCCGACCCCCGTCGCCGCGAGCATCGCCATGGCCAGCCCGGCCGTCCCGAGCATGGCTGGCAAGAGCGTCCAGTTGAGCGACCAGCGCCGCGCGACAATGCGCTCCGTGCCGCCGTGAAACGCCAGCACAATCGCCACGGCGGCCAGGATCAACCAGGATACGGCGCCACGCTGGACTCCGCGCCCGATCGCCACCAGCGCCAGACCAATCACCACCACGGCCGGAAGCACGAACATCACGGCCGTGCGCGCCGTATCGCGACCCTGCGGCGCGAAGACGGATCGAAACGCCTGCGGCGTCCAATCAGCCACATACTCCGCCCAAGTCATCCATTGCACACCTGCGAGCGCGAGTCCAAGAACTGTCGCGGCGACCATCGCCAGCAGCCCGCCGGCCCAGAAGAGCAACCCGCCCTGTCGACATTCCGCCGCCGTCGGCATCTGCCCGATCATCAGACAGATCCAGGCGAGAATACACGCGGCAACAAACCCTGCCGAGACATCCGGCCGACCACCAAGTTGGGAAACCCCGATGAGCAGCGCCAGCAGGGCAAACCGCCAGCCGCTGGGCTTGGTGGCGAGATTCAGGCACGCGGCGATGACCAGCGGCAGCAGCGCCATGGTCTGGGCAATCGGCTGATTCAGCCACAGGGCCACTGCCCCGCTGAACATATACGCCGCGCCCGCGGCCATTCGCGACATGGGTTGCATCCTCAACTGCTTCGCCAGCCACCAGGCCCCGAATCCGGCGACCCAATAGAGCACAACCCCGGAAATCGCCCACGCGACCCGCGGCGACACGCATGCATTTGGCAGATACCGGTTTGCGTACGGCAGATACGCGTGCAGCAACACCGTCGGATAGAGTGCCCCGACCTCGCCATTACCCAGCAATGGACCGCCGCCAGTCTGCTGCTTCGGGTTCCACAACGGCAACCGGCCATTCCGCAGACAATCGGCCGCGATAATCGTGGATGGCGCCACCTGATTGGCCATCTGCGACTTCACTGGATCGCTGCTTGCGGGATCAGGCAACAGCGTTCGGCCAGGAATCCAGCCGGCGATGGTGGCGAGGAGCGCCAAGAGAAGAATCCACAGCGGGCCGGCGTCGAAGGCAGGCGCGGCGGCGGAAGCGGTGGTGTCAGCATCGGTCATCAGCAATGTACTCTGCGTCATGCGGATTGGCTCCCAGCCTCGTCAGGTCCGGCCTTGCTCCAGAACAGTTGTGGCACGGGCGTCTCGCACGTGTCGCCGCGGTACGCCGCAGCGTCGGCCTGTGCCGGAGTACCGGCAGCACGGGCGAGACGCCCGTGCCACGAAGTTCCTGGCCACGTCGGCCTCGCTCCGACTCCTCATCCATCCTAACAATCGAAACCCCCGCGTGTTACATGAATGACTTGCACAATCCGGCCTCTATAATCGGCTCACGATGCCGGAACCACGAAACTCCTCGACCGTCTGGAACGATGCCCTGCTGGCCAACCCGCACGAGGTGGCCGACAAACAGACCCGCGTCCGCCGCATGTTCGCGGCCATCGCCAGCAGCTATGACCTGAATAACCGCCTGCATTCCCTGTGGATGGACCAGTACTGGCGCCGCCGGGCCGTGCAACTTGCGAACCTGAAGCCAACCGATTCCGTGCTGGATGTCGCCTGCGGCACGGGAGATCTGACGCTGAAGTTCGCGCGGGCGCTGCGAATGCAAAATGCAAAATGCAAAGTGCAAAATGATGCGAGAGTCCTCGGGCTGGACTACACGTTTGAGATGCTGCCGATTGCGTATCGCAAGTCTGCAACTATCAACCATCAACGATCAACTATCAACTCCCCGATCCTCTGGCTCAACGGCGACGCCATGCACCTCCCCCTGCCGGACGCCTGCGTCGACGTCGTCTCGATCGCCTTCGGCATCCGCAACGTAGCCGATCCGCAACTGGCCATCCGCGAATTCCACCGCGTTCTCCGGCCCGGCGGCCGGGTCATCATCCTCGAATTCTCACTGCCCAATAACCCGGTCCTGCGTGCCCTGTACAACTTCTACTTCCGCCGCGTGCTCCCGGTAACGGCCACCATCATCAGCGGCGACTGCACAGGCGCCTACAAATACCTGCCCGAATCCGTCAACACCTTCATCGGCCGGGAACGCATGCTGGACATGATGGCCAACGCGGGGTTCGTTGATGGGTCGCAATTCCCGCTGACCTTCGGCGTGTGCGTTTGCTATCGAGGGGTAAAGAATTGACGCATTATGGATCATCGGCGAACGGTAAACGGGAGATCGACAAACGGGACAGAAGACAACACGCAGGACGCGTTTGGCTGAAGCACAAACCGGCCCAGCGTGTGTCTCCACGGCTTGCGATTGGAGTTGGCTCGAGCAAGTGCGTCACCAGCGCATGCGATCAATAGGATGGACGGCAGAGATGCAGAAATCGATCAAACTTATGGCCGAATATGGGCGTCTTGCGCTGTGGTGGGCAGGCAGTAGAGTTGGCCCGATTGACCCTGGCGACTTGCCCATATCCACCTCACTACGTATGGACATCCAGCGATGGGCAGATGAGTATGACGGTTTATTAGACCAGAATTCCCCGATCGACTCGGGTTTCCCCGACGCCAAGGCCGAACAGGAATTTGACGACGCTGGGAGGCAACTCTGGAAACGACTCCAAGCGGAGTTGGCGAGTGACTTTATGGTGCTCTACTTCAGCGAGATCGAACAGCGACTATTGGCCCCAGTGCCAGAAGAACGTGGCGGCCACACCGTGTAGGCTGGGTCCGCGACCCAACGTTTCGCGCAACACGCATCTGAATACCCGACTGTCTCGTCTGCATTAGCGGGGATCGTGCGAAATAGTGCTGCGCCCCCTTTGTTCATTCGCACTTCGGGATTCATTCGTCATTCGAGTTTCGGATTTCGTCATTCACCCAAGTGGCTCGGGGCATCAAACCAGTTG
>JANYKD010000478.1 GCA_025361735.1 Phycisphaerales bacterium
CAAACATGAGTTGCAGTGAATCGCCAATTGTGGTTCTGGACAGTGGTTTGGGCGGGCTCACCGTCGTAAATGCCTTGCGCCGGACGCTCCCCAGCGAGGACATCGTCTACTTCGGCGACACGGCCCGACTCCCCTATGGCAACAAGACGGCCGCCACCGTCACGCGGTTTGTCCGGGACATCATCAATTTTCTGCGTCCCTTGGATCCCAAACACGTGGTCATCGCCTGTAACACCGCCACCGCGCTGGCGTTGCCCAGCCTGTGGGGGCTTTTCGCCGACCTGCCCATCAGCGGCGTGATCGACCCCGGAGCCAGAGCGGCCGTCGCCATCGCCGGCAGGCCCCAGCCCACCATCGCCGTGATCGCGACGGAGGCCACCACCCGCTCCCGGGCGTATGCGACAGCGATTATGGCCTATTGCCCGCAGGCCAATGTCCTGCTCCGGGCCACCCCCCTGCTGGTTCCAATCATCGAGGAAGGCCGGGGCGGGGACGATCCGCTGGTGACGGTGGCGCTACGGCAATACCTGGACCCCCTGCTTCGGCGCAAGCCAGACGTGCTGGTTCTGGGGTGTACGCACTATCCGATCCTGAAGAACACCATCCGCCAACTGGTCGGCAAGAGCGTCGCCGTAATTGACTCCGCCGACCAGTGCGCTGAAGATGTATCCCGGCGGCTGCACGATTGCGGGCTGGCGCGGCGTTCTCACGGGCAAACCGGCACGTTGAAGTGCTTTGTCACGGACGACTCGCCCCGGTTTGCCGTACTGGCTTCACGGTTTATGGGAATGGAAATCGCCCCGCCCATTCTGGTGGCACCCGACGATCTGTACGGCGGGGCCCAGTTGAGTGTTGGCGTGGTGTTGTCGGCTATCTGAAATTGGCGGTTCTCGGCATGCGCAAGCAACTACCTCTCAATGAGCGGGCTTTCAATGTGTGGGCTCTCAATCTGCGAGCTCTCAATGTGCGAACTCTCAATGTGCGGGCTGTCATCCTGCTGGCGATGCTTCTGGCGGGAAGTGGTTGCTCGTTTTTCACTGAGACCAACCCCGAGCCCCGATGGACTCAGGGAAGGTGGAGATCGCTCAAATCCGACGACACCCGGCGTCTGGCCGGTGAAGACAAGAGTACCAGCACCGTGGGCGACTATGTCTTCGCCCTGCCGCGCGGCATCTGGTCGGGTATTACGTGGAGTTGGGACGCCATCACCGGCGACCGGCCGATCAAGTACGCCAAGGACCTTTTCGACACCAACCCCGACCTTCGCCGCAAGGCTGTCTATGTCTTGAGCGACAACCGCTGGGGCCGAAATGAGCCCTACACCAAGTATTACACGCACATGGCCGAGGGGGACACCGAGCCAACCGTCCGCACGGCCGCCATCCGGGCACTGAACCGCTCCCGCAACAGCGTTGCGGTCACCATGTACATCAGCGCCCTGACTGACCCGGATGCCAATGTCCGTTTGGAGGCGGCCAAGGCACTGGCCAACATTCCCGACGCTCGGGCGGCCGGGCCGATGATGAAACTTTTGGGCGACGAGCAGCAGAATCGCGATGTCCGCATCGCCTGCGCCGATGGCCTGCGGGAATACAAGACCAGCGAGGTCGCCCAGTCCTTGATCCGGGTGCTCAACGGTCAGGATTTCGGCGTGGCGTGGCAGGCCCGCCAGACCCTCAATCTGATGACCTCCCAGGATTACCGCTACAGCCAGAGCGCGTGGCTGGAATACCTCACCGGTCCTGCCAAGCCGTTCGGATGAGGCCGTGGTGGGCTATCGGGCCGCAGCCACCATCTCGGTGAGCCGGCCGGCGGCTTGGAATGCGTCGGCGACGAATGTCCCGCGGTTGGCCTGGGGAATGCTGTTGGTATTGGACTCCAGACTGATGCAGCCGCGATAGCCGGAGGTCGCCAAAAGGCGACTGAGCCGCCTGGCGTCCACCGTGCCCGTGAACGGCACCCAGTGTTTGTCGCCTACGCCGTCGTTGTCGTGCAGATGCACGGCGGCGAGGCGGGCCTTGAGCGTTTCCATGTGATCGAGCCCGCGCCCCAGACCGATGTTGCCGTGCCCGCAGTCGTAGCAGATTCCGATGACATCCGGGCCATATTCGGCCAGGAGCTTGTCCAGAAGGTGGAAGTTATCGTGGGGCATGTTTTCCAGAGCCAGAGGAATGCCGCACTTACGAGTAACGGGCGTCAGGGCATCCAGTGATCGACGCAAGGGGTCATAGTCCGGCGTCGTTTCCACACCCTCGGGTAGCAACGGCACGTGCATCACCACCGTCCCGCCGCCGAGCTGCTCGGTCATGCGGATGCGGTTTGACACCAGGTCGACCCCCGCCAGCCGCTCATATTCGCGCTGCGACCACCAGCACTTTTCCTGCCCGGCCGAGCCGTGCAGGTCCAATAGTTTCAGCCCCATCTCGCGGA
>JANYKD010000501.1 GCA_025361735.1 Phycisphaerales bacterium
CGGCGCCGGTGGCGAGCGCCAGCGGCAGCGTGCCGAAGAAGAACGCCAGCGAGGTCATGATCACGGGGCGGAATCGGGTCTTCACGGCGGCCAGGGTTGCCTCGATCACTCCCATGCCCTCGTGCCGCTGTTCCTTGATGAACTGGATGATGAGGATCGCGTTCTTGGTCGACAGGCCGAGCGTGGTCAGGAATCCGATCTGGAAGTAGACGTCGTTGGGGAACCCGCGATGGTACGTGGCCATTAGCGCGCCGAGCACGCCCAGCGGCAGCATCAACAGGTTGACGAAGGGGATGGTCCAGCTTTCATACAACGCCGCCACGCACAGGAAGATGACCAGGATCGAGAAGCCATAGAGGATATTTCCCTGGGCGCTGGCGATGCGTTCCTGGTAGGACAGGCCCGTCCAGTCATAGCCAATTCCCTTGGGCAGCTTCGAGACGATCTCGTCCATGGCCATCATCGCCTCGCCGGAGCTTCTGCCCGGCGCCGGCTCGGCCCAGATATTCATGGAGGGGAAACCGTTGAATCGCTCCAGCCGGGGGGAACCGCTGATCCAGCGTGTGGACGCAAAGGAGTTGAAGGGAACCATCTTCCCCACGCTGTTGCGCACATGCAGTCGTTCCAGATCCTTGGGCAGCATGCGATACGGAGCGTCGGCCTGGGCGTAGACGCGTTTGACGCGCCCGGCCTGAATGAAATCGTTGACATACGAACTGCCGATGGCCGTGGAGATCGTGTCGTGAATGGCGTTGACGGGGATGCCCAGCGCCCCGGCCTTTTCCCAATCCACGTCAACCCGGTATTGGGGCACATCCTCCATGCCGTTGGGCCGGACGGTGGGCGCCAACAGCCGCTTGTCCTGCACCGCCATCCCCAGGAGCTGGTTGCGCGCGGCTGTCAGGGCGGTATGTCCCAGCCCGCCGCGGTCCAGCAACTGGAAGTCAAGCCCGCGGGCATTGCCCAGTTCGAGCACGGCCGGCGGAGGGAACACAAACGCCATGGCGTTGCGGATCTTGGAGAACGCCATCATGGCCCGGCCGGCGACGGCCTTGGCTCGCAGGTCCGGGCGGTTGCGAGCGTCCCAGTCCTTGAGCTTGATGAACACCATGCCGTTGTTCTGTGCCCGTCCGGAGAATCCCATGCCGCTGATGGTCAGGCAGGATTCGACCGCCTCTTTCTCATTGACCTCGAAATGGCGGCGGACCTGGTCGGCGACTGCCTGTGTCTGCTCGATCGTGCTGCCGGTCGGCATGAGGATCTGGGACATGAGTATCCCCTGGTCCTCGTCGGGAATGAAGCCCGTGGGCAGGCGCAGCAGCAGGAAACCCACGGCTCCAAGGAGCAGTGCGTAGATGAACAGGAAGCGGAACTTGCGGGGCAGCGAGTACCCCACCAGTCCGACATAGCGGTCGCGGATCCAGAAGAACACATGGTCGAACAGCCGGAAGAACGGCCGCAGGAAAAAGATGGCGTTCTCCGCCGGCTCATGTCCCGCGGGCACGGGCTTGAGCAGCGATGCGCACAGCACCGGCGTGAGGATCAGGGCCACCACCACTGATAGCATCATGGAGGCAATGATAGTGACTGAAAATTGTCGATAGATAACGCCGGTCGATCCGCCGAAGAAGGCCATCGGGCCGAAGACCGCCGAGAGCACCAGGCCAATGCCGATCAGGGCGCTGGTGATCTGGGTCATGGATTTGGCGGTGGCTTCCCGGGGGGAAAGCCCTTCCTCGGCCATGATGCGTTCGACGTTTTCCACGACCACGATGGCGTCGTCCACCAGCAGGCCGATGGCCAGCACCATGGCGAACATGGTCAGCATGTTGATGGAGAACCCGAACAGTCCCAGCGCGGCGAAGGTGCCCAGAAGCACCACCGGCACCGCGATGGTCGGAATCAGTGTGGCCCGGATATTGCCCATGAACAGCCACATGACCAGGAAGACCAGCACGACGGCCTCGACGAGGGTCTTGACCACTTCATAGATGGCGGCCCGGACGAAGGGCGTCGTGTCGTAGGGATAGTAGACCTTCATCCCCGGCGGGAAGAAGCGGCTCATCTCCGCCATCTTGGCCTTGACGGCATTGGCGGTGTCCAGGGCATTGGCGCCGGGCGCCTGGCGGATGGCCAGGGCGGCGGTGGGTTGGCCATTGTTGAAGACCTGGATGTCATCGGACTCGGTTCCGAGTTCCGTGCGTCCCACGTCCTTGATCCGCACGACCGAGCCGTCCGGATTGGTGCGCAGGGGAATCGCGGCGAACTGTTCCGGCGTCTGCAGGAGATTCTGCACGACGATGGAGACGTTCAGTCGCTGGCCCGCCACCGCCGGCGTTCCGCCGAACTGCCCGGCGGACACCTCCACGTTGTAGGCCCGCAGTGCGAGCATCACATCTTCGACAGTCAGGTTGTAATTGGTGAGCTTGTCGGGATTCAGCCAGACTCGCATCGCGTACTGCGCCCCGAAGTTCTGGACTTCGCCGACGCCAGGCACGCGGGCCAGCACCTTTTCCAGGTTGGACTGGGCGTAGTCCCGGAGGTCGCCGCCGCCCATGCTGCCGTCTTCGGACACCAGGCCCACGATGATCAGGTATTCCTCGTGGATTTGTTGACCATGACGCCCGAACGCTGCACCACCTCCGGCAGACTGGCCATGGCAAGCTGCAGCTTGTTCTGCACTTTGGCCCAGGCCAGGTCCGGGTCGGTTCCAGCCCTGAAAGTCAGTTCGACACGCGACGCTCCGGCCGAGTCGCTTGTGCCGGAGATGTACAACATGTCCTCAAACCCGGTCATCTTCTGCTCGATGATCTGGGTCACGCTGTTTTCGACCGTCTCCGCCGACGCCCCGGGGTAAGCGGAGTCAATCGCGATGGACGGCGGGGCAATCGGGGGATACTGGGAGATCGGCAGCCTGTATATCGCCAGTCCGCCCAGCACCATCAGCATGATGGCGATGACCCAGGCGAAGACCGGCCGGTCCAGAAAAAATCTCGATAACATTTCACAACTCCATTAATTGGCCTGGGTGGTCGGTCGGGTGGTGGCGCCGGGCTTTGTGCCTGGTTCGCGGCCGGCTTCAAAAGGAACCGCCTTAACCGGGGCTCCGGGCCGCACGCGCTGCGAGCCCTCGACAATAACCCGGTCGCCCTTGGCAAGACCCGAGGCAACCAGCCACTTGTCGCCCAAGGCACGGTCGAGCACGACCGGCCGGAGTTGAGCCGTGCCTTCGGCACTCACCAGCAGGACCAGGGCGTTGCCCTTGGGGTCGCGCGTGATCGCCTGCTGGGGAGCAAGAATCGCCTGCTCGTCAACGCCTTCGGCGAGCACCGCCCGCACGAACATGTGTGGCAGGAGGATGCCCTGGGGATTGGGGGCAAGGATTCGCAGGATGACCATCCCGGTCGTCGGGTCCACCGTGACGTCGCTGAACTCCAGCGTTCCTTCTTGTGGATACGCCGTCCCATCTTCGAGAATGATCTTCACCTTTTTCTGCTCCGCGCCGCTGTGGTTCAGGTGGCCATTCTCAACGCTTCGCTTCAGCCGATTCAGCTCGGTGGTGGAGCGGGGAACGTCAACGTAGATCGGATCAAGTTCCTGGATTGTTGCCAGAACCGCCTGATAAGCTGTGACAAGCGCGCCTTCGGTCACGTTGGACCTGCCGATTCGACCGGATATCGGTGCCGTCACCTTGGTGTAGCCCAGATTGATTTGGGTTGTCTCGAGTGCGGCTTCGGCCTGTTTGATGGCCGCCTCGGATGCGGCTATTGCGGCTCGGTCGCTTGCCACCTGCGCCTCGACAGCCTGCAGTGTCGCGTCGGCAACCTGAGCCTCAGTCACGGCCTGATCGCGGTCGCTGGTGGAGACGGCCTTCTCCTTGAACAAGTCCTCGAGCCGCTGCCGGTTGGTCTTGGCAAGTGCCACCGTGGCCTGTTGCCGGGTGACGCCGGCGATACTCGCACCCAGCGACGCCCGCGCCCGGTCGGTTGACTTCTTTGCCGCCTCGAGGTTGGCCAGTGCACTGTCGTGGGCTGCCTGGAACGGAGCGGGATCGATCTGATAGAGCACCTGGCCGGCCTTGACATCCGAGCCTTCGATGAAGAGTCGCTTCTGGATCAATCCGTTGACCTGCGGCCGGATCTCCGACATCAGGTGGGCCGAGGTCCGCCCCGGCAGTTCAGTGGTCAGGACGACGCGCTGGGGCTGGATTGTTACAAACGCCACTTCCGGAATCGCGGCTGGCGGCGGGGCCGCTTGCTGCGGGCGGTCACAACCTGTGAAAAGGGGATTCACCAACAGGGTCGCAGCCATCAGGATCGTCCATCGTTGTCGCTTCATTGAGGTACTCCAATGCTCTCGCCGGTCCGCCCGGGGTCGTTTCCACGGCCGTCAGTTGTCCATCGGGACTGTTGTCGCAGAGTTCGATTCGCAGGCAGGCGCAAGGCCGTTCGGCCGGTTCGGTTGGCCATTATTATACTTGAAATTTAACTTATCGTTTTGAATTGTCAAGAACAAATCAAATTTACATTTGAATAATAGACGCCGCAAGCTATAGTGACTCCCGTCGTTCAGGAGGTCGTGCTCTTGCCCAACATGAAGAACAATGCCGCCGCCCAGGAAACCCGCCGAAAACTCATGGATGCGGGCGGCGAAATCTTCGCCGAACGCGGCTTGTATGCGGCCACCATCAAGCAGATCACCGATCGGGCCGGCGTGAACGTCGCCGCGATCAACTACCACTTCCGCGACAAGTTCGAGCTGTACGCCGCGGTCGTCCGCTATGCCCTGAGCATGACACCTACGCCATTGTCCGCCCCGGCGGGTCGCTCTCCCGAAGAGCGTTTGCGGGACGATATCGCGTTTATGATCGCGGATCGATACGACCCATCCCGGCCGGCCTGGCGTTCCACGCTCTTGGCCCACGAGTTTGCTCAGCCTACCGCCGCTCTGGAGGCGGTCATGGAAGAGTTGATCCGCCCGCGCGCCAATTTCATCGAAGACATCGTTCGTGGCATCCTCGGCCCAGGGGCGTCCGACGACGATGTTGTTCGAGCGGCATTGAGCATCGGCGGCCAATGCTTTTTTTACCTCTATCACGACGAGATTATCCGGCGCCTGCATCCGGGCCTGATCCACGAGAACAATAGCGAGGAACTCGTCTCGCACATTACCGAGTTCTCGCTGGCCGCTCTTCACGCCATGCGGAAGCGACAGAAGCAGGCCCCGCAGCGCCGCTGAGGAGCATCAAGCCAAACGGCACTGCATCAGAGCATGGTCTCGCCCGGGAAACGCCGTCACCAGAAGCTATGACACGGCCGGTTGGTCATGACGAAACACCGACGAAGTCCGGCGGTATTTCAATCGGTTCCTGCATGCGAAGTTCGTCGAGACATCCCACGGAGAATCATGAAGTTCTTCCTTACCATCCTCACCGCTGTGCCGTTGCTGCTGCTGGCCGCCGTGCAGATCGCCCGCGCCGATGAACTGGTCAAGAAAGTCGATGTCTGTGTCTATGGTGCCACACCCGCAGGCGTTGTCGCGGCGGTGGCGGCCAAACAGGAGGGTTGCACGGTCCTGCTGATCGAACCCGGCCGCTGGGTCGGCGGCGTCCTTGGCGCCGGCATCAAGCCGATGCAGGATTGCGCTGAGCCCAAGGCCGTCGGCGGGCTGACCGCCAAACACGTCTTTGCCATGGGCAAGCGACCGGACGTGATCCGGCAGGATTTCGCCGCCTGGCTGCAACGGGAACAGATTCCCATCCTCTTCGAGCATCGCGTCCAGCGGGTGGAGAAATCCGGGCCGGCCATCGTCAAACTCGTCCTCGAACTGGCGCCGCCCGACAAGGAAGCCATTCCAGCTCCGGCAGCTTTGAAAAAGGATGCCGCCACGATCCAGGCCACGGTGTTCATTGACGCCAGCTATGAAGGCGATGTGATGGCCCTCGCCGGCGTTCAATACGCCGTGGGTCGTGAATCGGCCGCCGCGTTTGACGAGAAACTCGCGGGCGTTGGCCCGCCCACCAATTGGACGCCCATCGATCCCTACAGGGTGCCCGGCGACGCCAAGAGCGGCCTTCTCCCGCTGCTGGACGCCGATCATGGCCGCCCCAGGGGAGCCGCCGACGACTACACCCAGGCGTACAACTATCGCTACTATGTTACCAGCGACCCGGCCAAACGCATTGTATGTGAGAAGCCGGCCAACTACGATCCAAAAGACTACGAACTGGTCGGGCGCTATGTCGAGTTCCTCGTTCGCGCCTCTGCTGGCAATGACGACAAGGCCGTGAAGCGGCTGCGGGACATCTTCCCCGGCTGGATGAACAGTGGCGAATACAACTACAAACGTGATTCCCTGATCACCATCGCGCCTCTGGGCGTGAGCCGTTTCTATCAGGATGGCGCCTGGGATGTGCGCTCCCGCGTCTGGCGCCAGCATAGAGACTATCTCAGCGGCCTGCATCACTTTCTGAGCACCGATCCCCGCGTACCCGAGGCGTTCCGCAATGAAACGGCCGCGCTTGGACTGGACAAGACCATGCACCCCGACACCGGAGGCTGGCCCAATCAACTCTATGTGCGGATCACCCGGCGAATGAAAGGGCCCTATCTCCTGACTCTGGCGGATGTGTGGAATCAGACGCAGGTCGAGGATGGCATCGGGCTGGCCCTCTATGGTGTCGACACCTATCCGGTGCGGCGCTACGCAGTCGCATCCGAGACCACCGGCCAGATCGGCGTGGCAACTGAAGGCAACATGTTCGTCGGCGGAGCCCGCGGCACGGGCCATCCCTACCCCATGCCCTACCGGACGATCACGCCCAAGCTGGAGCAGTGCAGCAACCTCATTGTTCCGGTCTGTTTCTCGGCCACGTACATCGCCTACGCGTCGGCGCGCATGGAACCGGTGTTCTGCGTGCTGGGCGAATCCGCCGGCGTCGCCGCCGCCCAGTCGGTCAAGGCGAAGGTGGAGGTTCAGAAACTTGATGTGGCCACACTTCGCAACCGCCTGCTGGAACGCGGCCAGATTCTGGAATGGACCGGCAAGAGCAGTTCCACGCAGCCAAGCCAATGGGACTCGCGGGAGGAATGGAGCCGATCCAAACCGGGTTGGGAGTGGCTCTTCCCCTTCATCGACAAGAACAAGGACGGGAAGATCTCGGCCGCGGAACACAGCGAGTTCCAGGACTACAAGAAGCAGCACCCGGACTGGCAGAAACAACTCCGGGCCGAACTGCGTGGCGAGTGATCAAGAGAAGTGTAGGATTACGAAGAGGATTAGCAGCAGGATGAAGAGTAAGAGTGGTACGTCCGGTCGGAATCAAGAAGTGCGACGGAGCTACAACGACATCACTTCGCGATTGTAATTTTGTCGCCCACACGGAAGTAGTCGAAATCCACAAAGCCGCCCGCGGTCCGCGTTGCGTAGTTGAACAGCGCGAAGCGGTAGCCCATGAAGTGCGGTAATGTGTATGACATCCGTAGGGGCTTGCCGATTGGTGTCCATGTCTTGCCGTCGGGGCTATGGAAGAAGAAGGCTTTGTCGGCCCGGTTCTTGAAATCGCAATCCACTTTCAGGAAGACGACGTCCTGGGTGAGGGGCACGCTCTCCACCTCCACCGGGGAACCGGATTCAGCACTCACCATGACGATTGTCTTGGCATTCCCAGCCATCTTGACCGCGACGAGACCGAATTTCTTCTGCAATCCCCCGAGGCCGGCGAGGTCCCCATCCTTCATATTGCTCACGTCGATTGACACTGTCCCCGAGCATTCCGGGCCAAACGTTCTCTGAGTGAGCGTGTTTCGCGCCGCGAGGAAATCGGCATCAACCCTCCCGGTGGTCAACCGCAGAAAGCCCGGCCGCTGGGTGAGCGACCAGAATTCGTTGTCCGGGTTGTGGTTCCATTGCCAGACCGGCGGAAGCGCCCGGTCGCCTGCTTGGCGATCAAACTCATCCGAGGCGACGATGCCGGGAATGAGACCTTTGCTGGCCGGGAGATTCAGCGTATCGGGCACCTTGCCATCCACGCCGAGCACCGGCCAGCCATCCTCCCACTTGACTGGCACCAGATAGGGAATGCGACCCACCGCACCGGAATCGCGGAACAGGTACGCATACCAATCGCCCTGCGGCGTATCGATAAGGCCGCCCTGGGCCACGCCCTTGTCCTGCAGGGCGACGCGGCCTTCATATGGGCCGGTGATCTTGTCCGCACGATGAACAATCGCGGTGCGCATGCCGCCTCTCGGCCAGGTGATGTTGAACAAGTAATACTTGCCGTTGATCTTCCACATCTGCGAACCTTCCGCCGGCAGGCCGAGGTTGGGACCGGCCACTCGAGTGGCGTTCGGGACGATCACCTGATCCACTCCGCCGGGTTTGACGCCCGTGACGTCTGCAGTCAGTTCGACGAGTCGCAGGTTGCCTGCGCCACAGATCATGTATACGCGCCCGTCATCGTCGAAGAACAGCGAATGGTCGTGCAGCGAGGGGCGAAACGAGTTCTCGGTCCACGGTCCTTTCTCAATGTCTTTCGTCCTGTAGACATGCGTTTTGCCGGTGGTGCTTGAGAAGGTTGATACGTAGAACTGGCCGTCATGAAACCGCAGGCTGCTCGCCCAGGAGCCAGCGCCGTAGGCGCTCTTTCCATTCCGAAGTGTCAGCGCGTCGTTGTCACCGAGCGTGTCGTAGGCGTAGCCGACGATCTGCCAGTTCACCAGGTCGCTGGACTTCATGATGGGAAGCCCGGGACTCAGGTGCATCGTGGTGCTGCTCATGTAGTAGGTGTTCCCCACGCGGATCATCGACAAGTCGGGGATGTCCGCCCAGGCGATGGGGTTATTGGCAGCACCAAGGCTTTCGGTACTTTCGGCGGCCAGCGCCGGACTGCCGGATACAACGGCTAGTGTAAGTGAGAGCCAGAAGGCCGCCAGACATGCAAATGCGTATCTCATCGCCTCATCCTATCAGGCCATTCATCGCGGCGCGGCCAGCTCTGGCTTCGGATGCAGCAGCGCGTCGACGATCGCCAGGTAGGCCGGTTTCCGCTGGTTGTTGGAGTCGAAGATCAATGGGTTCTGTCCGAATCGCCAGGTGCGGCGGTCGCTGAGGCCCCAGAAGGTGACACGTTCCACGGCATTTTTGTGTTTGATGAGGATCGCAAACAACCGGGCATAAGCATCGGCCTGCAGTTTGAGATCTTCCGGCGAAGCCGGCGTGCCAGTGCCGAACCGGCGGCCGCCGGGGCCCGGACCGAACTGGCCGCCGGCGGAGCCGCGAATGGTCACATCCAATTCCGTGATGCTGACCTTCAACCCCAGCGAGGCGTAGTCGGCGATTGCCTTGTCGAGGGCGGCATACGGTAAACCGTTGGTGCTCCAGTGGCCCTGGATTCCCACGCCATGGACCGGCGCGCCATCCTTGATCAGACGCTTGAGCAGCACCATCGAACTGGCGTGCTTGGGTCCGGCCTCGATGCCGTAGTCATTGTAATACAGCTTGGCGTCCGGGTCGGCTTCATGGGCGAACTTGAACGCCAAGGCCAGGAACTCAGGCCCGATCGTCTGCACCCACGAGGAATTCCGGAGGTTCTCCGTGTCGGCCGTCTGGGCGTTGCCGCGGTCGCTGATCGCTTCATTGACGACATCCCAACCGTGAATCTTCCCTTTATAACGTCCGACCAGTGTGCTGATGTGGTCCTTCAGACGCTGGGTGACCTTTGCCTTGTCGCCGTCGCGGAAGAACCAGTCGTTGGTCTGGGCATGCCACACCAGTGTGTGGCCGTGGACGGCGATCTTGTTGTCCACACACCACTTCACCAGGGCGTCCGGTCGCTCAAATCGCCAGGTGTCCTCGCCGGGATGAACCGGGGCCGGTTTCATGCAGTTCTCCGGCGTTACAATGCCGAAGTTCTCCCTGGCCAGAGCCATTTCCTGGTCGGAGTAGTTGCCAGGCAGATCGCCCGCCGTGCCGATGAGAAAGTGGTTCTTGTACACATCCTTGATTGCCGGGCCGTGCTGGTCCACCGCGATTGGCGCGGCGGCCGGTCGCGATGCGGGCTCGGCGGCCATGGTGCCCGCGGCAGTCAGAACGGTGATCGCCACGCAGGCGAACAGAGCTGGTGCGCGGCGTCGGTTATCGTGCCTCATTTACCGTTCCTTTCCGGATCGCGGAAGATCTGCTGGACGAAATGATACAAATTGTTGCGCCAGTGCGTGGGGTCGTGCGCATTGGAATCCACGTTCCACACATGTGGGACATCCTTCTCCTTGAGATACGCATGCACGCCCTGGCTGATGCCGATCAGCCCATCCTTGTTGCCGCAGGAGAGCCACAGCAACTTGAGCTTGGCTTTGGCGGCCGCGGGGTCGGGCACCAACTCCGCGGGGCGCTTGGTGTTGGGCGCCGATGAAAAGCCGCCGACCCAGGCGAAGGTGTCCAGGTGCGCCAGCCCGAAGTTGAGCGACTGCCCGCCGCCCATCGAGAGGCCGGCCAGGGCGCGGTGCTCGCGGTCGGCTTGAACGGAGTAGCGCGACTCGATCGCCGGGATCACGTCTTTCAGCAGATCATCCTCGAACTTGGCGAACGCGGGGGCGCTGCCCATTCCACCTTGCGCCCGGTCATCCTTCTGTGCCCGGCCGTTGGGCATGACGACAATCATCGGAACGGCTTTGCCATCCGCCAGCAGGTTGTCGAGGAGGAGATTGGGCGAGGCAAACCGCTGCCATTCCGTCTCATCGCCACCGATGCCGTGTAGGAGATAGAGCACCGGGTACTTCTTGTCCTTCGAGTAACCGGGCGGCGTGTACACATTCATCTTGCGGGTGGTGCCGACGGATTTTGACTCGTAGCTGATCATCTCCAGTTGGCCGTGCGCGACGCCTTCACGCTTGGCGTTGATTCCGGCCGGAGGATCGGGGTACACCTGTTTGTCATCCGGTCCGAGGACAATGGCCCGGCCGGGTCCGCGCCCGCCTTGGGCCAGACTCTCCGGAGTGATCAGGGTGAGGGCCAACAACCCGCCCAACAGAGCCGGGAACCATTGGTTGAATCGTTTCATCATAGGAGTTCTCCTTCTCACTTGGTCTTCAGTTTCAACACCGTGATGGAATAGGGCGGGAATTCGCGTGAAATATCGGCGCTCAAGTTGCCGGCTTTCTCCGTGTGCGGAACCAGCTTTTGCGGTTGTTCGAGGGAATTCGTGTCGTCCAGTCCGGCTGCCGCCAGGGAGACCGCCTCGCCTTCGGGGGCAATCTTCGCTCCGCCGTTGATCTGAATCTTGATCGTCTTCGCCGTGCCGGACGTATTCACGATCTTCAGGTATATCACCCCGCTCGTGCTGTCGCGCGTGGCGGAGTAGAAGATCTCACGGAGCTGGCGCGGCGGAGGCGGATTGCCCCCGCGACCCGCCCGCGGCTGCCATTGGCGCGTGGGGATGTTCTGCGAATCGGTGGCAAGGATCTCATCTCCGACCATCGTACTGAACATCACCTGGGCATAATACGAGGGCGACCCGTAGCTCGTCAGTGCGTCATAGCCAATCAGATCCGAGCTCCATTGCATCGAACGGCCTTGTCCGTTCAGTTGGCTGACATTGACCAGAAGCGGTGCATAGCAGGACAGCAGAACAATGTCCGAATTGCGCTCCATGCAGGCCATCCACGCCGCGTCACCAATCGCCCCGGCCATGTTCGGCGTGGGCGAGCCGACGCGCGTGGCCCATTCGCCGCAGAATATCTTTGATTTGTCCGTGCGCGAATAGGTGTCGTATTTCAGGGACTGCCCCAGCATGTCTTCCAGCCCGCGGTAGTAGTGCTCGTCCACCAGATCCGGCGTGCGGCTCTTGACCCACAGGTTTTGCGGTTGTTCATAGCCGCACGAGGACATGACCTTCAGCTGCGGATACTTCTTCTTGATGGCGTCGTGGAATTGGGCGTACCGTCCGTCGTAGGAGCCACTGCGGTCAAACCAGTCTTCGTTTCCGACCTCCACATACTGCATCTTGAAGGGCTTGGGGTGCCCATCCTTCGCTCGCCGCGCGCCCCATGTGGTGGTGTTTGCATCGCCGATGAGATACTCGATTTCCTCGAGCGCTTCCTGAACGTAGGGCTCGAGTTTCGGCCCTGCGGGGATGACGCCACCCTGGCCGAGGCAGTAGCCGGCAAAGACGCCGAGCAGCGGTTCCATGTCAAGATCCTCGCACCACTCGGCGAATTCGAGCAGCCCAAAGCCGTCTGTGGACCAGTAACCCCAGGGACTGGGATGGCCGGGACGCTGTTCGACGGGGCCAAGGGTTTCCTTCCAGTTGAAACGCTGATTGAAGGCGTTGCCCTCGAGATAATTGCCGCCGGGGAACCGCAGGAATCGGGGCTTCATGGCGGCCAACATTGCCATGAGATCGGCGCGGTTGCCGTTCTCGCGATTCTTGTAGGTGGGCGGGAAGAGCGAGACATTTTGCAGCCACAGCGTACCCGGGGTCTTGGTGGTCAGTTTGAAGACAGTCTCCTTGGAGGCGGGAACGTTGGCAGTCTTCAGCTTCGTCTCGAATTTCTTCCATTCGGTAGTCAGGCCGGAGATTTCGGCGCTGGCGAAGTTGGTCTTGCCATCGACGCTTTCAATGCTGACGGTCACCGGACCAGCGAAACCGGCGGCCGCCTTCGCGAAGAACGATACGCTGTAGGTGGTCTGCGGCTTGACCGGAATACCCCAGTATCCGCCGTTGGCAACGCCGGCCGGAGATGTTGCTGAGGCTGACGAAGCGTCGAGCTTGAGGCTGACGTTCAAGAATTCGTTCAACGGGTTGTTCGAGTCGAGAACGATTGAAGCGCCGCCGACGGCCGTCCAGTACCTGGGTTTGGTGTCGGGCCTGAACGTGGCAGGAAGGTATTTCCCAGCCTCGTAAGAATCCGGCGTAACACGCGGGAGAACGGCGTCCGCCTTGAAGGAGCGGTTGCGGATAAGTTCCCCATAGAGGCCGCCTTCATACGCGAAATTGATCTCTTCGGTCATCAGACCATAGAGCATGGGGCTGACCTTGCCCGTCACCTTGCCTGCATCAATTTTCAAAACAGTGGGCCCGGATTGGGCAGGGGCTGCCGGAGCGGCCTGGGGAGCCGCTGCGACTGGCGCCGCTGCGATTGCCTGCGAAACTCCCGGTGTTGCCGCGTTCGCCGCGGACGCTCCATCCGGAATGATTTCAATCGCGCAGATTTGCGGATTCTCAACTTTGGGCGTGAAGGTGATCTTGATCTTGCCGTCGGTGACTTCGACGGGGACCGTCTCCACATAGGCCTTGAGGGCCCCGCCTGCCTTCACCCAGACGTCGAAGTCTTTGAACTCCTTGCCGTGGACATTGAAGGAAAACACGCGCTGACCTGGTGCGGTGATGCCCTCGAACGTTTCCGCAAAATGCAGTTTCACGACGTACTTGCCGTTGGGCACGGGCCACGAAAAGGAATCCATGCTGTAGTGTTCCGCCCGGTAGAGGTCGGGACTTTTCGTGTTGGCAATCTGGATATCGGGCCGTGCAATAGTTTGGCCGCCCTCGAAGCCCTGGTCGGCCAGCCAGACATTACCCTCAGCGTCTTTGACGGATTCGGATTTCCCGGCTTTGATGCGTACCGACTTGGCGGCGGGCGCGCTCTGCTCGCGCTTAGCCACGATTTCCTCTTTGGCAAAGTCGCCGACCGCGCGCGTGAACTTGATTTCATTGCGGTCGGCCGAGAGTTTGCCGGTGTAGGCGATGCGAATCTCGTTGTCCTGGATGGTCAGCATCTCGACGAACGAAATCGTATCGCCGTCCACCTTGCCTTCCTTCAGTTCCGCTTCCCGCTTCCGGTCGCCTGCCTCCGAATTGGCTTTCCCGGTCAACTTCGCACCGTTCTGCTTGAACGTGAAGGTGTATTTCTGGTGGCCGATCTGCGAGTCGAATTCGGATTTCCAGGTGCCGGTGACATCGGCCGCGAGGGCCTTGACGACAGTCGCGGGCGTTACGGCAGGGGTCTCAGCCACCTTCGGTGTGAACACAGGCGGAAGGGGTTGGTCAGCGAACAGCAGTGGGGCGAACTGATACAAACTGCGCCGCCAGGTCTGCCACTCGTGAGCGGTATTGGGGGATTCGTAGAAGACGCTCTTGATGCCGGCTTGCTGTAGCGCTTCAATATTGGCCTTGCCGGTAGCGCCGTTCTCGCGGCTTCCGTAGCTGACGAACACGACCTTGACCTTCTGCTTGAAGGCCGCCATATCCGTGATGTCGGTCGGGGCGATGCTGCCGCCGCTGAAGATGCCGATATGGGAGAATATGTCGAGGTGGGCCAGCGTGATTTGCCGTGTCTGCATGCCGCCCATGGACAGGCCTGCCATGGCCCGGTGGGGCTGGTCGGCCATCGTGCGGAAGTTGGCATCGACGAAGGGAATCAGGTCGTCGATGAGAACCCGCTCAAATGCGCTGAAGTTGAAGCGGAAACCGCCGCGCCCTCCGGGGCCACCGCCGCCAGCAGCCGGGGCACCGTCCGCGGGGCGAGCCGGTGCTGCCGCGCCGCCTTGGGCGGCAGGAGCCGGTCCGCGACCCGGGCCGGCCGCGCCGGGGACGTAGCTGTTGGCCATCACGATGATGAAGGGCCTGGCTTTGCCGGCGGCGATCAGGTTGTCCATGATCAGTCCGGTGTTGCCCTGACTGCCCCAGCCGGTTTCATCTTCTCCGCCACCGTGCTGTAGATACAACACCGGATAACGCCTGGACGGATCCTTCTCGTAATCCGGGGGCGTGTAGACGAAGCAGCGGAGATTGGCGTTGGCGCTCTTGGAATAGTAGAGAGCCTGCCGCAACTGGCCGTGTGGAACGTTCTTGACGGCGTAAAAGTCATGGTCATTGGCGGGGACTTCGAGGCCGCTGCCCCAGCGGCTGCCGCCGTAGAAGAACAGGCTGCCAGGATCTGGAACGCCGGCCCCGTCGACGTTGATCTGGTAATAGTGGAAACCTTCATCCTGAGGCCGCGTGACGCCGATCCAGGCGCCGTCGTCCCCCTTGGTCAGCGGGTACTTTGCGCCACCGAGGAACTCGAGCACGACGCTCTGTGCTTGCGGGGCAACGACGCGGGCACGGACGCGCCGTTCCGAGTTGACCTGGGGATACTGCTTGCCCGGTTGATTGAGCGATGACGGCTTGAAATCCTCCACCGGCTGGGTGGTTTGAGCCCAGCACTGCGAACAAGCCGCCAACGCGAATAGAACGCCAATAATGTGGAAGTGCTTCATGGGACGCTTCTCCGAGATTAGAACGTGTTCGACTGCGCGATACTGAGTTGCCGACATGCTGCCTTGCCGCCGTGCCTGGGCGCACTCTTGGGCGTGGTCATGTTTTCCACGGACCGAAGCTGCTGGATGAAGATACGTATCGAGTCTTGACCTATGGCCACCAACAATCGCTCGTGAAAGGCCTGACTTTTCGCCCATAATACGGCGTGAGTCTTCCGCCCTTTGTCCGTCAGCATCACGCAGCGGGCCCGACCGTCGGTCTGATGCCGCCGTCGCAACACGAGGCCACCGCGTTCCAGCCGCACAAGCATCGCCCGAACCGTGTTGGCGTCCGAACTGGCCCGGCGCACCAGTTCCTGCTGCGTCAGTGCCTCTCCCTCGGCCAGGAGGGATATGAGCACGAACTGATTGGCCGTAACCCCGTACGCTTGCAGCAGTGTATCGGCTTCCCGGTGCATGGCCCAGTAGGCCGCACGCAATGCCATCGCGATATCGTGGCCACCGACCATACTGCCGCTCCGCCAATTAATACGTACACGTAATACTATGGCAATCAACACCCAAAACAAGTGGGAGTCTATGCAATCATCCCTCGCGTCAGAATGGTCGTTATTGCCCAAGGCATGTCCATTATTGACTGCAGCCAAATCCGATCCTCCGCGACCTCAAGGCCGCAGAGGCATTGCTCACCACCGCCGAGTCGGAACTCGTCAAGTTCCACTTCACCAAGCCAGAACTGTGAGCAGCCTACCGACGTCCCGATGAGCCCTGCACCGGCTCGTGCGGTGCGTTCAAGGGGATGGCGTGGCCATCCAGGTCCCATGCGGGACGGATGCTCATGCCGAGATGAGCCATTGCCGTCGCCGCAATGTCCACAATCATTGGCTGTTCGAATATCTCGCCTGATACCACCGATTTCCCCCAGAAGATGGTGAAGATCGTGCTCTCTTGAGGCGAGTTCCCTCCGTGTTTCTTGCGGATTCCTCCATGATCCGTCGTCAGGATGATGAGCCAATCCTCGTTCTCATAGTCCTTGCGGCTCTTGAGGGCATCCATGATCTGGCCCACGTCTGCGTCAGTTTGTTCGATGGCGTTAATGTACCGAGGGCTATCAGGCCCGTAGCCAAACTTGTGCCCGGCCTGATCGACCTTGTCCAATTGGATGAAGACCACATCAAGCGTTCTGTTCTTCAGTGCATCCTTGATCGCTTCCCGAGTCTTGGCGTCGTCTTCATTGCCGTTCAGCGCGACATCGAG
>JANYKD010000502.1 GCA_025361735.1 Phycisphaerales bacterium
GTCAAAGTGTTTGGACACAGCCGAGACGGCTGTGCTACGATCATCAGCCTTGGTGTTCTCCCGAAGAAATTGCCACGCCGCACCGTGGACAATTGCCTTGCCCGTCGTCCCGTCCCCTGATATTGTTCCTGCTGTCACGCCCGCGTAGCTCAGTTGGATAGAGCGTGGGTTTCCTAAACTCAAGGTCACAGGTTCGATCCCTGTCGCGGGTAGTTTCAGCGGCTGATTCGGCGCAACAAAAAAGCTCGTGGACCAAGGGTCCGCGAGCTAATGAATACAAGTGTCTGCCTTCGCTGTGCGGAGCCTGTTTAGCGATACCCATTTAGAACACGGGGTTCTACCGGCCGGAAGGGTCGCTCCCGGTTGCTGCGCTTCTTTCGCTTCCCGTCTGGCTCATCCCGCTAGCGGGTGGCAACTGCAGGCGTGCGGCCGAAACGCGGCGAACCCTATCGGTTATTTATCGGTTCGCTAGATCATCTGCTCCAATCTCGTACACGGCAGATCAATCGTACTATTAAGAGATATCATTGCTTTGGCCTGCGAGCAACAAATAAATCAACAGATTGACAATTAAAGTGAAAGTGGCAGGGGAAACACCGGTCCCGATCACTGAATTGGTTGTCCTGAGAACACGAACCGCGTGGTCAGGGCTTGCGGCTTGTGTACTGGCCGAAGAATTCCACGACGCGGGGCATGAATGCCTCGAAGTCTGGGTAGGTCTTCCGATCGGACTCATACTCATCCAACAGCTTGGACAATTCCCCGATCCACACAAACCCGCGTGAGTTCTGCTCCATGACCTCGGCCATTGCCGCAAACGGACCGTCGTGGGCGCTGCGATAACGCACCACCGTTGCTCGCACCAGCGACTCGTATATGACCGTCTCCCATTGTCCGTACGCCTGACGGCGCATGGCTTGTTCCGACCGGGCAAAGAGTCTGCGACCTGATCGCTCGAAATCGGCCAGCCGGCGGTTTACCAGGGGATTCACGTGGGAATGACTGAACTCGTGAATCACGGTGGGGATGACGGATGGCGCAAAGCGGGGCATGCCGGCCTGGTCGGCATCCCAGACACCCAGAATGCAGTACATATCCTGCTGCTCGCCGTCCTGGAAACGCGTGCCGTAACAACTGCCGCCGTTGAGCAGCCCGGGCACGACATGGAATCGCACCTGCGACCGTGTGCCGAAGTATTGCGCGAACCACTCCAGACGTGCGTGATCTTCCAACGTCTTCCGCATGCGGGCCTCGGCGAGATCGTACAAAGCCCGGTGGCTCGCCAGAAATTCGGCAAATCTGGCCTTCTGAGCGAAATCCTTCACTTCTTTGGCGAACAGTCGGGCGCCGGTTGCGGGCCAGCGGGTGTCCACTTCGGCCGGCAGTGGCACGAGCGGCACTCTCTCGCCAATATCGTCGGTCAAATGCACGGCCAGTGACATCGGTGCATCGAAGCCGAGACTTCGCTCGTTGCGGAGTTTCCTCGCCAGTTGCACGACGGGATGTTCAGCCAACGGCCCGAAGCGTTCATCGACATCACGGACATAATTCGGGAGCTTCCCCCTGGAATACTCTTGGTTGCCCGCCAGCCGGAAGATGATGCAGACCAGTTCCACGCGCGGGTCAACGCGGACATCGATCGCGGGTCGCGTGGCTGGCCGGGTCTGGGCCGCCAGTGAGGGTCCGAAAAGGCCGAGCACCAGAATGACGGTGAAGATGGATCGCCTCATGAGGTGTTGTCTCCTGAAGTAGAATGCCCGAAGGCGGCGGAAGTCTCAGGATCGAATAGTCATTTGTTCGCTCCGCGGCAAGCCTCCCGGGAGGCTTGCCGAGTGCGTACGGGCCAGGAAGTGAATCTGGCCGGCACGGCAAGTGGTCGATTTGTTTCTGTCCACCACTGGTTGGGCTTCAGAAAGCGAGCCGATACGACCGATAATGTAAGCAAGCTATCGGACGTGGCCCGCCATGCTTGTCATTTGCCCGCCATGTTGATAGGCTTTAGTTGAATATGGCTCCTGATGACCTGATGGAACAGGTCAACTGCTGGGGCTGGTACTTGGGCTGCTACACGGAGGTAGCCATGCGTTGCACTCTCGGCCGATCCTTAGCGTCACTGGTTTTGGTTTCGTTCTTTCTGCTGCTCGCGGGTTGCTCTGAGGTCTATACGACTTCGCGCCGCTCCAACGAGGAGGGCATGCGCCTCTACAGCGAGAAGATGTACAACGAGGCCGCAGGTTCATTCCGCGATGCGGTCAAACAGGACCCCCGCGACTACAACTCGCAGTTCTATCTCGGTGTCTGCTACGATGAATTCAAGCAGCACCAGTCGGCATTCCAGCAGTACAAGATTGCCATTGAACTGATGGATGCCCTGCCCTGGGCCAAGCACGACGACGACTTCCGCCAGGTCGTGCTCGACACCTATGCGTCGGCCGTGGCCCGGTATGACGATCGCGAGGGCGAGCTTAACGCCATCGAGAAACGCGCCAACGACAATCCCACGGCCAACAACTGGTTCCTGCTGGCCAAGTGCCACCGCCTGCGCGGCGACGCGGACAATGCGATCATCGCCTACCGCAAGGCTGCCATCACCGACACCTGGGATTTCAACATCCGCAAGGAAGCCGGCCTGTACCTTCTTGATCCGCTCGGCCAGCGCAACGAAGCCACCTACTACCTGCTTCAGGCGCATCGCCTGAATCCCAACGATCTGGCCGTCAACACCGGGCTTACCCGGCTGGGCGTGAATCCGCTGCCGGCGTACGAAGCCTCCGACCCGGGCATTAACCCGCCCGTGCCGCAGCAGGTTCAACCGGTCCAGCATGTGACCACGCCCAGGAAGCCGGCCGGCTCGACGGCCACCCTGCCACGGGACTGACACAACGGGTCCGGGACAGCACACGAGTTCGTCCCGATGAAATTGCACTATCGCGGTTGGCCGTCAGCCACAGGCTGGCGGCCAACGCTGTATAGGAACTTGCCGCCGCGGACGAACATGCGCGTGTCAGTGAACGTGGGCGTTCCACCCGAACTGCCGGGCAGCAAGTTGGTGCCGACGACCGTGCAGGTATCGCCCGGTTCGATGAGCACGGATTCACCGGCGTCATTGCCGACGAGCAGATGTTTGCCGACGAGACAAACGCTGGGATAGATATTGGGACTTTCACTGCGGCCGGCCGGCGGCAGTTCGAGCGTCTTTTTCAACACGGTCTTGCCGGTGCTCGCGTCGATCACGTAGTAGTTGGCATCCCGATTTACCGCGTAAATCCGGCCACCGAGGACGACGGCCGATGCAAAGAACTCCCCGCTCAGGTCTTCGTACCATAATTCCTTGCCCTCGATCTTGTCGCCTGCGTTTTCGGGAAGTTGAACCGCGCTGATGCTGGTATCGATGAAATAGACGATGCGACCCTGCACAACTGGGCTGGTGTACGTGCAGTGGCCCAGGTCGGCGGCCAGGATCGCTCCGTCGGCGATGCGCACGGCATGACCACCGGGGGTGATGATGACGTCCACATCGCCGATGCGGGCCCGGGCGGGGGTGCCGTAGGTGGCCGTGGCGCGATCATTCTGCCAGAGCAGTTTGCCCGTGGCCGCAGTCAGGCACACCAACGGCCCAAAATGCACGAGCAACTTGTCGCCCACCAGCACCGGCGAAGCCATGCGGCCGTATTGGGTCGTCTGCGGAAGGTCAAACCAACTGACCCAGCCGCCCTGGCCGTCCAGATCGTAGCAAGCCACGATGCCCGTTCCGAAGCAGGCCCACACATGTTTGCCGTCGCTGACGGGAGTGGCCGTCGCATTTCCGTATTGACTTGGCCGGATAGGCGTCTTGGCGTTTAGCGCCCCGGGGAAGTCGGAAATCTTGTGGCCCTTCCGCCAGAGTTCCTTGCCTGTTTGGGCATCAAGGCAGATCAGCAGGTCAGGCTCGGCGGCGATGAACACACGCTGGCCGACGACGATGGGCGACGACGAGCCCGTGCCCACTTCGGCTTTCCAGAGAACATTCTCTTTCGCGGACCACTTGGTGGCCGGATTGGCCGAGGGATATTGGCCACTGCCATCGCCGCGCCAACCCACAGGGTGCTCGGGGGATGGTTGAGAATCTGCAGCAGGCGTTGTCTTGGGCGGATTGTCCTCGGCGAATGCTCGCGGCACCGCCGGAGTCACGAGTCCGCAGCTTATGACCAGAACCATCAACAGCCATCTCGTGCGTATCGTCATGGGCAGTGTTTCCTCATTCCCCGCCGATGCAGTAGAGATACTCTTCACCGCGCAGGTACATGTACTTACCCTCGAACGCGGGAGAAGTGTAAAAGCATTCCTGTTTGCACGGGTTGCCACCCAGGCCGGAGATGTGGATGTTCTCGATGACGTTGTGGTGCAGCTCCTTAAGTTGCGGCCCGGGCTGGATGATGTGCGTATAGCCCGCATCGTCCGTGATGTAGATATTCCTGCCCGCGAGTGTGGGGCTGGCGGCCACGCCATAGAGAAAGCGGTTGAAGCGGTTGTATCCGTCCAGGTACTGGCGGTAGAGCGCCCTTCCGGCGACCGTATCCACGGCGGTCAGCCCGCCGCCCATTTCGATTGAATAGACGACTCCGTCGACGTACAGCGGTGAGGCCACCATGAAGATCGGACCATCCACGCGGACGGGCATGGTGACTTGCCTGCCGTCCAGGTCCAGGACGGTCTGGGTGCGGGCACCGGCATCGACGCTGGCGGGGAGTTTGACGCCGATGAATGACAGTGGATCCTTAAAACCATGCCAGCGGCAAGGATTGTACACGACGCCATTTTCGGCAATCGGCGTTAGGATTCCCCAGATGTCCAGGTTGCTGGGGCAGATCACGGTGCCGTCGGCAGCGCGGTGAATGTACCTCATCTCGATAATGGCGCTGGCATCACCGATCTTGACGACAACCGGCGAGGTGCTGCCGTGGCCGCTGTTCTGCCAGTCCTTCGGGCAATTGCGCCAGATCTCCCGGCCTGTCCTGGCGTCGAGGGCGATGAGCGTGCCGGTCGCTGCGTAGATCAGCTTGCCGTCAACGAGGTTTGGGGAAATGTGGTTGCCATGCTCCGGCGATCCGAGGGATGGGTCGTGACTGCTCCAGATGCGTTTGCCGTCCAGGTCAAAGCAGGCGATGACGGTGGCACCGGGACCTTTCATGCCGCCGCCGCAGGCCCAGAAGACATATTTGCCGTCGCACAGAGGCGTGGCATTGCTGGCGGAGACCTCGTTCTCGTACATGGGCGGATACTTCTTGCGGTCAATGGATCGGAGGGCAAGGTGGATGGCCCGTTCCGCATCGGCCTTGGCTTTGAGGGTCTTATCCAGTTCCACCTGTTGAACGGAGGAGAGGCCCATGGGCGAGATCGAGGTGTTGATGGCGCTCACGGCCTGTTCGTTGAGCGTATTGAGCCTGATGGCCAGCGGCTCGAGTTTCTCCCTGGCCTCGGGGACGGCCGCGCGCTGTTCCGCTGTCATGGCGTCATAGGGCGTGTTGGAACGGAGCCAGAGGATCCTGCCGGTCTTCTTGTCGATGCACAGCAGATCGGTCATCCCGGAACCGATGAAGATGCGGTCGCCGACGATGATCGGCTGGGACATGCTGCGCCCGGTCAACTTGGTCATCCAGGCAATGTTGCTGCTCTCGTATGAGACCGGCGGCATCGGTTCGAGATAGGCCGCAAATCGCCAATGGCTGACCCAGGCATTCTGGCCCTCCGGCACGGCCACCTCGCCGCTGGCAAGCTTCACCAGCAACCGGTTCCAGCCCTTCTTCAGCGCGATCCTGCCTGCCTCGCTACGCTTGACGGCGATACTCTGGCCGTTGAGGAACACCTTGATGGCCGCGGCCGTGTAGTTGACGCGCAGCAGACTCTCGCCGGCGGCGGGCGAGTACACGTACGTATGTGCGTACGCCATCTTGTTGTTCAACGTCGTGCCGGGAGCCTTGACCATTCCACTTTCGGGCAGATTGCCGAAGACATAGACGAAATCGACATTGAGATCGCCGCAGGTCCCCTCGTTGTGATAATGCGTGCTCTGGGTGTCAATACCGGTGCGAAGGGGTTTCCATGTTGAATCGCCCGCTTTGGCGTCTCTGGCCGGTTCGACCTCGGTTTCCCCGTTCAGGAAGTCTCTGTTGATATCCGTCACGGGGTCATCGACGGGAAAAGGGCCGGACACAAGCCAGTCCTTGATCGTGAAGTACTCCAGCGGTTTGCTGGCGCCCGTCAGTTCGCCGGACGGCTTGTCCGCCTGATACTTGATTTGCGAAGTGATGCCCTTGGCGCGTCGGCTCCATTCGGTTGGGGGCGTAGCGCCGGGGAACCGTCCGGTCCAGTCGCCGCGCCACCCGATGGGACGCTGTGGCGTTGGCATGAAGTCCGCCGAACCCAGCAGCGCTCCCGCGGGCGCTACCTCGGCGGCCAGAGCCGGCGACGTTACAAAGCCCGCGTCCTGGGTGGGACACACGGCCAGGATCGCCACAACGCACAAGAACAGGACCGGTCGTGTTAACGTTGCCATCGAGCATCTCCCCTGGGCTCATTTCCGAAGTTCGGCGAGCGACACGTCTGCGCCGTCGCGCTCCTTGCTCAATTGAGCCGCGGTCATAAATTCAAAGATCTCAAGCGTCTCGGCGGAGTCCACCGGCGGCCGGCCTGTCTGGAAGAACTCGGCGATGGCTCGCTCCAGACCCTCATAACCTTCGGGGCCGGCCGACTCGGTCGTGCCTTTGTCACCCCAGATCCGGATCATGGGCAACTTCTCGCCGCTCTTGATCGGCCCGTAGTAGACGCCAATACGTCCGTCCTTCCATTTTCCCGTGGTCACGTCGGCAATGCCATCAACCTTGCGCGACACGCTGACGCAGCCGGGACCCATGACGGCGTACAGGGCCTCGATTCCGTGAATCCCGTAGAAGTACAGGTCGGGATGAAACGCCAGTTTGTTGAAGGGAGAACTGGCCTGGACCCTGGTCACCTTGCCCACGCCGGGATTGTCCCGCAGGCGGGCAATGTCGGCATGATATCGATAGGAGGAGGCACTGAAGAACGGCGTCCCCGTTTCCTTTGACAGCCGCACGATCGCCCGGGCGTCGTCCATGCTGGCGGCCAGCGGTTTGTCGATGAACACGCGCTTGCCGGCCTTGAAGACCGGGGTGACCTGAGCCAGGTGTGGCCGGCCATCGACGCTCTCCAGGAGGACGACATCCACCTTCTGGAGCAGTTCCTCGATGCTGCCGACGATCTCGACGCCGTACTTGTCATGGATCGTCTTGGCGAACCCCTCGAGCCGGTCGGCGCTGGTGGGCAGATCGGGGCTGCCTCCTTTGAACGCTGCCACAACCTTGATCTTCCATTCCGGGTGCGCCTGGAAGAGGGCGGTGAACGCCGGCACATGCGAAGTATCGGTGCCGATGATCCCGGCGCGAAGATCCTTCGCGGCCCATTGGGGTGGTTCAGCCGCGAGCGCCGTCAAAGTCATCACCAAACCCAGCATCAATGCACAAGCCATTCGTTCCAGGAGAACCCGGCGGCAGATGTGTTGCATGTGTCTCTCTCCAGTAAGTTGATCTGAAGTGGACCAAGAGCTACGCTGTGGGCAGCCGTACGGTTCGCCACAGACACGGTACCCGATCAGTTGCGGACCATGATACTGTCTGGCGATTGAGAAGCCACGCAAAACCGTTGCTGGAGGCACTATGCGGCGCGGCAATTTTTTCGGGATCACACGGAGTAGCACAGGCGTCTCGCCTGTGTCAAAGTGTTCGGACACAGCCGAGACGGCTGTGCTACGTTCGTCGGCCTTGGTGTTCTCCCGAAAAAATTTCCACGCCGGCCCTATGTGGGATATCTCCCGTCGTGAGTTCTTGCGGGCGAGCGCCGCCGCCACAGCAGCCGGCCTCGCCGTTTCACTTCCAGATGGCCGGGCGCTGGCCGCCTCGCCGCAGCCGGAGACCCCGGCCGGGCCGCGGCCGCCACAGGACAAGTCGGTCAAGGTGCTCAATCCGCGCGGGCGTGTGCCATTGTCGTTCATCATCGATGATTCCACCTGCCTGGTGAACATGGGTGCATATTGCATGCCCCAGTTCGCCGCCGCCTGGCCACAGAACCCGATCTACTGGAAGAAGTGGCAGAACTGGCCGCGGGAGATCCCCGACTCGTTTGTCCGGGAGTTCGGCGAGTGGTGCGCCGACCAGGGGGTCCGGGGCAAGTACAGCATCGTGCCCTATCCGGCGTGTGTCGGCTGGCTGGACCGCGGGCTGCCGGGCTGGTCGAAGCATGACTTGCAGGAGAGCCTCAAGCTCGTTCGTGAGTTGATGGTCCCGCGCTGGGACATCCACCCGGAGATGATCACGCACACGCGCGTGATCGACCTCAAGACCGGCCGGCCCATGGCGGAGATGAACGCCGCGACCATGGAGAATTCGTATCCGCCGCAGCGCAAGAGCGCCGGCGAGATGGCCGAGTACATCGCCTACGCGCTGCGCATCCTCAAGAACTGCGATCTTCCCTGCGAGGGAATCACAACCCCGGGCGGCTTTGGCGGCGCGGCCCGCAGCGAGCTGTCCCAGGGGACCGGCGAAGCGTTGCTCGATGTCTACGGCGCGGAGATTCCTCATTACTTCAAGTACATTTCCGAAGGTGCCGACGAAAGCACACAGCCGCGGATCGAGCACGTTTCGGGGTTGGATACCGACAATCCCAAGGCGGTTGCCAGTGTGGTCGCTGGTACCGGCGACTGGTACGGCAACTGGGACGGAGAGACGCCCCCGCAAGGACACAAGTATTGCAACGACGACGCCACTGCCGGCCGGCTCGTCGATCTGATCGAAAAAGGGGAACCCGCGGTCATGCTCTGCCACTGGGCCGGCTTGTACTCCCATGGCGCGAAGAAGGGTTTCGAGGCGTGCAAGAAGGTGATCCTCGCCATCAACGGGCGGTACAAGGACAAGACCCTGTGGATGAAGAACAGTGAAATGGCACGCTATTGGGCGGCCAAGGAACTCACGCGTATTGAGCGTGCAGACAGAGAGATCACATTCACCGCGCCGTTCGCGGCTCCGGCGTTCACGGTTCGCCTCGCCGGCGCGGCTGCGAGTGAGCCGAAACTGTCACAGGCCGGCCAGGTGCTACTACTGAAGGAAGTCGCGGCGCTCAGTGAACTCAAGGCGGGGACGTGGCTGCGTCAGAAAGAGGAAGTGGTCGTCTGCTTCGATCTGCCGAAAGGGAAGGTCAGCCTGACGGCGTGAGCAATGGCTCTCACATCGCCTCTCGCACCGCGAGAATCTGTTGCGCGACCAGCCAACGATAGACGTCAAACTCCGCCGGTGACCACAGGCCGGTGTCCTTGTATTTCGCCTGCACGCGGATCGCATCCCACACGGACTGCAGCTCTTGTTCGGCGACAGCGGCCGCTTGCCGGGCCGCGGGCTTGGCGCTGGCTTTCGCCTGCACGATCAGTTGTTCGAGCGTGTAGACATAGCGGTAATCGTCGTAACCTTCGCGATACGTCTCCCACATGGCGACGGGAATCGGCGTGCCGTCCGGCTCGTGGCGATTGAAGAAATCCATCGACGAACCATCGAGGTAGTTCATGGGATCGCCGTTGCTGTAGGAGTAAATCCAGGGGATCAGGGTCAGGAAACCGGAGCGCCAGAACCCAAAGCCGTAGGTCATGCGGGCTCCGGTCACGGGCGTGTGATCGTTTTCGCCGTTGACGTGGTTGGGATAGCACCAATACTCAACCTTGCGGGCTTTCATGTCGGCCAGAACGGCTTCGCGGCCGGGCGCGAAGGGCTGCGTAGACCACACATCAATGAACGGCCGCAGCGGCTCGAACTGCTCGTGCGTCGGGTCGGCGGTCACATAGGTCCGCACGCCGGCTGCTTTGCAGGCCTTGAGCACCTTGAGCATGAAAGCCACGGACGCCTGATCGGTGCTGGGCTCGTCGACGGGGTAGTACAGGAATTCCGGCCAGCCATGCTTCTGTCGCTCGGCGTCGATGGCCTTGACCATCGCGGTCATTTCGCGGGCGAACTCCTCGGGCGGATCCTTCACACCGCGCAAGTGGCTGCCGTAGTGCTCCTTCATGTGTTTCGTGTAGATGCCCTCCGTGCTGATCTGCAGCACGATCGGGCCGCGGAAATCGTACTTCCTCCACAGCGCGATCTTGTCGGCCAGCAGTTCCGCGTCGAACTTGAAATTCCCCTGGGCATCCGCCGGCGGACACCAACACGACAGCACCACGTTGCGCGTGCCGTGGGCCGCCATGTCAGCGTGCTCCAACTCGGCCCGGCGGCGGAAATACTGCCGTGATGGCTCGTCGGTCGCTCCGGCAATCTGATCGTACGGATGGTAGTAGTAGATGCCGAAGATCTTGGAGGGATCATCCTGCAGTTTGAAGGGGAGGATACGAAGTGTGATCGGCAGTTCCGTTTTTCCGCCGGAGCACTCGAACGTGACTTTGCCGGTGTAGATCCCGGCCGGTGCATCGTCCGGCACGCGAATGGTGAGCCAGAATCGCGCGCTCTCGCCGCTCGCAAGGTCGAGTTGCTCGAAGTGCTCGAGCATGTCCGGCACCACGCGATAGCGGTAACGCACCGTATAATTCGGCCGCGCCAGGCTAAAGCGGACGTGGCGGATGTCGATATTCTTTGCCGGCACCGGCCCGATGTCGCTGACTGTCACTTTGGCGCCGGCCAGGTCCTTCAGGGGGTACACGATGAAGTTTGTCGGTTCAGACTCACCTGGTGTCGCGAAGAGCCGCAACGCCGGTTCGAGTTCCTCCGGCCGGGGTTTAGTGTGCGGATAGACGCACTCCAGGTAGTGGCGGGCGTAGACCATGAACCCGCGCTTCTGGTCCCGATCGCTCGCCGGTGGCAGCGGTCCGGAAGGCGGCTCCGGTTCCTGTTTCCACTTGGCCCATTCGGCCGGCGCCATGCGATAGGTCCACTGTTCAAAGGGCGCGATGATCTCCTTCTGAACGTGTTCGGCGTCGGCAGCCGTCCAGGCGAGAATGGCGTTCACGACCCACTTGCTGCGCGGGCTGAAGTGGACGGCCAGCGGCTCTTTCCCAGCGCTGGCGTGAAATCGCAGCGACTGAAACTGGAACCCGCCTTCGAACTGCACGCGCTTCTGCTGCTGGCCCACCTGGACCGTGAAATCAAAGTACTGGTTGCGCATGGACTCGCTCGTGCCACAGACGACATAGATTTCGTAGTCGCCGGGCGGCAATTGCATGAGGAAGGCGTTCTCTCGTTCGCCCAGGACAGCGCCCTCGGTAATCGCGTTGGTCCAGATCGGCGGCGGCTCCTGTGCGCCGCGGCCGCGGTTCTCGACCATGCTCGTGTAGGCGCGGGCCTGACCCTTGAGCCCTTCCTTCGACTGCCAGCCAAAGCCAGCGCTGCCGTCAAACATGCTCTGCGGCGTCACGCGCGTGAATCCATCCCAGAGCGCCGACTTGGCGGTGCCCATGTCGTACAGTGCGGGCGCGGCGTCAACGCATCGCGCGACAATGCCAACGAGAACGACTGCTAGAAGTCTCTTGATCATGGTTCACTCCGCCGATTTCCAGGGCGATTCCACCACGCGCACATGCACCCGCGCCGTTGCCGTGCCGTCTGTGGCCCGACCGATCAGCTCATATTCACCGGGTGTCAGTTTCGTCGTTGTGAGATCGAGGACAACGCGCTGCGGGCCGCGGCTGGCCTGCACGGCCGTCCTGGCGATGGTCCGATCCGCCTGATGCAATTCGCAGATCACTTCCACTGCCGCATCCGGCTTCTTCAGTCCCGTCAGATTGAAGCGAACGGCAAGCTGTTTGGCATCGTCGAACATCACGGCCGTTTCCACGGCGAAATCCAGCAGCGTCGGCCGGGCGTAGCGCAGCAGCGACACATCATCGAGATAGAAATCCAGTTGATCCTGGTGGCGGTAGTTGGATTCGGAGATGTGCAGTTGCAGCAGGCGAACATCCTCCGGATGCGACAACTCCGACAGCGGAACGCGAATCTGCACCCAGCGTCCCTTCACCAATTCGCCCAGGGATCGGCTGTACGCGCTGTTCTTGTCGGGCGCCTGGATCGCCAGGCCGGCTGGCTCGCGCGGGAGCGTGTCACGCGTCGTGTCGGTGTACACCCACATCTGTAGATAATCCCAGCCCGACCAGTCGCGCGCGGCCGCCTCACGCGGCGTCAGGCCGACACGCGGCCAGCCGATCGGATAATTGGGCTCGCCGGCGAAATGGTCGACCGTGACATGCCAGCGGAGCACGGGCTGGCCGGTTCGCATACGTGCTTTGGACGCTTCGATCGTGCATTCCGCGGCGGACCACTGCCGGACCGAATCCGCGTCGGCGATCACGCGCTTTTCCATCGGCTCATCTGCCGGTTCTGGGGCCTTCGCGGCAGCCGCCGCGGGTTTCAGCCAGGCGATCACCTGGGCCTGCATGTCATTGTTGAACTCGATGAACCTCACCGGACTGTGCAGGTGCAGGCCGTTCGGCGCACCGAGAAGCGCGTAGGCTTTGCCGGCCATCTCGACCGCAAGCGCGATGTCCGCGTGCGTGGCGTGCCAGTCCAACGTGGGCGCGACCACCAGCATCCGCCGTGGCGCGACCGCGGCGAGGATCTCATTGAAATCCACGGGCACGCGCGGCTCCTCGTTCACAAATGCGCCCAATCGCGGCAGCCAGCCGTATAAGTGGCTGTAGCGCTGAATGCCGCCGGTCCCGGCCGCGGCCGTGTCGGTGCGAAACGGCGTGAAGCCGGCCACGCTCACCGCGCCGGCGACACGGTCGTCCAACGCCGCCGTCAGCGTCGCCACCATGCCGCCCATGCCGAATCCCAGCAGATAGACCTGCTTCGGGTCGGCGTCGGGATTGGCCAGCGCCGCATCAATCGCGCTGCGGGCATCGTGTACCATCTTGCCCATCAGCGACCACGCCGGATGGCGATCGTAGAAATCCCGTCGCTCTTCCTGTCGATTGGCGGTCCCGATCGGATCGAACGCGAGAACCAGAAAGCCGGCCTTGGACAAGCTCAGGTAGGGAATGTCGCCGATCCGATAGCCGGGAATATAGCCGGTGGATGTATGCAGCGGAGCCAGCCAGATGACCGTCGGCAGCTTGCCTGCCGGCTTGGCCGCCGATGGATAATAGAAGTTGCCGTTGATGCCATCGCCGAATCGGCATTTGGTGCGCTGCGGCGGCGGGGGATTCTGCCGCGTGAGCTGCTTTGCCTCCGCTTCCGATTCGCCTTCGCCGATCCGGACCTGTGCCGGCTGATAGGCCGGTCCATCGCCCAGGAGCCAGTTGATCTGTGCGCAGATCCGACTGCGCGCGGCCGGCCATTGCCCGGCGGCGATCGACTTGCCACTCTCATCTCGCGTCGGGTCGGAAATCGTTCGCGGCGGCATTGCGGCCAGGTTCATCGCGGGCGCATTCTTCTTCGCCCAGGCGGCGTAATCCCACGGATGCAGCGGCCGAAACGGGAACGCCTCCGCGCCGCTCTTGCCATCGGCCGCCGCCAGCAGGAACTGATTGTGCGCCGCCAGCGTGCCTGCATCCGGCGTGTGCGGCCCGGGGTGATAGCGCTGCGCCAGGTTTTCCGGCTTGCCCAGCATTGCCCAGACGGGCTGGATCGATTGGTACATCTGCTCGACAACCCAGGTGTTCTCCACGGAGTCGTGAATCGCGGTGCTCATCAGCAACTGCCGGGGCGCGATCAGGGCGTAGATGAAGTGCATGTCCGCGGGGAGCTTGTTCTCGCGCCCGGCGAAGAATCGCACCTTCGGGCTCACCCAATAGGGAAAGACCGTCGTCAGCCGCTCGGCCGATTCGCCATAGACGAACTGATCGCAGAACCGGTAGGGCAGGGATCCGCCGCTGCCCGGGCTCGAGGCGATCACGCCCGCGAATCGCTCATCAAACGCCGCGGCGGCCAGCGACTGCTTGGCGCTGCGCGAGTGCCCGCCAATGTACACTTTGTCTTTGGCCACGAAATCAAGCGTCGTGAGCCAGTCCACGGCGCGGCTGGCGCTCCATCCGCGGCGATAGAACTCGCACCAGTCGAACTTGCCGAACAGGTCGTTGTATGCCTCCGACTCATCCTTCTTCTCGGGGACATACGCCGGATCGGTCGCGTTGTAGACACAGATCAGGAATCGACCCGCATTGAACGCTTCCAGTGCAAAACTGGTGTAGCGCTGATTGTCGACCAGGAACACCGGCGCGGGCTTTTGCAGGTTGGAGGGAATCCACAGCCAGCAGTGCAGCTTGGCCGCGTGATCCGGACCGAACTCAAGGCGCACGGTCCACACTTCTTTGCCGTCTTCCTTCTTCTTGTCTTCGATGACAGCTCGCACATTCCCCGGCGCCGGCGGCGCGTGGCCCATCAGCCAATCCTCGGCCAGCGCCCGCAGTTCTTGCCGTCGCTGCGGCCATTGGGCCGCCGTCACGCGCTGCGCCTTGCCGTCGCGTACCAAACTTAGCAGGTCCTGCGGATACGGCACGCTCGGAAGTGCCTCAAAATCCGGCGGTAGATAGCCGAACTTCTCCAGCCACTGGTCAAAGGCGGGGCTCGGTGGCAACAGTTGTTTCAACTGCGCCAGTTCCTGCTTCTGCTTCTCTTGAGCGCCCACATAGGTGGTAAGGATGAGTGACAGGCCGATCCACGCAAGTAACGCATGTCTGGACATGTTCAGTCCTCTCGATTCAGCGAGCATATCGCGGGATTACTTCCGCTTCCACGCCACCGTCGTGATCGACCCGGCCGGCAGCCGCAGTTGCACTGACCGGCCCTGGGCATCCAGCCGCGTCGCGGCCGCTTCGTCGCGGCTGTTGATCAGTTGGGCAACGAGCTGTCCGTCGGGCGTTTGGAAGGCGATGCAGCGCACGCCGGTGTACGAGCCCTTGGCCGCGATCCGCACGGATCCCGGACGGACGAACTTGCTGAAGTGCGCCAGGTATTGGAATGCCCCGGTGTAGATCACTTCGTGGTTCTGGCGGTTGATGATCACCAGCGGATGCTGGATGTTGTTTTCGGGGTTGCCATGCACGGGCGACACCGCCCACGGGCCGCCGGTCTCGTCGAGGATCATGTTCCAGTAGATCCAGGCGGATGCACCGGCCTCGATGTCCGAGAAAATCATGTTGCCCCAGTGATCGCCATCCTCGAAATCCGTGCGCGGCAGGGTCATCGTCTTCGGCGTGCCGGCCTGATAGGCATAACAGACTTCGGTCATCCACAGCGGAATGTCGGGATAGCGCTCATGCAGGGCGGCCACCTTGTCGAATCCGCCCGCGCCGTAGCCGTGGTACGGCATGGCGGCGACAAACTTACGCGCCTCGGGATCATCGAGCACCGTGGGATATTCCTTGAACGCCCGGGAACGGTTCTCGGCCTCGCTGAGCATCAGCTTCGTCTTGAGGCCTTCCTTGGCCAGCAGCGGGCCGACATGGTTCTTGATCAGGTCGCGGATCTTCGTGTACGGGATCCTGGTATAGCACCCCGGTTCGTTGAACAGGCACAGGTAGTCGATGAAGATGCCGGCCTTCTGGTATTCCTGGAGATAACGCACGTAGTACAAAGCCAGCGCGTCGAAGTACTTTTCCTGCACATCCTGTTTCTTTCGATCGTCCACGGTCGTCAGCATCCAGTCCGGCGGATAGTCCATCGGCGCCTGCAGCACGAAGCTGCCGTGCTGTCGGGCTCGCTTGATGAACGTGGCCGAGCCATTGGGGGCGAGGTCGCGCTGGATGCTGAAGTCCTTCATGGCGACATCGCCGGGCGTGTCGTTGTACGTGTACCACGGGCCGGCCGGCATGAAGTCCGTGCAGGCAATGGTTGTCTTCATGGCGCTGAAGCCCGCTCCGCGGACGGGATCGAACAGGCTGCGCAGAACTTCTTCCTGCTGTTGCGCCGGCAGGGTGTTGATGCAGATCAGGCCGGCCTCGAGGATCGAGGCGCCAAAACCCTCGATGCGCTGATAGGTGGTGGCCGGGTCGATCTGGAAGACGACGCCGGCTTCCTGGGCCTGTGCCTCGAAGCGGATGGCCGGCTTGGTCGCCATGCGATCGCCAGCGCGGGAGGACACAACGATCGCGGCTTCCTGAGCGCATGCGGCGGCGCACCAGAGAGCGGCGATTACGGCCGCTGCTCTGCAAATGAGCGGCAGCGGGTGACTTACTTGCTCTGTCGGGTTGGGATGTGATTGTGCCATGGGTTGCCTCAGTAAAGCGGTTTTTCCTTGCCTTGTCCGAAATGCCGTCTACTCTGTTGGGCTGTCGACCGGACGGTATTCTAACCTGAATCAGGCGAGGATATGACAATGGGCATTCACTTTTCGGCGGGAAGGCTCCGGAACGCGGTGAGAACAGTTTCTCGGATGAACGTGGTGCGAGCAGGGGGGTGG
>JANYKD010000036.1 GCA_025361735.1 Phycisphaerales bacterium
CCGCCTGCGAGTAACCGGAGAAGGCCGGCGAGGGCGTCGGCCCTACTTTGCCAGCCGATTCCGGCATGACAACATCAAATACGCGAGCCTCGGTCAGCCCCAGCAAATCAGGACGGGCTTTACCGATGGCGGCCAGTACCAACGCTGTAATAACCCCTTCGCCGATGCCGATCAGCACATGCACCCCGGCCATGGCCGGAAACGCAGCCCGCCAGGCAACCGTATGCGAGACCGACAGTTCGCCAGCGCAGGCGATGGCTGCCAGAACAGTGCTGCACCACCCCGCAAACGTCGCCGCCAGAACGCGGCCAAAGAGTCCCTTCGCCAGCCGGCTGACGGCGAAATACACGGCCCAGCCGCCCACGCCGCCGACGATCGCCATGTTGAAGATGTTGGCGCCCAGCGCGGTGACCCCGCCGTCGGCGAACATGAAGCACTGCACGATCAGCACGGCCGACAGGACAATGACCGCGGCACTCGGCCCAAGCAGCGCCCCGGTCAGCACCGCGCCGATGAGATGCCCGGAAGTGCCGCCGGCAACCGGGAAATTAAGCATCTGGGCGGCAAACACAAACGCGGCCGACAGCCCCAGCAGCGGCACACGTCGCTGTGGCAGGCTGATGCGCGCCTGTCGCAGCGCGATGCCCAGGCCGGCCAGCGCCATCGCGCCGGTGGCCACGGCGGTCTTGGGGTCGAGGAATCCGTCCAGAATATGCATCGGCGTAGCGTCCTTTGGCCGCGAGTGGCGGTATTACGATGGCGGCAATGATAATACGCGTCCGGTGCAGTTGCCAGTTGTCCGGGGCGCCGTGTCGAGCCGCCGACCCGGTTCGCCATCCGCATGGGCCTCACGCTGGCTGAGGAGCACCGCTTGGACTCATAGCATGCCCCGATCGTGCAGTTGTGCGACCGAAGCGGGCTCTGCACGCCCACTGCCAAGCCGACGCACACCGGCAGCTTCCCCTGCATTCTCCAATCCGTAGAATACCGCCATGCCGCCACGCCGCGCTGTTTACGCCGGAAGCTTCGACCCGATCACTCTCGGCCACCTGTGGATGGTCGAAAGCGGAGCCCGCCTTTTTGATGAGCTCGTCGTTGCCATCGGCGTCAACCCGGACAAACGCTACCTCTTCCCGCTGGACCAGCGGCTGGAGATGCTCGGCGAGGCCGTCGCCTCGTTCGCCAACGTCCGTGTCGCCAGCTTCGAGAACCTTTTTCTCGTCAACTACGCGCGCCAGGTTGGCGCCAACTTCGTTCTCCGCGGCATCCGCAACGAAGTCGACTACGGCTTTGAACGTGGCATGCGCCACATCAACGCCGAGTTCAATCCCGACATCCTCACCGTATTCCTGATGCCTCCGCGCGAGATGGCTGAGATCAGCTCCAGTTTCGTAAAAGGCCTGGTCGGGCCGGCCGGCTGGGAACAGATCGTCAGCAAATACGTTCCGCCCGCCGTCCATCGCCGCTTCCTGCAACGCTTCGCCGACACCCATGCTCACCCCTGATCTCCAAGCTCTCCTTCCGGCCATCCGCGCCCTCTACGACCACCCGCCGCGCTCGTATCACAACTGGTCGCACATCGAATTCTGCCTCGCCGAATTCCAGCCCATCGCAAACCTGTGCGAGAACCCCCTTGCCGTCGAACTCGCCATCTACTTCCACGATTGCATCTACGACCCCGTTCGCCACGACAACGAAGAACAATCCGCCGACACCGCGGCCCGCATGCTGGCGGACCGCGTCCCCGCTGCAATCATCCACAGCGTCCAGTCGCTGATCCTCGACACCCGCCACACCGCGCCTCCTGCCAGTCCCGATGGCCGGTATCTCGCGGACATCGACCTCTCCATCCTGGGCCGCCCCGCAACAGAGTTCGACGCCTACGAACGTGCCATCCGTCAGGAATACGCCCATGTCCCCCCTGCCGATTTCGCCCGTGGCCGTGCGACGATCCTGCGAGACTTCCTCGCTCGTCCGTATATCTATCTCACGGCGTGGTTCCAGGATCGGTACGAACTCCAGGCCCGCGCCAACCTGGTCCGTTCGATCGAATGTCTTGCCCATGGATGCTGACAGGGATGCCACAATGTCGTCGGAAACGCCGAATCGCAGAGTGCTTGATTATGCCCAGGGGACACGCCCAATTCACGTCGAAGAGAAGCCGGACGAAGTGACGCTGGTGCTGGAAACTCCGCCGAAGAGCCAGTTGGTAAGCGAACGTGCGTGCGAGGCCGCGGCCGGGGCGGGTGGAACACTGTTGTTCATCGGCGTCTTGTGCTCGGCTGCTCACCCGGGGCCGCGCGATGGATTGTTTGATTGGGTACTGTGGGCCGGATTCATCCTCGTCCCGCTTGCATTTGACGCGTGGCTGATATTACGGTTGAGAGCCGCGATTCATTTTGGAGGCCGGCCGGCGACGATTCGGGCGTGGTCGGGAGGAGTGGAGGCCTTCACTCCGCGCGGCGGATTGGAGCATAAGTGGAAGTGGCCGCGTCGAGACATCGTCAATGTGACCGTTACGTGCCATCGCCTGTCGCTGTTCGAGAAGAACATGCTGTCGAAGTGGAACACGATGTTGGAAGTCGTGATCGAGTTGCGTAACAGCGATCAGGTGACGCTCCGCTACCGGACACACGGCGAGCCGATCGAGATTGACCCCGGGCTGCTCTCCCGAATGCTCGGGCCGGACACTGTTTGCCTTTCCACTTCGAACGGCGAGCCAAACTTCACCAAGATCGACCTTTAACGTTCACATCCGACTCGCATTGCTGTCTAACAGAACATTATCAGGTCATGCAAGCTAGAGTCCATCCGATGCCGGCACTCAGCACGAGCATGATCCAGTGGGCCGTCAGACTCGTCAGGCGGCGGCGATGCGGGCTCCAGAATTTCTGGAGCAGCATGTCAAGGACAATCACCGCAATGGCCGCGCAACTGACCGCTGCGCCAGAATGGCCGGCCCCAATCTTCTCCTCGAAATAGCGCGTTCCGCTCAGCGCCAGGGTAATACCGGCGATCGAAGCGAAGGCGAGTATGGCCGGGCGGTGCGGGTAGTGCGGATTGGCGTGTTTGGGAAGCTGTCGCAGCAACGGATCTTCGCACAGGCCGCGCGCGTTGACCATGCTGATGTCATGATGGGTGGCATCGAGCAAGTGCCAGATCCACGGATCGCTCGGATGATAGACGATGAGCACACGTGTGGCCGCGTCATAGGAGGCGGCGATATCCTCACTGACGTCGGTGGCGCGAACGTAGACCTTGCCATCGACGATGTAGCCGAAGGTGACGGGCACCTTTCCCATCTTGCGGATGCCCAACACGAGCAATGGCCGGCCAAGGACCGGCATCCCGGCTCGCGCCAAACGCAGGATGGTGACGACCCAAAACAGCGCGATGGGAACGACCAGCAAGGAAACAACAAGGGCTATGCCCCACGTTGCAGCGGTTTCGCTCGGATCGGGCGTGGTGCGTCCATGGGATGGAAACGCCACGCTGTAGATGTACAAACCCCAGACAATTGACAGTGGAACGGCCGCAATCAGCAAGGGTCGCCAGACGGCACGACGGAGGCGCTGACGGTCAAGGTTGGTGAGCGAAGGTGAACCCATTGGCGTTGTGAGGATACCGGCCCCATGACCTGAATGGAAACCGACGATAGTCCGACCACACCGCCATTCGCCATCGCGATTGAACGCTGTCAGTCTTGGGAGGCAAACCCGTCGGGCAGATGCCGCTGGAGGTCCATCGAGTCGTGAAGCAGGCGGCCGATGTCGATGGATTGGCCTTCAATGACGCGGTAGAGGAAAAAGTGCCGTGCGCGTTTGCCGGCGCGGGCGATGTGGAATGTCCGGGCATCTGCATGGATTTCGGGACGATGCCTGGCGGGTGGCGCGTTCGGCCGGCTGGCGATCTCAGCAAGTGCCTGGCGAATGAGCAATTTGTATTGCTCGTGCCGGCGCTGACCAAAGTGACCCAACGTGTAGGCGAGGACATCTTCAATGTCCTGTACCGCCTGTTGCGAGAATCGGAGGCGAAGCCTCATGCTGACCTCACGGCCTTGACCTTGGCGGCAATGCCGTCGAGAAACTCATTGAGATGGTCGGGATCGACCTCCTGAAACCGCCCCTGATCGATCTCGGCGAAAGCGCCTGTGGCCATCCGTCGCAATGCCGCCAGTTTAAGTTTCTCCTCCTTGTCTCGCTGCTCAAGCAGGCGAAGCCCGGCCCGCACCACCTCGCTGGCGTTGCGAAAGCGACCCTGACCAATGCTCCGTCGGACGAATCTGGCCTGTTGCTCGGAGAGGTTGACGTTCTTCGTTGGCATGGACCCATTATCGCATGCTTGGCAACTGTTGCCAAGAACAACACTGGTGATTCCCGGACCCACTCAGAGTAACTGCGTGTACCCCCTTCCGAACACCACGCCGCGTAACGCCGGTTTACCGTCACCGAAGACCAAAGGTTCACGTTCTCTGTTGTCAGTCATGGCGATTTGCCGCGGCGCACGGACCGGCGACCAAAGCCAGGCAGGGGCTATCGCCATTCGTATGCTGCCGCATTGGCGATCGCCGATGCAGCGGGATTACTGAGAGTTGGGAATCTCTCGCGGATTGATTTCGTCGCCATCTGAGCGCATTCCGCGAGATCGGAAGATCGCCAGTGTCGGGCATCCACCGCTTCTTGCCACGCTTCTTCAAAGAGCGTGCCATCAGACTCAGAGTATGAAGTTGCCGTTGCAACATAATCACGGAACTGCCATGGACGATCCCATGCACGGTAGCCAAGGATGATGTCGTTGAGGCTTTGCATCGCTCTCACCGATCCACTTCCCCCATAACCACGTCGATGGAGCCCACGATGGCGGGGACGTCGGCCAATAGCACGTTGCGGCAGAGTTCGCCGGTGACGGCGAGGTTGACGAAGCAGGCGCCGCGGATCTTCACGCGGTAGGGAATCGTGCCGCCTTGGGATTCAATGAAGAAACCGAGGTGGCCGCGGGGGTTTTCGTATTCGGCGTAGACCTCGCCGGGCGGAACCTTCATCATGGCGCGCGGGAGTTTGGCGCGGAAAGCCCCGGCCGGCATCTGGGCGATGCACTGGCGGAGAATCTTCACGCACTGCTTCATCTCGGCCATGCGGACGAAGTAGCGGTCCCAGCAGTCGCCGAGCTGGCCGCGGGAACCGTCGCCGACGCAGACGTCGAAGTCGAGCTTTGGGTAGATGGAGTATGGGCGGTCGCGGCGGAGGTCCAGGGGCAGGCCGGAACCGCGGATGACCGGGCCGGACAGGGCGTAGGTGATGGCCAGATCTTTTGAGATCACTCCGACCTTGGCGGTGCGCTTGATGAAGATGTGGTTGTAGCTGAGGAGGTCGTTGTACTCGTCGATCTTGGGTTCAAAGTAGTCGAGGAACTCGGTCAGTTTCTCCAGGAAGTTCGGCGGCAGATCCCAGGTGACGCCACCCACATTGATATACGACAGCGTGAGGCGCGCGCCGCAGAGTTGCTCGAAGAGGTCGAGGATGTACTCGCGTTCGCGGAAGGCATAGAGGAACGGCGTGAAGGCGCCGAGGTCCAGGCCGTAGGTGCCGAATGAAACCAGGTGCGAGGCGATGCGGTTGAGTTCGGCCGACAGGACGCGGATGTACTCGGCGCGGATGGGGACTTCGATGTTGGCCAGTTTTTCGACGGCCATGGCCCAGGCGTGATTGTTGTTCATGGCCGCCAGGTAGTCCAGGCGGTCGGTGTAGCCGACGTACTGGAAGTAGGCGAGGTTCTCGGCAATCTTCTCCTTGCAGCGATGGAGATAGCCGATGTGCGGGACAGCTTCGAGAATCATCTCGCCGTCGGTGCGCAGGGCGATGCGGAGCACGCCATGGGTGGATGGGTGCTGGGGACCCATGTTGACAAGCATTTCCTCGGACTGGACATCGACATCGTCGTCGAGCTCGCCGGGCGCAAGGGCATACGAAACCGTCTGGTTGGTCATGGTCATGTCAGCAACTCCGCAAACGTCAGCAGGAGAGCCCGCGATTCTTCGCATTGCCACCCGCGCTAGTCGGGCGAAAACGCCGGGTTTAAGGCTCTCGTCTCAACGAACTCACAATTGGGAGTCTAGCCGCAAGCGGCGAAAAACGGTAGTGCTATCGCAGGGCTTAGGGCCGTTGCGAGCCCATGGCACTTTCGGCGGGCGGACTAAGACCTCAAAGGGGTCTGAGAATTCAGCCCAGGGTTGGGCGAAGCCCTACCCTGGGTCAACAAGCAGCAAAATGTTCCACCCTGAAAGGGTGGAGGAACGCGTCCTTCGCCCCTTCAGGGCGAGTGGCAATTTACCCATTCCTACCCAGGGTAGGGCTTTGCCCAACCCTGGGCTGAATTCTTCGGCCCCTTCAGGGCCAATACCGCTCCCGCCGAGAACGTCATGCGCCCGACCGCGGCAGAGGATTGCGGGCGAAGCAGAGATCTTCAACGACTCGGCCGCCAATCAGGTGGTCCTGAATCACACGCTCGATGTTGTCCGGGGTCAATTGGCGATACCAAGTCCCTTCTGGATAGACCACGCCGACGGGTCCGTCGATGCAGATGCGCAGGCATTGGCACTTCGTGCGATAGCACGACCCGTCCGGGCCGGCGAGGTTGAGTTCCTTCAACCGCTTCTTGAGGTAATCCCAGGCGGCCTCGCCCTGCTTGGCGTCGACGCAGTCCGGCCCAATGCAAATAAAGAGGTGCCGCTGGAGTTTGCCAACGCCAAACGCCGCGGCCATCGTTTCCGGAGGCACTTTGTTCGGATTCGCCATGCGATCATTGTAGCCGCGATCGGTGATCGCGGTATCGGCGCAATGACCCATCGCGAGCGTTCAACTGCGATCAACGATCGCAGCTACAGAATCAATACTCCCGCTTGGTGGTCACGCCGGGATTCGGAACCGCGAACTTGCCATCGGGACCCACCGGCACCGGGGCCGGTGACTTGTCAGTCATCTTGTCCACATCAGGCGCGTATTCGTGGTCTGAGTTGAGCATCTGGTCGAAGGTGATGATCTGCCCGGTGTGGGCGGCCATGCGGCCCATCGACGTCACCAGGCTGGCCTCGGCGCCACGCTTGACCTCGTTGTACGGCGTATTGTTGCGGATGGCGCTGACCAGGTCGTCCCACTCCGTCTGATAGGGATTGGGCTCGGGCTGGGGGAACGCCCAGGTCATCTTGGCCGGGGACATGTTGTAATCGCTGAACAGGCGGACCCGGCCGGGCGTGTGGCTGGCCGTGGAGATGATGCACGAGCCCTTGGACCCGACCGCGTAGCTGGCGAATTCGCCGGGGCAGTTGTCCATGTAGCGGGCGTTGAACGTAAAGCGCGTGCCGTCGGGGAAGGTGTATTCAACGTAATAATTGTCGAAGTTCTGGTCGAGTGACTCGCCCTTGAAATGCCGGCCGCCCGTGGCGTGGGCCTTGACTGGCCAGGCGCCTTTCATCCAGGAGCACTCGTCGATCTGGTGGATGTTGTAATCGCTGAAGAGCCCGCCGCCCGACCAGATGAACGAGTGGAACGAACGGGCCTGAAACACTGCGTCGGAAAGCGTATCGTTGGGACGACGACCGACCCACGCCGCCCGGCCACCCATGCGGTAGGCTCGCATGTGCAGAATATCGCCCATCTCGCCATCATCGAGACGTTTCTTGAGCGCCTGGCGGCCCTTGCAGTGGCGGACCATCAGGCCCACGCCGCACTTGAGATTCTTCTTGTCGGCATCCTCGGCCAGCTTGATCATGCGGCGTGTGGTTGGCCCATCAACGGTGAGCGGCTTCTCCATGAAGACATTGAGTCCCTTGGCAATCGCATACGTGAAGTGGACCCAGCGAAACGCGCACGGTGTCGTGAGAATGACGATATCGCCGGGCTTGAGACAGTCCATCGCCTTCTGATACGCGTCGAAACCGAGGAAGGCACGGTCCTGCGGCACATCGAACAGGGCGCCGCGCTTCGCAAGGCTGGCCATGCTCCCCTTGAGCTTGTTCTCGAAAATGTCGGCCATGGCCACGACCTTGATCGGACCCTGGTTGCTGGTCGAAAGCGCCTGCCCGGCCGCCCCGGTTCCCCGGCCGCCGCAGCCGACGAGGGCCACCTGAAGAGTGCCCGATTCCGCAGCAAATACGTGCGGAACAGCGGCCGCGGCAAGGACCGAAGCCGTGGAAGCCTTGAGGAAACCGCGACGCGAAGCGAGAGAACTGATCATCAGTGGCTCCGAAATGGAAAAACCGGCGTATTTGAAGACGACGCTGCTAATCGTACCCGCATGGAGCGGGATTGTTGTGGGGGGACAGGAGTTCAAGCGTTTAAAGGGTTCAACGGTTCAAGGGTGGGGTTGAGCAACTGGACGGCGCGGTATGGAGCGTCCCGATGGTTCACGCGATGCCTCAAATGCGCTCGCCCTGTCATCGCGGGGTGCCCGGCGGGTACAATCAGCGCATGGTCACCGTCCCGCAAGTGGCGATGTCGGATCGCTTCTGTGTGCGCTGCGGCTATAGCCTGCGCGGGATGCAACCGCATGGAAACTGCCCGGAATGCGGCCTGGGTATCGTCCGCTCGCTGGCCCTGGGACAGCAGTTGCAGCAATCGCGACCGACGTGGATTGCTTCACTGGCCTGGGCGGCCCGGCTGCTGCTGGCAGCGGAGGCACTGCTGCTGCTCGTGCCCTTGGCCGAGCCTCTCTGGGGATACCTGTTTGAGGTGAAGGGTTGGAGTTGGTGGTTCGGTATCGGCGTATTTCGCGCAGAAGTGGTACGCACGAGCGTGATTTTCCTGTCGGCCCTGGCGAACCTGATCGGTTCCTGGTTACTGACGCGGCGTGAGAACCCGTACGCTGCGGCCGAACCGCTGCGGCGGCGGTACGTCATGCTGAGAGTATGTTCGACCGGAACACTGGTGGCTTCTTTGTTGTGGCTCTTCGTGGCCGTATCGTACCTGTTGTGGCCGTACACACCCTGGTTGTGGCAATTGGGGCGGCCGATTGAGCGTTGCGGAAACTGGCTAATGTGGTTGTACGCCCTGTGCCCCATCATGCAACTCGGTCTGCTGCGGCGCCTGTCCGCGCGAGTGCTGAACCGCCGGCTGATCGAGCACACCAACATCGCGGGCATCGGCTTTCCGGCCGGTGTGATCCTGCTGTTCGTGGCATTCCTCGTTTCGTCTAATTGGGGGTGGAGCTTTGCGATTCTGCACAGCATCGTGGGCTACGTCATGACATTGCTCGTCTGGGTTTTCATCGGCCTGTTCTGGCTTTGGTCGATGTACGCGTTCGGCCTGTCCGCGCGGGCGTTCGCCCGGGCGGCACATGAGGCGCGAGCCGAGTGGAAGAAGGCCGACGCGTCACTTCCCACCCGCTGAGACGGCGTGCGTCACGGAACAATTCGCCGTCCCGTCTGGAAGATCTGCTTCAGACGCTCTATATGACAACCGGAGCCAATCAGTTACACCCGTTCCTCGGGTGGTTTCTGGCGGACGAAACTGCGGTAGAGCAGCAGGTCATAGATGATCTTGCTACCGCCGGCGATGAAGAAAGGAACGGCAAGCAGCGACGCGTGCGCCAGCAGCCATCCGGCCAGCAGCGGGGAAAGGGACACGCCGACCGATCGGGCGATTCCCGTGATGCCGGCCGCGGCGGAGCGCTCGTCGGGATCGACGACCGCTACCGTATACGACTGCCGCGTCGGCACGTCCATCTGGCTGATGCTGAACCGCAACAGCAGCACGGCCATCGCCGACCAGACATTGGGCATGAGCGGTACGAGGATCAGCAGGATATTCGACGGCAGGTGCGTGAAGACCATGGTGTTGATCAGGCCGAAGCGCCGGGCCAGCGACGCCGCCCAGAGGCTAGAGAAGCCGGCCAGAACATTGGCAATCATGAACAGCGTTCCGAGACCGGCCATGTCCAGGCCGAACCGCCTGTAGAACCAGACGACAAGGATCGACTGGATGACGAAGCCGCCGCCAAACGCATCGAGTGCGAAAAGGCAGGACAAACGGGCAACCACACCCCGGGACTTGTGGAGGCCGAAAGTTGACTTCCGCGGCGTGGTCACGGGCGGAGCTTCGATCGCGGGCGACATCCGCGTAAAAAGGACCGCCAATGCAATACCCAGCAGTCCGTAGCAAACCACGACGGGCCGCTGGATGTTGCCGCCTTGAAACTGCGCGAGCTTTGCGGCGGAAGCGAGCAGGCCACCAACGAGCGAGCCAGCGCCCGTGGCCAGCGAGCCGGCCAGGTTGTACCAGGCGAAGATACGCGTGCGCTGGTCGTCACGGAGCACCTGGCTGAGGGCAGCCTGCTCGACGGCGAGAAATGGCCCGACCTCGTTGCCGCTGGGGCTGATGACGCCGATGGTGGCGGCCATAAGCAACAGCAGGAAGTGGCCCACGCCCGCGAAGAAGGCGGCCGCAAATATCATCAGCAGAGCGCCGACGACGAGCGTAAGCCGTCGGCCGTGGCGGTCGGCCGACGTGGTCAACCAGAGCGATATGAGGATGTCGCCCGCATAGGTAAGCGTGAATAACAGGCCGATCCTCTGATCAGAGAGCCCGAGGGAACTGAGATAGAGAAAGAGCACGACGGAGAGCATGCCGTAGGCGAACATGCGGACGCAGCGTGTGAGGAACAGACGGCGTGCATCAGACGAAAGGGTGCGAAGCATGGCGGGGCATTATACGGCGGCGTCAGGCGGACGCGGCGGCGGTGTCCTTCTTCAGGTAGGGTATGCCAAGGAGCCAGATCACCCCTGCCAAGCCCGAAACGGCTGCGACGACGATGAATGCCATGTTCCAGTTATCCTTGGCAGGCGTACTCTCGATGATGCCGCCAAGAAGTGGCGGCGACATGGCATCGCCCAGGCCATGGATGACCAGGATGTTCACCGCAAAGGCGGTGGCACGAATCGAAGGATGTGTCACGTTGGCGAGAATGGTGTTGGAGGGACCCGTGTTGAAAAACAGGAAGAAGACGGTGAGGAAGATCACCACCCAGCAAAGCGGGAACGGCGTCACCAGCATGAGAAGGATAAGCGGACAGGCGATGAGGATGCCGATGCCGGAGACGAGGAAGTAAGATCCCGAGAAATAGGGCCGCAGTTTGTCGCCGGCCAGGCCGCCGCAGAGCGTGGCAATGATGCCGCCCAGGACCGTGATGCCTCCGAATAGCATGTTGACCTGGGCCAGCGAGCCGGCCTTGCGGTAAATGAGATAGCCGGGCATCCAGTAGGAAATGCCGCCGATTGCAAAAGTCAGGGCCGCCATTCCGGCCGAATCGAGCAAATACGAGGGGATGTGCAACAACCGCAGGTAGTCGGCCTTGGAGGCGCGTTTCGGTGCGTGCGTCTGGTCGGCGGCGCCGCGCGGTGGGTCTTTCCGCCGCAGGGCAAGCACGCCGAGTATGATGCCGGGGATGACGGCAGCGTAGAAGGCGGATCGCCAGCCGAAGTGCTTTTCCATGAACCCGCCCAAGGCATAGCCCAAGGCCGAGCCGACGGGGATGGCCATGTAGAACCAGGCCAAAACCGAGCCGCGTCTTTCGACGGGGTAATAGTCCGATATTAGCGTCGGGGCTGCCGGTCCATAGCCAGCCTCACCGACGCCAACAAAAACACGGGCCAGCAGGAGCATCGGAAAGACGACGGCCAAGCCGGTGGCGCCGGTGGCTATGGACCAGAGGATGACCGCGGCGCCGATGATGAGCCAGCGGGAAAATCGGTCGGCAAGAATACCGAACACCGGGGCCGTCAGCATGTAGGTGAGCAGGAACGCGGTGGCGAGAAACCCCGTCTTCTTCATGGCGTTGGGGTCGCCCTTGAGCAGATCCTCTCGAATGCGGGGCTCGACCGCGGCAAGAATATAGCGATCGATATAGTTGAAGAGATTGATGAGAAGCAGCAGTCCAAGTGCGGCGCGGGCACCGGGGACGGTGCGATTGGGGGCGTAATCCAAGACGGGTGCCGACTGCATAAGCCAGCGTATCATACGGTACGGCCGAACGATTTGCGATTTGGCACGGAATTGAAATCTGAATTCTGAGATTCCAAATCTCAAATTCCAGGTCACCGGTCCGAGATCCCAAGTCCACAACCCGCGTTCCCCAACCCGAAAAAAGAAAACACCCCCGGGGCGATCCCGGGGGTGTAGGACTTGCAAGAAAGATCAGCTTAATTGCCGCTCAGGCGAACGTGGTCACGATCAACCACCGCGAAGGAGCGTCAGGGCCGATTGCGGAGCCGTGTTCGCCTGGGCCAGCACCGTGCTGGCAGCCTGGCTCAGGATCTGGGCTCGCGTCATGTTCGACGTTTCCGCCGCGAAATCCGTATCCTGGATGGCGGACGTGGCCGCGGAGGCGTTTTCAAGGGCAACGCCGAGACTGTTGATGGTCGAATTCAGCGTAAACTTCTGGAATGCACCGAGGCGCCCGCGAAGCTGGCTGACCTGGGTAATGGACTTGTCCACGATCGCCTGAGCGGTGACGAGATTGCCACTGCTGAGCGAGTTGGTCATGCCCGAGCCCAGCGAACTGAGGTAGCCGCTGATGGTGTCGCCGAGTGAACCCGTGGTTACGGCTGCCAGACCGATGGAGGCTTTGCCACCCTCGGTAACCTTCGAGCTGAGCCCGAAAGTCGCGCCACCGCCGGTGATGCTGAAGTTGTCATTGCCGGCCGTGTTGAACGCCGTGCCGAGATCGATGGAAACATCCAGATCGGACGAACGATAGGAGACGCTCAGGCCCTTGGCCGTCGCGGCGGCACCGTTGACGGTAACCCTCGCGTCGCGGCCGACCGCTTTGGCGGCGGTGGGAACGAACGTGCCGTTTTGAGTGGTCAGGCTGACGTACTTGTCAGCGCCGAACCCGGTGGAATAGAGACCGAGGTCACCGCTGGAATTGACCGCGGAGACACCCGTGGCATTCTTGAGCGAATTGATGCCGGTAACCATCTGTGCGACAGTGGCGCCGCCTGCGAAAGATACCTGTTCCGTGCCCTTGTTGCCGGCGATTTCGAGCGTGACCGCATTGCCGGCGCCCAGCGTACCACCGGTGTAGCCCAGGGTGGCCGTACGAGCCGACTGCGTGACCGCGACGACCACGTTGATCGACTGGTTGTCCGGCAGGCGGGCGGCATTGATCTTGACGTTCGAGAAATTCGTCGTGCTGACGCCGGTGGTGGTGTAGTCGTAGTTGCCGTTGAGGAGCTTCATCCCCTGGAAACTCGTGCTCTGGGCCACGCGATTGACCGTGGACAGGATCGAGTCGACCTGGAGCTGATTCGCGGCGATTTCATCGGCGGACATACCGCCGGAGTTGGCCGCCTGAGTGGTCAGACCCTGCAGTTCGGTCAGAAGTGAGCTGACTTCGGACAGACCACCCTCGGCCGTGCCGATGATGTTGGTCGCCCGCTGGGCATTGGCCACAGCGTTGTTGATGCCGGTCTGTTCGGCCAACAGGTTCTGCGACGCGATCAAGCCTGCCGGATCGTCGGCACCGCTGTTGATCTTCAAGCCGGTACCAAGACGTTCAAGGCTGGTATTCAACTGATTCTGGTTCTTGCGCAAGACACGCTGCGCGATAAGTGACGTGACGTTTGTGTTTATTCTGCTCATCTGTCTCTCCATGACGACCGTGGTTCTGCGGACCACGGTGCTGTAAATGGGCGGCCGGTTCTGCTTTTCCGGCTAAACCCGATTGTCATTCCCTTGAGCACAAGGCCGTTTTCGCTGACGGATCAGGGCACGTTCCGCAGCAGCCTTCGGAAGTCCGTGGTAGCGGACCTCCCGAATCAACCATGCCTGACCTCCTTTCTCGCAAGTCCATTCGTCGCGCGTCGCCAGTGCGGCAATTACGCTTAGCGGCGAAAACAGAATGGTCATCGTCCGCATTCGAGGGGGTACTTGAGAGGTGAGGCGTGCATTACCCAAAGAAAACGCTGCACATCGGTGACCGATAACAAACTTCTTCACTCCGTGGATCTGGCGCTCGGAGACACGTTCTTATGGGACGCCATCGGGGCTCGCCGACATTCCCGGTCCACGCTTCGTTATCGGACAAGTGGCACCAAGCGGTCACCGACACTGCAACAACGCGTCCGCGGAACGATTGACCTACACTGCGGTATATGCCATTGATGAAAAGCTGCTTCGCCATCGCTGTTGTCTGTTTGCTCGCGGGATCGGCCCGCGCGGAGAACTGGCCCATGTGGCGGGGGCCGCGAGGCGACGGCGTCTCCGCTGAAAAAGGCGTGCCCGTAAAATGGGACGCCAATCGAAACATCGCCTGGCGCACCGCGATTGCCGGCAAAGGGCATTCGTCGCCGGTGATCTGGGACAATCGGCTCTATCTGACAACCTGCATCGAGAACGAGCAGTCTCGCCGGCTTTTGTGTCTCGACATCGAAACCGGCCGGGTCCTCTGGGACAGGGAATACCTCAAGGCGCCGCTCGAGAAAAAGCACGGGCTCAACAGTTACGCCACGCCCACGCCGGCTACAGATGGGCAGCGCGTCTTCATCACGACTTTCGGCCAGCCGAATTCGTGGTTGATCTGCTTCGACATGGATGGCCAGGAACTCTGGCGCAAGAGTCCCGGCACATTCAAATCCATGCACGGCTGGGCAACAGCACCGATGCTCTTCAAGGACACCGTCATCATGAACTGCGACCAGGACGCCGAGGCGTATCTCGTGGCGTTCGACAAGGTGACGGGTGCCGAGAAATGGCGGACGGACCGGCCCAACCGCGTACGCTCGTACTGCAACCCGCTCTTTGTCGAGGCGGCCGGGAAGACGCAGATGGTGCTCACGGGCAGCAAATGCACGGGCAGCTACGATCCCGAGACGGGCAAACAGCGCTGGCTCGTCGATGGACCAACGGAGCAGTTTGTCTCCACGCCAGTCTTCGCCGACGGAGTAATCTTCATTACCGGCGGCTTCCCGACATTCCATCTCATGGGAATCGACCCCTCCGGCAGCGGCAACGTGAGCAAGTCGCACGTCCTCTGGCATGACTCGAAGAACGGAGCGTACGTCCCTTCACCCGTTGCAGTGAACGAGTTGTTCTTTGCCGTGTCGGATGAGGGCCGGGCGTTCTGCATCGAGCCCAAGACTGGCAAGAAACTGTGGTCGCAACAACTGGGCAAGCACCACTATCCATCGCCGGTCTCCGCCGACGGTCTGCTCTACTTCCTCTCGAGCGACGGCGAGATGTTCGTGCTGAAGGCGGCCGACACCTTCGAGCTTGTCGCGCGGAATGAACTCGGCGAGCACTGCAATGCCTCGCCGGCAATCTCGCGAGGCAGGATGTACATCCGCACCAGCGAAGCGGTGTACTGCGTAAAGGGTTTGTAACAACGCTGCGGTCCGCTCTTGGCTGGCCCAGAACACGACGTAAACTGCACGAGTTATCAGCCAAAGGAGCCAACCATGCGTTCTCGACCCGGCCTCTGCGTCGTTCTGTTGCTCGGCGTGTTCAACGTGACCTGGGCAGCCGATCCCCCGGCGGCACCCAAGCCGGCGGCCGGTGCTGCGTCCGTCGAGGCCGCCAGCCGGATCGTGGCGGTGACGGTTTACTCCTCCAGCGCACTGGTCACGCGTGAAGTGAACACGCCCGCCGTCCAAGGCCCGGTTGAACTGATCGTGGGTCCCCTGCCGCCGTCGACGGTCATCAGTTCGCTCTATTCCGAGAGCGCCGATGGCCTCCACGTCATGAGCACCCGCTATCGAACCCGCGTATTGCAGGAGAACACGCAGGAGGAAGTCCGCAAGCTGGAGACAACGGCCAAAGAACTCAAGAAACAGGAACAGGATCTGCAAAAGCAGATCCAGACGATCGAAACCAACATATCACTGCTCGCCAAGCTTGAAGGCTTCACCGCCGGCTCGCTGAAAGAACTGACCGAGAAAGGCATGCTCAAGGCCGAGGAGATCACG
>JANYKD010000392.1 GCA_025361735.1 Phycisphaerales bacterium
CACCCATGACATTCAACTGGTCAGGAGTTACTGCAACCGCGCCATATACCTCAAGCAAGGACGCATTGAGTTCAATGGCGAGTGCGAGGAGGCCGCAGAGAGATACCTTGCCGAAGCGCGCGACGCCGAAGCCCGTCAACGAAACTGCCGCATCGCCGAAAAGGGCAGTTCCGGCACAAGCCTGCGTTTTGGCAACGATCGCGGCTCGATCCGCAACGTCCAGATAGGCTGCGCCGACCAGGAACGCTCCGATTTCAGCAGCCAGCAGCGCATCTGGCTCCGCATTGAGGCGCATGTAACCCCCGTCGTGAAGGCGGCCACGCTGCTATTCCAGGTGCGCGACCTCCGCGGCCAGACTCTCTACGGCCTGTGTTCACAATTCGTGAACTGCTCAATCATCCCCGCCGCCGATGGCACCGTCCGCGGCGAGTTCAGCTTCGACTGCAATCTCCAGGTCGGCGTCTACTCGATCATCGTGCGACTGGCCGAAGCCTTGTCGCCCACAAGCGATGTCTTGATCGAGAAACTGGTTAACGCGGCGATCTTTGAAGTGGTCCGGACCGGCCCGCAGATTTTGGGCGTCTGCGACCTCAATGGTTCGTTCCAGACCTGCTGACCCAGCGCAGAATACTACGCCTTCCTGGCTGTGTATTCCGAGAACATCCCCAGTTCCACATGCCGCTTCACATCGACGAATCCCGCTGCACATAGCGCTTCGATCACCTTTTGTGGCGGAACGCACACCGCGATCGTCTCCCAGTAATACTGCCACAAGTCCGCCACGTTCCGGCCGCGGCACGTCAGCCGCGATAGCACCGGAATGATCCCTCGAATGTAAAACTTCAGCAGTCCCCGGCGGATGCGGCCACTGGGCTGTGTGAGTTCCAACACGCAGACAGTGGAGCCCGGCTTCAGCACGCGGTGGAACTCTTTGAAGGTGACGATCAGGTCGGAAAGATGCCGCAAGGCGTAGCCCATGCAGAGGAAATCGAAGGTGTCGTCTGGCATCGGAATCTGCTCGCCGCTGGCCAGCACGGCCGGAATGCCCAGTTGCCGCCGCGCTTGTGCCAGCATGCCCGGCGTGGGATCCAGCCCGACCACGCGCGTCACATCCCCTAATATGGCAATCGCCTGCCGCGCCACCAACCCGGTTCCCGTGGCGACGTCGAGCATGTACATGCCCCTCTTTAACCCCGCACGCTCTAGCGCCTTACGCCGATACCAGGAGCCGCTGCCCATCGCCATGATCCGCTCAGCATGGTCGTAGTCCCCCGCCGCCCGGTTGAACAAGCTGCGCACAAAGACCCGCTTTTGCTGGTCATCGCGATAGTAATGTTCCAGCATCGGCTGCGGCGGAAACGGCGCCGATAACGACGCTGGTGCTGTGGTTTGAGCCATGAGCGAAGTTTACTTGGAACCCATCCCAATGCGAGTAGCAGACTCGGGTCGCCAAACCTCCATGATGGCTTGCAGATTCGCCTCCATCGGTTGATCTGCCGGCAACCACTGGACATTTGGAAAACGTCGAAACCATTTCATCTGTCGCCGGGCCAGTTGTCGCGTGGCGATCTTGATCTGCTCGGCCGCCTCGTCCAGCGAACATCGGCCCTCCAGATGTGCGATTAGCTCGGCATAGCCGGTGGCTTGGGCCGCCGTCCGGGAGAGTTGCGGATACCGCCTTAGCAACGCCCGCACCTCGTCCAGCCAACCGGCGTCCAGCATATCTCTGACCCGGGCATTGATGCGGCGATTCAAGACCTCGCGGTCCCAGTCCAGCCCAACCCACAGCGCCTGGTGACGCTTGGCAGGACGATTCCACTCCTGCTGAAACGATGAGATCGGCTTACCCGTGATCTCGTAAACCTCCAGAGCGCGGATCAGCCGTTTGGTATCGTTAGGGTGAATGCGCTGCCCCGCAGACGGGTCCACGAGCGTGAGCCGTCCATGCAGTTCTTGAGGAGACAGTTGGCGTAATCGCTGCCGGATATTTTCGTCGGCACCTGGGCCGTCGAAGATGCCCTCAAACAGCGACTTGTAGTAAAGCGGCGTACCCCCGGTCGCCACCAGCGGCACCCCCCTGCCGGCGGCATCGCCAATCACGGCATCGGCCAACTCAACGAATTGCGCCACGGCGAAGGTCTGGTCCGGGTCGACCCAATCGATCAGATGGTGCCGCACGGACTCACGCTGGGCCAACGATGGCTTGGCCGTGCCGATATCCATGTGCCGGTAGATAGCCATGGAATCCACGGACAGTATCTCGCCCCCGGCCGCCCGGGCCGCCGCCAGAGCAAGCTCGCTCTTGCCCGAAGCCGTGGCCCCCAGGATCACGAGCAGGCCGGGTTGAATTGCCAAAGTGGTCATTGGCTGCCATTCTTGCAGGCGTCGTAGGAAGTGCAAATGCCCGGTGCGTTGCCCGTCGCCATCCGCCGCGGCTGGGCTTGCGTATTATCGCCGGAATTGGCAAAGTGCCACCGTTGATCATGATGCGGCTGCAGCAAACCATCCTCGGCATGCTCCTGGCGACGATCCTCATCGCCGCCCATCAGGCTCAGGCGCTTCCGGTCCGAACCTTCCGTTCGCAGTATTACCTGATCCACACGGATCTGGACGCCGGTGTCGCGCAGGATCTGGCCCGGCGGATGGACGCGATGCATGTTGTCTACGGCGGACGGTTTCCCGGCGACAATGCCGGGCCGCCATCGCAGGTTTACCTGTTCGCCAAACGTGCCGACTACCTCAGCTTCACCGGCAGGCATCTACGGAGCACGGGCGGGGTCTTCCTGCCTGGAAAGAATGTGCTGGCGGCGTTTCTGGAAACGCAGGGGCGGGATGCCCTGCGTCGCACCTTACAGCACGAGGCGTTCCACCAGTTCGCCTACCTGTCCATCAGCGATCGGCTGCCGATCTGGCTCAACGAAGGGATGGCCCAATACTATGAAGAGGGGCTATGGGTCGACGGCCACTTCTGGCTGGGCCAGGTGCCGCCGCGCCGGCTTCGACAGTTGCAGGCCGACATCAAAGCGCGACGCCTGGTGCCCTTCGGCGACTTCATGGCCATGAGCCCCGACGATTGGGCTCGCGCGCTCAAGTCACATGGCGAGACACGCGGCGCCACCCAATACAACCAGGCGTGGGCCATGGTGCATTTTCTGGTCACTGCCGCCGACCCAACCGGCAAGCCGCTTTATCGCGAGCGCCTGAGCCGCATGTTTGAACTCATCCGCGCCGGAACCGACAGCAAGACCGCCTTCGAGACGGCGTTCTCCGCCAACTATGAAGGGTTTCAGGCCAAATTTTTGGCCTTCGTTGCGTCGTTGCGACCAAGCCCCGAAGCCACCTACATCGAGCGCCAGGAAGTGCTGGGCGACATGCTCATCGCCCTGGACGAACACGCCAAGCCCGTGAAGGACGTCCTCTCGTTCCGCCAGACGGTCCGCCAGGTGAATGTCCACATCCAATACTCCCGTGGCCAGATCAAGTGGGCCACCGAGAAGGACACCAGCGTCTACTTCTCGAATCTTGCCGGCAGGCTGTTTGACGCCAACGAACTGTATTTTTCCGCCCGACGCTCAGCTCCCCTGCCGGAGATCGTCTGCCGCTTCAGCCCCGCCAGCCAACTACGCACCCGCTTCTACGCCGCGGGAAAAGAGATCGAACACGAAACCAGCATCGAAGCCATCCCGACGAGCACTGGGGCGCGCCGTGCGCAAGGCCAATGAATCCCCAACCGCGCTAACGCTTAACGCGCCAGGGCAAGCCGATCCCGGCGGGGATGGAGAGTGCCCTCAAGTTTCGACCAGCACCCCGTGCCGCGCCAAAATAGGGCCGGCCGCCCTGGCCAACCTTCGGGTGCCTCGCGCCCACACCGCTCCACCGCAGTCCGAGGCCCTCGACCGCCTTTTCACTTACCGGCCAACAGCGGTTCCCGCATACGGGGTAGCCAGACCGCCGGATCATCCAACAACACTCGCATGCCACTGCAATGTGCCTACCGATGTTTAATCGCCCAAGGCCGACAAATTGGCAACGGCGTCTGGGGTGTCGGCACTGGGGCACGGCGGGGAGGGTCGGCGGAGTGGGAAGGGTGGTTGTCGGTATGGCGACGAAGGTGGACGGGGGCAAGGGTGGAGCCGTTGGGCCTTGAATCGGCAATGCATCCTCGGGGCGGTCCTCGGAAGGCGGCAGTGTCAAAAGATGTGGTGTAATGTGAATAACGAATCCAGGCCCCTTTGTTTTTCCAGAGCTTGCTGTATTTTCCCCCATGGCTGCCGCACCCTGTTGGGGCTGCGGCGAATCATTTATGGCAGTTTTTCCGCGCGGCTGGGCGGCGTGAAGGCTCCGGGTGCGGGCGAGGTATTGAACTGGACATTGTCGAACTCGACGATGATCGTGCCTTGCTCGCTAATGGCCGTAAGACGCATGGGCCAGACAATATCGCCGAACATGCTGTAGCGATCTTGAACAAGAGTAAAGCGCTCCTTGCCGTCGGGGTCAAGCAGGCGTTGACGCGAAATGGTGAGGTTGCCGCGGTTCACGTCGGTCAGCATCCGCATGCCGGTATCGAGGTCCCGCTGTAGGGACACGGTATCGGCATCGACCTTCAGAACTGTGATCGCACTGGGGTCAGCGAGGTCGCCTGACACCATCGCCCAGCCCCGCGCAAACTGCGCCGCACTGATGCTGGCAGGCAGCACACGCTCGCGTCGGGACGGATTTTCCGGACGGACCATCCACGTGCCTTGCGGCGTCATGGTCAGGTCCAGCACGGCCTGCCCGAATTTCCATGCACGCAGCCGCACCCGGCTGGGGAACTCCGCCACAATCACTGAATCCAGTCGAACGCTATCGCCGTTGCTGCGCTGGAGTCTCACCGTGGCTTCGCCCACAAAGGTCTTGACTCGCTTGGCCCGCGCGGCCAGTTCCTGTATGGCGGCGCGATCGTCGGTCCAGTGGTAGCGTGGAATGGCCGCCTGCGGGCGGCAGCCCGATCCCGCCACGCTGATAGTCAAAAACAAGCCCAACCAGAGCCAGACTCGACGATTTTTAGACATTATTGTTCGGTCTCCAGAAGATGACGCAGTACCTTTCCCAGGGCCGTGCGCGGCAGCGCCGGCCGGACCTCTATCAGGCGGGGAATCTTGTACGCTGAAAGCCGCTGCCGGGCAAACTCCCGAAGCGATTCCGGCGAGAACGGCGCCTGCGGGTTGCGCAGCGTGACTACCGCCTTGAGCCGATTCACCGTTTGGCTCACCTCGACGCGGACCACCACACAGTCAGCCACGGCTGGATGGGCGGTGAGCGTCTGCTCGACCTCGATCGGGTTCACCTTTCGTCCGCCGACATCGATGAGAAGTCGCTGCCGGCCGGTCACCGTCAGCGCGCCGTACGAGTCGACCCTCCCCAGATCGCCGCTAAGGACATAGCCGTCGTGAAACGGACTCTCCTGCTGGGCGAGCACATGGCAGAGCATGGATGGGGCGCGGACGGCGATCTGCCCCTCAGCTCCGACTGGCAGCGGCCGGGCCACATCCGGCGTGTCGGCATCGAGAATGAGGATCGAGACGCCCCGCAGGCCCGGACCGACACTGGCGGGATCGAATCCCTCGCGAGCGGGATCGTTGAACGTGACCGTGCCGAATTCCGTCGCGCCGTAGATCTGCCCGATGGGCTTGTTGAAACGCCGCGTGAAGAGCTCCTGCACGGCGGCCGGCAGGGGCGCCCCGGCCGAGAATACCTGATGCAGGTGCGTCAGCGCGCCGATGTCATCGGCGGTCTGGCCCATGATGTCGAACAGAAATGGCACACCGGGGAGTATCGTCGCCCCGCCGCGCAGTTCGCGCGTGAGAATGGACAGGTTGATGCCGTTGCAGACATGCACCGTCGATCCCCCCCAGACCGGGGCCAACACACCGTGCTCACCTCCGTAGGAATGGCATAAGGGCACGCCCGTGATGACCCGGTCGGCCGGCGAGAAACCAATGGCCTCGACCATATTGGACGCGACTGCATCGAGGGCGGCGGCGTTGCGCCAGACGGTCTTGGGATCACCGGTGGTGCCCGAACTGGCAAGCATCAGGCCCGCGCCCGGTTGGGTGGCCGCCGGATTTGATACTGCAAACACCGCGAGTCGATCGCCCAGCGCCGGCACATCCAGTCGCCGCGGGAATGCGCCGTCGGGCTGAATCCGCCCTGGCTGCTCCATTACCAGAGCCGCAACCCCGCCTCGCACCACGGCAGCCTCGAACTCGGCCTGCACCATGTCCGTGGCAATCGGGAACACCGTAAGCCCGGCCGACAGGCAAGCGAAATACGCCACCCAGAACTCGGGCCGATTACTCAAGCAAAGCATGACCACCGCACCCGGCGGCAGATTCTGCCGCAACGAGCGGGCCACGGAGCCAATACGCTCCGGCAGTTCGCCCCAAGTCAGATGGCGGTCGCGACCTTGGGGCGCATCCACCTGACGGATCGCCACGATGTCCGGCCGGTCCCTCCCATGAAGTTGGATCTGTTCGATCAGTTGCATACCAGAACTCACGCGTGGGACCTCAAACCGGGAAGGTCCAGCAGTTCATCCAGGCGCACGATCCCGAGCCCGCGATCCCGCAGCGCCAAAATCAGCGGTCGCAGCGCCTCAACAGTAGCGTGCGGCGTGCGGTGGTGGTTGGGATCCACCCCATCGTGCAACGCGATAATATCCCCGGCCCTCGCTCTGGGAACCAGACGCCCCAATATGCGCTGCGGCGTCGTCGGCACCCCATCCATGGCCCGCTGGCTCCAAGTGATCATCGTATGAGAACGTTCTCGCAGGGCCTTGGCGATGAGCCATGTCTTCATGCCCATCGGCGGGCGAAATAGAGACGGACGCTGCCCGATTATCCGCTGGATTGCCTGATCGGTGCGGTCGATCTCAGCTTGCCAGTAGGCCCCGCCGCGCATCACGCCGCCATGGCCGTGGGTGTAGCTGTGATTGCCAATCAGATGGCCCTCGTCCGCCACGCGACGGACCACGTCGGGCGCCTGCTCGATGTTGCTCCCGATCATGAAGAACGCCGCCTTGACCTCCAGTTCACGCAAAATATCCAGCACCTGGCTGGTGTAGGGTTCGGTGGGACCGTCGTCAAAGGTGATGGCGACACGAGGCGGATCGCTCGACGGTCCACGCGAGATGTTCCTCCCCCAGATAGCGCTCTGGGGCACGAACGTCGCGTACAACGTCAGACTCGCGCTGCCAGCCAGCGCGGCGGCAACCAGGGCAGATGTCATCAGCACGTCAGGCATCAAGGCAGAATCTTAGCGAACCTCGTTGGGAGTGCGAGGACGGATCACCGACTTGGGGCCAAAGGATGCAGCCGCCTCATCAGTCAATGGAACGATGGCGCTGGGAAGTCTCTCCCAGCCGGCGGCAATCCGCTGCTCGACATCCAGCAGATGCGGCACGCCGCTGATGGCGTCGGCCTCTTCCACGCTGCACGCCCCGACCGCCACCGCGAACGGCAGCGATTCGTGCGGGGCAATCCCGCGCAATACCGCCGCCAGCAAGCCGGCAATGGTGCAATCGCCTGATCCGGTGGTGCCGACCACGGCACGAGCCTTGAAGCACGGCTCGGCGACTTCCTGCCCGATCCACGCCAGGATGTCGTAAGGACAGGCTCGGCCCATGTTGCGGATGCGCTCGATGTCGGTGCTTACCAGCATGTAAGCGCCTTGGTCGCCCAGCTTGATCATGACCACGGCCGTGCCCATGGAAATCAGTCGGCCGGCCAGTTCACGCAGCATCGGCAGCGTGATGTCGGCGGCGATGTTGATCCGCCCCTTCTGCATCAGCCGATCCCAAGTCGGCCGGTCAATCATGTAGAGCAGTTCCTCGATGCTGGGGACAAACACATCTACGTGTGGCAGGACCTTGGTCAGCAGCGACAGCCAGTCGACCTTGCCGGCCTCAGAGCCAGCGTCAGGATCGGCCATATCCAGGCTCGTGCCCAGTCCCATCGCCTTCACGCGCCCGAACATGGCGGCGAGCTCCGTTCCCCCATCTTGATACATGCTCCGCATCAACGGCGGATAGCCAAAATGGA